>JAZGCO010000021.1:0-78315 GCA_036476995.1 Gemmatimonadota bacterium
GATCCTTGCGAAACCCAGATAGTCCGACCAGAGCCAGGGCCACCGGTACGGCTCCCAGGTACTCCGTATGCAGTTTGAAGGGGTTGCTTCCCCAGTAGGTCTTCAGCGACCCGATGAGGTCGGGCAGCACGAGTGCGGACAGCTCCTGGGTTGGCAGAGCCCAGGAAGAAGCGAACGCGTAACCGGACTCGCCGGTGCCGCGAACGCTGATGTCGAGGATGCTCCAGGTAGAGAGCAGCTGCGCCGCCCCGAGCCCGGCTGCTACGGCGAAAGCGAGCCCAAACAGCCCGAACAGCCGAATCGCCTCAGGCCGGCCTCCGTCCTGCCGAGCCACACCCACGACTCGGATCAGGGCGTATAGCGTAAGAGTGAGCGATGAGAAGTACATTACCTGCACGTGAGGCGTGAGAATTTGAAGCGCGACCACGGTTCCGAGACCTAGAAACCAGCCCACCCGACCGCCCTGGAGGCCGCGCTCCAGCAGCATGAAGGCGAGAGGAATGAGCGCCATTCCGAACATGCGGCCGTCATGCCCTCCGTACAGCAGCGAGACCACAAAGCCTGTGAACATGAACGCCAGGCCGGTCAGCGCAGCAGCCCAACGGTCCAGGCCCAGGCACCGGCCGGCCAGGTAGGCGAATGCGCCGGCCAGCGCCGTGTGGAGCACGAACGTCCAGCCGATAGCCCGGTACAGCGGCAGCAGGAGATACAAAAGGCTCGTTGGATAGAACGCGGGTCCCGGGAGAATTGCCAGGAACGGCAGACCGCCGTTGAGGAATGGATTCCACAGCGGAAAACCGCGGCCCGCTTTAATTTCCTGGACACCAAACTGCCTCAGCTGGTAGGCCTGATCCAGCATGTCCGTTCCGAACAGCATTCGGGTCCCATCGAACACGAAGTCACCGTAGAACAGCACGGACAACACCAGGGCCACACCCGCGAACAGGAAGCCCGCTGCGCGGTCAGACAGCCTCACGGAGCGGCCGGCTTCTCGAGCAGAAAGAACCACTGCGGCGCCAGGGCTCTGAGCGCCGAGCGGCGGGCCTCGGCCGGCAGCGCCCGCACGGGAGCCCACGCGCGGGCCCAGATCCGTCCCCACGTCGTCTCGATCAGATCGTCGATCGCTCGCTCCGTAATATCGTGGATCATGAATCCCGCACCGCGCATCAGCCGAATCAGAGGCCCGTACGTGAGGAACTTGATGTCCTCGTAGCCATCCCCGCGCCCCGACATACGTACGTACACCGCCGCTGCGGGAGCGGGCAACCAGCTCAGAAACGGGAGCCGGTAATGCGGCTCCATTACAGCCCGTCGGCTGCCTGCCGTCACGTACGCCCACCCTCCGGGCCGCAGCACCCGGTACGCTTCCTCAAAGAGGCCCGACTGGTTGCTCACATGCTCATACAGATGGTTGAGCAGGACGAGGTCCAGGTCTCCAGACCTCAGCGGAAGCCCCAGCACATCGGCCACCGTCATGCGCTCTCTCTCAACGATGAACGACTTGTCTATATCAAAACCGCATATTGGTTTGCCTGTTTCTACCTCTAGTTCTTTGCGAATGATTCCCGTCCCAGCGCCAAGGTCCGCCACGCGTTCGGCGGACGCGAGCTGCTCGCGGCACAGGTAGGCGATCACAGCGGCCTTGCGGCGGCGGCTGTCCCGATAGGTCTGTGTGGCCACATACTGTACATAGTGGTCCGTCATTCGCGTACGTTCTCCAGGGCTTCCGCATAGGCCGCGTCGGTCCGGTCCAACACGCTGGACCAGGAGAAGTCTTTCCGGATCCGCTCACGCCCGCGCCGTGCCACGGCACGCGAACCGGAGGGATCCGCGGCAACCTGAAGAATCTGCTCCGCGAGTGCGGCACGGTCTCCGGGCGGCACCAGCCAGCCGGTCTCGCCGTGCGTGACGATGTCGACAATCCCGCCTACTTCGGAGGCAATTACGGGTCTTTCGAGGCTGAGTGCCTCCATCAACACCACGCCGAGGCCCTCCGTGTCTCCCTTGGCGTCCACCACGGCGGGAAGGACGAACACGTCAGCCGCCTCGTATTTGGATCGTAGCTGCTGGGTCGGTACTCGTCCCGCCATGGTAACGTGTTCGGCAAGTCTGCACTCCGTGATTACGGCCTCGATAGTAGGTTTCCAGGCCCCTTCCCCGACTATCGTCAGGTGAGCGGGTACCGTGCGGCGCACCATCTCGAGTGCGCGGACCAGGATCTCGACACCCTTCCGCTCCACGAGCCGACCGACGAACAGAAGGTGCACGGGCTCGGGGGATGAACCGGCAGCGTGCCGAGAGGCCAACGCTTCGCGACTCGGGGGACGGCCGTCGTCGGCCAGCGCACTGCCGTATGGAACGATCCGGACGGAGGCCGCCCCGAGCGCTTCGACCTGAGAGGCAGTCGATCGCGAAATAGCCGTCACCGAATCCGCGCTGCGTATCGCCCACGAGAGAAGGGAGCGCAACCAGGGCTTCGAATTCTGCACCCAGCTCAACTCTGCGCCGTAGAACGAACATACCACAGCCGCCGGGCCTGCCTCTCCGCCGGCTCTTTGAGCGCCTCGCCGGAGCGAGCTGCCGAACAGCGCGTGAGGTACCGGCCAATGGACATGGGCGATGTGCGGTCCCCGTCCCTGGCGGCCTTCCTGGGACGCCGCTCTGAGTCCGCCGAGGACGTACCCCGGCAACAAGGCCGCGTAGCGCGGCCTACGGCGAAGACGATCGGGCACCGTTTCATCATGCGTAAGCGACTCCCAGGCTGCGGGAGCGTAGCGGAACCGGCGCACGGGGATGGGAAGAGGTTCGTCGGCGGGCCCTCCCCGATACGCTGGAGCCAGGACCCGGGCGTCGAGGCCGCGTTCTCGTTGCCGGCGCACCAACTCTACCAGCCAAGGTGTGATCAGATCGTCTGTGCTCCTCGGAAATGCTGTGACGATGTGCGTGATTCTCATCGGCCCAGGGTCGCCAGAGTCAAACCTGTCCCGCTTCCATGACTCGCTCGTGCTTCCTGACCGTACAGAAGCTCGAGGAGGATCGTGGACCCGGCCTGAAACACCGGCCGGAATCGATCAGGGTTGGCCTCGATTGCCGGCGCCAAGTACAGAAGTGTGGTGACGCTGGTCCGGTCGAGGAGGACATACGTGGCACGCATATTCTCCAGATCGCGAAGCACTATCTCAGGTGCCGAGGAGAACGTGTACACAGTCCCCTGCCTGCCTGAGCCAAGGTAGAATAGAGCTGGCTGCCGATTGGCGACGATGGCATCGACCGGCGTGTTGTCGCGGGCCCAGGCGGCCACACGGAGCAGTTCCGCGTATCCTTCGCCTAGACAAGCCTCACCATGATGCCAGGCTATTTGGCAGGCACGCCGAACGGGAACGCGCCTGTGCGTGGATATCGCTCCGAGGCCCAGAAAGAGAACAGTCACTATAGCGATAGCCGCGCTTCCGGTGCCGGGCCAAAGGCGCGCCGATACGCTTCTGGCGCCAGCCAGGGAATAGATGGCCAACAGAGGCCACACCGGAAGCAAGAAGCGCGCGTCCGTCCAAACCGAAGGCCACAGCAATATCAACATGATGTAGACAGGGAGAAATACTGTCGTGAGCCGCACCCTCGCGGCCGCTTCTGCAAGCCATCCTGCCAGAACCGCCGCACCGGCAATGATTCCTAAGCCGACAGCCGCGGCATTCAACTCGGCAGCTCCAGCCAAGAGGCGCGGAAAACTCGAGGTCAGATACTGCCAGAAATTCACTGCCGCCCGGCTGAATACTCCAGCGACCGTAAGCCGACCCGCCTCCGGTTCGTACGGATTCACCAGCAGGAGCTCACCGAGATATCCCGGACCTCCCGGCGCTCCTATCCGCTGATAGACGAACCAGCCGCCAATCACCCCGGCCAGTCCCAGGACGGGCAGCCAGGCCCTGAGAGATCGGCGCCGAATCGCAGCGTACGCAAGTAACCCCACTACGGCGGCGGCCAGGGCCAACCCTGCCGTTCGGGTCAGGAATGCCGCGGCAGCCAGAACGACGACCAGCCAGCCCACGTCCCTGCCCTCATCACGGCCGTCCCGCCTTGTATAGGCTGCGAGACACGCCACCACGATAAGGCCGAATAGCGCCTCTGAGAGCACCAGGTGCGAGTACTCGAGCCCAACCGGATTCACCGCCACCAGCGCTGTGGCTAGCAGCCCGATGCCTACACCATGCAGCCGCCACGCCAGCACATAAGTCAGCCAGACGGTCCCAGCCGAAAGGAACACAGAAGCCACCTTGAAGAGCTGAAGATCGCCTAGGAAGCCGAGGCCGGCCAGCAGCATGGGATATCCAGGAGGGTACTTGGTGTGCAACGGAGAACCGGGCAGATACAGATCCCGATACCCCTCCCCAGTCCTCACGGCATCGGCAAGAATCATGTAGCGGGCGTTGTCGCCCCCGGTGAATAGAGCCGGGTCGAAGAGGAGAAAACCGAGGATTAAGTTCAAGCCCACCAGAAGCAGTGCGAGCGTGACCGGCCGGATTCGGCTCCGAAGTCCGTTCGGAGGCCCGTCCGGCTGTTCGGTCACTCCCGTACTTCTCGTCGCAGCTCTTCCACTTCGGCCCGCAGTCCGGTCACCAGCTCAGCCACAAAGCCAGCCACAAAAAGAAGCATACCCAGCAACACCAGCAGAACCACGAGCGTCAGAAGCGGGCGGTAGCCCGCTCCGGCCACGAAACGAAGATACAAGGCGATGAGGCCTACCAGTCCGCCGACGCCTATCAGGCCCAGACCCGGCAGTCCGAACAAGAGCATCGGCTTGCGCCCGAATACGACCTGAAACCAGACGGAGACCAGGTCCAGAATGCCGATGAGAATTCGCCCCTGGCCCGAATACTTAGATATGCCGTGCCGCCGCGGAAACAGTTCGATGTCAATCTCTGACACCGTGTGTCCGCTGGCATGCGCCAGCACAACCAGGTACCGGTGCCAATCGCGCCGCAGGTGAACACCGTCAAGCACCCGTCGGTGAAACGCTTTCATGGAGTTCATGTCGCGCACGGGCACATGGAATATCGCCCGGGCGAGCCAGTTGTATACGCGCGACACATTCGGCTTCTGGTACTGGCCGACCTTGCGCCCTGAAACCAAATCGGCGCCCTCGCCCAGGGCCGTCAGGAAGCGCGGGATTTCGTCCGGAGAGTGCTGCAGGTCCGCATCGAACAGAACGAACACATCGGCGTCGGTAGCTCGGACCGCGGTCATCAAGGCGGCGGTCTTACCCCGATTTCGCTCGTGCCGCAGGAGGCGAATACGGTCGAGGCCCGTGAGCCGGGCGGCGGCCTGAGCTGCTTCGAGAGTTCCGTCCGTGGAGCCGTCGTCCACCAGAATGATTTCGCCCGCCAGGCCGCTCCGTTCGAAGGCCTGCGCCATTTCCCGGAACAGGTCCGGCATGTTCTCGGCTTCGTCAAAGGCCGGAATGATCACGGCGAAAGAGGAAGCCGGTACCGGCTGCCGCCCCGGCGCCAGCGCCGTGGCTTCGGAGGTCATACCCGCTTGCGCATCCGTGCCGAGAGAATTCCGAGTTGGTCTCTGTACTTTGCGACCGTGCGGCGCGCGATCTGAACGCCTTCGTGCTTCAGCAGGTCGACAATCGCCTGGTCAGTAAGAGGGGACTTAGCGTCCTCCTCCAGAACCAACTTCTGGATGCGCGCTCTAATCCCTCTGGCGGACACATCCTCCCCGTAGTCAGTCGCGAGCCCACTGGAAAAGAAAAACTTCAGCGGCAAAACTCCGCGCGGGGTCTGCGCAAATTTCTCATTCGTTACGCGCGACACGGTGGATTCGTGCATGTCCAGGTAGTCGGCGACTTCCCGCAGAGTCAGCGGGCGCAGGTGCTCGATACCCTTCTCAAAGTAATCTCTCTGCCGATCCACGATGAAGCTCATCACTCGGAGCATCGTCTGCCGGCGTTGTTCGATGGCCTGGATCATCCACTGGGCACTGTTGAGTTTCTTCGCGATGAACGCCTTGTTTTCTCCGTGATACTTGTTCTTGTCCTGAGCCACTTCCCGATAAGCACGCGAGAGTTTCAGGCGAGGAAGGGACGAGTCGTTGTGGTATACGTAGTACTCACCGTCCACCTTATCCACCAGGAGGTCGGGAGTTACATAGTTCTCCCCGGTATCCGAATAAAGATGTCCCGGTTTGGGATCCAATTTGGCGATCTCGTCAGCCGCAGCCTGTACTTCCTGTGGTGAGATCCCATGCTCCTTGGACAGCTCGCTCCAGCGATGGTTGACCAACTCTTCGAAGTGATCCCGGATAATCCGGTAGGCCAGAGTTTCCTCGTCGCCCTTGTCCCGAAGCTGGATTAGGAGACACTCCTGCAGATTCCGCGCTCCCACCCCGCTGGGGTAGAAACCCTGAATCGTCTCCAGCACAGCCTCGGCCTCTTCGAGTGTATACGGTTCCATTTCCGCCCAGATCTCAGGCTCGGCCGACTCCAGGAATGCATGGACGCTCTCGATCACCTCGTCCAGAGAACAAGCGAGAAGCCCCTCCCGGTCGATGTTGCCGATGATTTCTTCGCCGAGTAAGCGCGCTCGGGGCTCCAGGGTGAGCATATTGAGCTGGTCGCGGAGATGCCCCCAGAGATCGGGCGCGGCGGCCGGCGTGGGCTGGAAGTATTCCTTCTCTTCAAACGTGTTTCTCAGTCCGCCCTCGTCAAACCCGTTGAGCAGGATCTCTTCCCAGTCGATCTCCTCCTTGACGCGCTCTTCTTCCTCCTCCTCCTCCTCCTCCTCTTCTTCTTCCTCAAGAGGTTCTATGAGGTCCAGAAACGGATTGGCCAGAAGTTCCTGCTTGAGATGCTGCTGCAGATCAAGAAGTGGCATGTAGAGAAGATCCATCGCCTGGTAGAGGCGCGGATTGATCTTTAGTTCCTGTCGCATTCCCAGGCTCTGGCTGAGCCCTCGTCCCATTGCCGACATTAAGCCCCGTCTTGGATGTGAATCCCTACGCCAGGCGGCCCGGTTCAGAGCCCGGCCCGCTGCTACGCAGTAGAATATAGATGTGCCCCCTAGCGTGGCACACCCCTTGCTGGTGAGAGCCGTCTCTAGAGTTGGAAGTCCTGTCCGAGATACAGGCTGCGCGCCTCTGCGTCGGCCACGAGATGCTCAGCCGTGCCTTCAACGTGAATTCGCCCGTCGAACATAAGATACGCCCGGTCGGTAATGGAGAGGGTCTCACGAACGTTGTGGTCTGTGACGAGGACTCCCAGGCCGAGTGTCCGCAGGTTGGCGACGATGGCTTGAATGTCGTCTACCGCGATGGGGTCGATACCCGCGAACGGTTCATCCAAGAGCATGAATTTCGGGCTGGTGACCAGGGCCCTAGTTATCTCCAGCCGGCGGCGCTCTCCGCCCGAGAGCGAGAAGGCCATGCTGTGCCGTACGTGCTCGATCGAGAGTTGCCCGAGCAGTTCCTCCAAGCGTTGCATGCGCTGCTCGCGGCTCAGATCCAGGGTTTCCAGGATAGCCAGAATGTTCTGCTCGACCGTCAGGCGCCGGAACACTGAGGGTTCCTGCGACAGGTACCCAATACCGGCGCGGGCGCGCCGATACATCGGAACCCGGGTCAGCTCGGCGTCATCCAGAAACACCTTCCCTTCGTTGGCAGCCAGGAGCCCGACGAGGATGTGAAACGTGGTCGTCTTGCCGGCACCGTTCGGGCCGAGAAGTCCAACCACTTCGCCCTGGCGAAGCTCCAGGTCCACCCCGTCCACAACCCTCCGCTTGCCAAAGATCCGCACCAGACCCTCGGCGCGGAGCACGCTCCTGGCCTGAACCGGCACCTCCCGCGTTGGCACCTGCCCCGCCAGTTCCATCACTCGTCGTCCCTCGGTTCGAGATAGACGCCAATGGCCTGGTCGCCCACGACTTCGGCTACCTCACCGGCTTCAAACAAGACCTCAATGGTTTGCCCGGAGATGTAGTTGCGAGACGGAACCGCGGTGGATGTGGAGTCACGGACCGCTTCATAGTAGGAACGAGCATTGCCTTCGGCGCGTATCGAATGTACCGCGCGGCTATCCTCTGTCGGGACAAAGATCGCCACCAGGGTGTCGCCCGCCACCCAGCTCTCGCCGCCGCCGACCCCGAGGCCGGGTGGCCCCTCCACCTCGGTATCGTCCCCAGCGAGCTGAATTCCAGAGGCCGAGCCTATGCCCACAAGCGAGTCGAGCGCCCCAGCAGCCACATGGAAAACAAGGGAGTCGGCATCAGCTCTAAATCCTTTCGACCAGCCTGTGGCCCGTCCAGCATGAGCCCGCAAGCGCCGCACCTCCGACTCTTCGAACTCCGCGGCAACGATGGGAGCACCGATGCGGAAGTCGTCGCCGGCAGCCTCCGCCGTTCCAAGAGCACGTATCTCTGTGAGTTCCTCGCCTCCGAAGAATGCGTACACACTGTCGCCCTTCAGCTCGACGTCCTCTCCCCGGACGACAGGGTCGCCAAACAGGCGACCGCGAGCCAAAGTAGCCTCGAAGAACGCGCTGTCAGCGGTAGCGGACATGTCACTCCGGTTGATTTCGACCCCCCCAAACACGTTGGCCCGCTCTTCACCGACGAACTCAGCTTCATCCGAGTCGATCTCAAACGGCTCACGGCTTTCGCTCGCGGGACCAAAGGCCAGCGTCAGATGGGGGCGCTCCGTGGCTCGGGTCCTCTCGGGGGCTCCAGCTCGCCCCCTGAAAATCTCAACTCGCGGCCCCCTCATTTGGGAGCCGGTCCGGCGCTGCGTAAGCGAGACGTTTCGTTCGGCCAGAACGCGGCCCTGCGGCGCAAAGTAGGTGAGCCGATCCGCATCCAGAACGCGCGTGCTATCCGCGTAGTGGACTCGGCCGATCATATTGACCCTACCGCTACGCTCGTAGTGGACCGCACTGTCCGCGGTGATCGTTGCGTCTCCGCACACGGTTCGCACTGAGCCCCCCAGGTAATGAATAAAGCTCTCCCTCTCGCCTCCCACATTCTGGCTGAAACTTCGGCCAAACCTGATCGTCATCGTGCAGCGCTTCGTCGCGAGAATTGCCGGCTCCTCATCCTGGACGACCGGTGGACCCGGCGCCTCTTCCTGCACGCGAGCACCCCGGACATCACCGGCGAATGTGAGACCCCAGAGAAGTATCAGGCCGCCTGGCCAGGCTGGCCCAATCACTGCGGAATCGTAACGCCCGGTGCCACCATGGACGACTGGGTTGTCCGGACGTTGTCCATAGCCGGATCGGCTTCGAAGCTGCTTCCGCGTGTGGTAGTTCCGCCGCGGTAGAAAACGAACGGAGAGGTGCCGATGAGCTGGTCCTGGCCGGCATCGTATCTCAAGTCTTCCGTCTCGAGACGCCGGTCGCGGCTGGCGTCCCTGACCTCCACCGCTCCATGGGCCCGCATGTCCCCGGTGGCTGGGTTGTACACGCCGGAGCGCGCCCGCAGTACCGATTGCACGAGTCCGCTGGGATCGAAGAAGTCGAGCTCGAGACCGCGAAGATCGATTTCGGACCTGGCGGAATAGAAATAGGCCGTGTCAGCTCGTAGACGAGCTATACGGACGCCGTCGCTAGTCAGCACGTGTTGCAGTCCGACCATTACCTGGTCAGCGTCAAACGCGAACAGCGGGTCGTCGGATGTGGACGACTCCGGCTGCCTGCAACCAGGTGCGAGAACCAGAGCCAGCGGCCAGAGGTAACGCGGGGAGAGACGACGCATCACTGCGTTGCGGCTGCCTCCCACTCCACCTTGTTCGCTTTCGCCAAAGACGGATTTGATCCCGTCCGCCGAGCAAGGGCCGCGGCCACAAAGGCGGCAAAGAGTGGATGAGGCCGCGTCGGACGCGACTTCAGCTCCGGATGAAACTGCGTCGCCACAAAGAACGGATGTTCGGGCAGCTCGATGATCTCCACGAGCGTTCCGTCGGGAGAGAGGCCCGCAATCATCATTCCGTTTTCTTCGAACACCGAGCGGTACGCGTTGTTGACCTCGTAGCGGTGACGGTGACGCTCGGAGATGATGGGTTCGTCGTACAGCGTGCGGACCCGGCTGTCATCCACCAAGTGACAGGGATACGCTCCGAGCCGCATCGTTCCGCCCATGTTGGTGACCTGCCGCTGAGAGTCCAGCAGCGATATCACAGGCTCCGGTGTGTCCCGATCGAATTCATACGAGTCCGCTGCCTCGATGCCGCATACATTCCGGGCGAACTCGATCATGGCGACCTGGAGACCGAGGCAGATGCCTAGAAACGGAATCCCGTCGTCTCGAATCTGGCGCACCGCGTCCACCATTCCGCTGATGCCGCGCACTCCGAATCCACCCGGAATGATGACTCCATCGAATCCTTCAATCAGGCCAGCCCCCTGCCCGTCAACTTCCTCCGACGAGAGCCACTCGATATCCACGCCGGCATCGTTCGCGATCCCTCCGTGGATCAAACTTTGCTGAATGGATTTGTAGGAGTCGACGAGCGCCGTGTATTTGCCCACCACCGCAACGCGCGCCCGGCCAGCCGTGGGATTCTTGATCCGGGCGACGATGGCCTCCCATTCCGACAGATCGGCCTCCTGCCCCTTCAGTCCGAGACGGGAGACGATGTGATCATCCAGGTGCTGCTCGTGGTACCGCAGCGGCACCTCATAGATCGTATCCAGGTCGCGCGCCTCGATAACGTGGTGCATCTCGACATTGCAGAACCTCGCGACTTTCCGCCGAATCTCCTCTGTCATCGGCCATTCCGTCCGGCAGATCAGGATGTCCGGCTGGATCCCGATCTCCATCAACTCACGTACGGAGTGCTGAGTCGGTTTGGTCTTGAGCTCTCCTGCGGCCGCGATATAAGGAATCAGAGTGAGGTGGATGAACATCGTGTTTTCACGGCCCACATCCTGTCGGAACTGACGCAGGGCCTCAAGGAAAGGCAGAGACTCGATGTCGCCGACTGTTCCACCGATTTCCGTGATCACGACATCGTGTCCCTCGGCCAGTCTCCGCACGTACGACTTGATCTCATCCGTGACGTGAGGAACCACCTGCACTGTCGCTCCAAGAAAATCGCCCCGGCGCTCCTTGGTAATAATGTTCTGATAGATTCGGCCCGTGGTCACGTTATTGGACTGCGAGAGTGACTCGTCGATGAATCTCTCGTAGTGACCCAGGTCCAGATCGGTCTCGGCGCCGTCGTCGGTTACAAACACCTCTCCGTGCTGAAACGGAGAGAGTGTTCCGGGATCAACGTTCAGGTAGGGATCGAACTTCTGAATCGTAACGCTCAGCCCGCGTTCTACCAGGAGACGGCCGATAGAGGCGGCGGCGATGCCCTTTCCAAGGGATGATACTACGCCGCCAGTTATAAATATGAACTTGGTGTTCGCCGGCTCGTCAGACATATATCAATCGATTCTCTCTTACTCCTGCTAGGCCACTGCCGCAGTAACGCTTCAGAAGGATGGACTTCCCGGAAATTTGCTGGGGGTTATCCGCCGCAGATCGGGGGCGACTCACTCGTACCGGGAGGGGCCGCCAGCGACAGGCATACGCAAGATCATTCACGCTCCGGAATCTATCCAACGGGGTCCGCCTCTGAAAGACCGGCCCGAAGGTGAAATCAGCGAAGACCGGGTGTGGCGAGTGTAAACACAACCGTGGGATCCAGGTCATCGACCGCCGGATCCACGGCCAGAGCCAACTCCAGCCCGGCGATGCGAAGCCCCGCGAGCAGGTTGTTCTCGAAGTCCGCGCTATCGCCCGGCAGCCAGGCCGCGCCGAACGCGGCTCGCACGAAAGCGTACGGGACACCTAGCGGACCCGCTTCCCTGCTGATCGGGACCATGTATGTGGCCCGGGCATAGACGGCGCGTGGCCCGAAGAACGCCAGCGGAGTAAAAGTGGGCAACGTGCCTCGTCCGCCGAAGCCCGTCCACCGCTGCCCGGGCAGCGTCCCCGCTATGTCGCCCCTCGCCATCCCGAACAGTTCGATTCGATGATTGCTCGGAGCTGGCGGTTTCCACTGAGCCCGGATGCCGACCAACGCGAACGAAGCCATCCCGCCAGCAGCTGAGTCCGCGACTTCCAGCTCGGCCACCACCCCGAACGTTCCCGCCCTACCGCTGTGATTCATCCGCCCCGTGGCTTTGAAACTCCATACGGTGCCATCGTCGATTGCCGGATTGGACCGCGGCATGTCAGTCCCGAACAAGACCGTATGCTCCGCAGCCGGCAGGCTGGTCGCATCTTCCCGCTGCACCACTAGCTCGCCGCCCCAGCGATCCTCATCGGACCACTCCAGTACCAGGGCCAGCCGATCCGACTCGTAGTAGTTGCGGAAATCCTCGCCCACGAACAGGTATGACACGGTGTTGCTGAAGTCGGGACGCAGCCACCGCTCCTGGTGAGCGGTCTCTCGAACACCGGCTTCGACGCCGAATCGGAAACCTGGCGCCGGATACCACATGTGGCGGAGTGACGCTCCAAAGTTATTCTGGGTGGTCCTAAAGCGAACCACGCCATCCAGCGACGGCTGCCAGGGGGCCCCGGCGGCCTGCACGGTCGCACCGGCCTCCAGAATCCACCCGTTGACGCGCTGATAGTGCGGCAACTTGAATCCGCTGAGCCCGTGAGCCCGAAACGTTTTGGGCGGCCGTGGCGCAGCCGGATAGATGTAGTAACCGCCAGCTTCGGGCAGAACTTCGTAACGGGCCCGGGGCTGGTCATCCACCTCCCCTTCTACGGTTGCTAGCCTCGACCCGTAGAACCCACCACCCAGCACCACGACATCGCCACCGATGCTGGCCCCAGGCCTGAGGAAGAGGTCTCCGTCCACCACGAACACATCCCCATCCACGCGTCCGGAGATGCGCACCGACGCCTGCAGGATCAGAAGGCTCTCGGTTACGGTCTGGTCCGACTGAAGCAGCGTGTCCCGGGGCCACACCTGATACTGGTTGTTGGAGAGGAACTCGGACAGACGAAGTTGCGCCGCAGACTCACGTCCGGAGGAAAGACGGATGTCCTGAGCCTGTAGCGGGTGGGTCAGGCCCAGACCCGACATCGTCAGGACGGAGAGAAGAGCGAGCGCTGATCGCGCTCTCATCCGGTAGGGCCCACGCCTCTGCCCGACCAGGTTTCCCACCCGATCACGTCCGCTTTGGGCAGTCGGTCAGGAAGACCGCCGAATCGCTCTGGATATCCGAGCCCGAGAATGGATACGATCGGAACGTCCTGAGGAATCCCGACGGTGTCACGCATGCCCGATTCCCGAAAGCCCGTGATCCACAGAGATGCGAGACCCAGGTCCGAGGCGGCCATGATCATCGCCTGCGTGGCCGCCGCCACGTCGGCCGGATGACTCGGCCTCCCACTCCCCGTGATGTGCGAATGAATCCGCGCGCAACACAGGACGAGACATGGGGCCGAGCGAACCTGCTGCTGATTGAAGCACTCAGCAGCAATCCGGACTCGAGTCTGCAGGCTCTGGACGATAACGAACCTCCACGGCTGAGCCTCTCTCGCTGAGGTGGCGTATCGGCCGCAGTCTACGATCCGCTCCAGCAGGTCGGGCGGTACCGGCCGATCCGCAAAGCTCAGAATTCGCTGGCGGTTTCGGGCCAGGCTGAATACCCGCGAGACGTAGCTCACCGGTCCACGCCCCGGGGGTGACAGCTTCGGTGCACCTCCCGCAGGTGAGTTCGATCCACATGAATGTAGATCTGTGTAGTAGCGATATCGGCGTGTCCCAGCATCTCCTGCACAGCTTCCAACGGCGCGCCTCCTTCAAGCAGGTGTGTGGCGAAGCTATGGCGCAGCGTATGCGGCGTTACCCGCTGCCCGATGCCGGACCTGAGCACGTGACGGCGTACAACCTTCCACGTCCCCATCCGGCTCAGAGGGCGGCCGTGGCGACTGAGGAAAACCACACCCAGGCCTTCACCGCGGTCCAACCGTCCCCTCAGATCGCCAAGGTAGTCGCGCACGGCCACCGTTGCACGACCTCCCAGGGGCACGATTCGGCGACGGTTTCCCTTCCCTGCCACAGTGATGAGACCATCTTCCAGAAACAGATCCCGGCGCCGCAGCGAGTTGAGCTCGGAAATGCGCAGACCCGCTCCGTACAGCGTTTCCAGCATGGCCAGATCCCGCTGAAACAGGAAAGAGCTCGGGTCAGTCGACGCCAGGAGTTGCTCTACCTGAGCAATCGAGAGGGCCTCTGGCAGCGGACGCGCCGGCTTCGGGGACTCCAGATGCTCCGTAGGATCGGACTCGATGTGGCCTTCTTCCAGCAGGAACGAAAAATAGGTGCGTAGCGCTGACTGAACCCTGGCCACACTGGAGCGGCCGAGGCCTACCTCATACAGGTGAGCTGTGAACGCACGAAGGAGAGAATAATCGGCCGCGGCCGGAGAGGCCGCGCCTTTGTCCGAGGCGAACTCCACCAGGCGGCGGCAGTCCCTCAGGTATGCGTCC
This sequence comes from Gemmatimonadota bacterium, assembly GCA_036476995.1. GTDB lineage: Bacteria > Gemmatimonadota > Gemmatimonadetes > Palauibacterales > Palauibacteraceae > JAZDDE01. The sequence continues at coordinate 14,487 of JAZGCO010000021.1, forward strand.
CGTGTCGTGTCCGAGAGGCCGCGCTCAAAACGGAGGTAGTCGGAGAACCTCTCCAGAAGAAAGCGGACTTGGATCTCCAGTACTCTTTCGTTCACCTCACGCACCCGAACGGTCATCCGGGTCGCGACGGGTCCTCCACCACCAGACGCCGAGAACGGTGGCGATAAGCAGCGCTACGATCACACCGGTCGAGTTGGCGGTCCGCAGGAGATCGGTGAGGCGCGGAATATTCTGAGACACGAACTGTCCTGCCAGAATCAGCACTCCGTACCACACGGCAGAAGCTAGGATGAGCGGAATCGACGTCGATAGCACTCCCAACCGGCTGATCCCGGCGAAGGCCGGAACCAGAACTCGAAACACCGGGACAAATCGGGTGAGAAAGATCGTGCCCACGCCATAGCGAGCGTAAAACCTTGACAGGCGTCGGAGCTGATTCGGACGCAGGAGACGCCGCCCCCAGCGAGTCTGGAAGATGGCTTCGCCGTACCGGCGAGCCCCCACGTAGACAAACAGAGCTCCGGCAACGTTGGAAGCGAGTGCCACGCCGAATACGGTCGTGCTGATAACCACGCCGTGGTCCGCCAGAATACCACCCGCGATCACGAACATGTCCGAGGGTACGGGGGGAAAGAAATTCTCCAGAAGCGCCCCTGCCGCGATGAGCAGGTAAATCGTCCCCACCGGCACATCGCCGATGAGCCGCACCAGCATCTCCAGCTGTTCCTGCATTCTAGCCCGTTCGCAGACTGGCGTGGAGGGCGTCTGTGTCTCTGATTCGGTCGATCAACGCAACCGCCATCACCGCCAATCCCTCGCCGCGGCCAATGAATCCCATGCCCTCGTTTGTCTTGCCCTTTGCCGAAACCGCTCCAGGGGACACGTGTAGCAGCTCGGCCAGTCTTTCCCGAATTGCCGGGGCTCGGTCGAGGATCCGGGGGGTTTCAGTAATGACCGTTACATCGGCGTTTACAACTTGGTAGTTCTCGCCCTCGATCAGGCGCACCGTGTGCTCCAGGAGAGTGGCCGAGTCGGCATTGGCCAGCTCCGGATCGCTATCCCGAAAGTGCTCTCCGATGCTCCCCAGTCCGGCCGCACCGAGTAGGGCGTCAATAACCGCGTGCAATACGGCGTCGCCGTCGGAATGACCTGCCAAGCCGGGATGGTCGGGAATGGAAACACCCCCGAGAACAAGCTTGCGGGCCGAATCAAATCGGTGCGAGTCGTACCCGAGGCCCACTCTCATGAGAGACCGAGAATGCGTACCGCCAGGAGAGCCGCGTTGCGGGAATTATCGATTCCCACTGCCGCTACCGGAACACCCGCTGGCATCTGAACTGTGGATAGGAGGGCATCGAGCCCGCCCAGAGTGCCCGCCGAAATGGGAACACCGATCACCGGGAGTGACGTATGCGCCGCCACGACACCGGGCAGTGCCGCGGATAGGCCGGCGCCACAGATGATCACCGAAAACCCTGACTCCTCTGCAGTTTCGGCGAGCTCGACCGTCTGCTGTGGGTCCCGGTGGGAGCTGCTGACGACGACTTCAGTGTCAACACCTTCCTCGACGAGGAGGTCCGCTCCTCTCTGCATAACCGCCCGGTCTGACTCCGACCCGATGAGCATCAGCACACGGCCACGCGCCATCAGGAAGCCTGTCGAGACCGGCACACAGCGCAGCCGCAGTACCAATCGAGGCCGGGATCGACCGGTGAGTAGTCCTGGTACCTGGAGACGGCCCTGTAGCCAGCCTCCTCGATCAGCCGAACGATCTCCTCTTTCGGCATGATGAAGTCAGTTCCCGTGGCCGAAACGACATTCTCTTCCATCATCAGAGAACCGAAGTCGTTGCATCCGAAATGGAGCGCGACTTGGGCCACCTTCGGCCCCTGGGTTACGTAGCTGACCTGGAAGTTCTGGATATTGTGGATCACCAGCCGCGAGATCGCCACCGTCTTTAGATACTCGGTTGCCGTCGCCTCCTCGGCCCCGGCCATGCCTGTTCCTTCGGGCTGCAGGGTCCACGGAATAAACGCCGTGAAGCCACCCGTTTCCGCCTGAAGATCCCGGATTCGAAGCATGTGCTCGATCCTGTCGGCCCGGGACTCACCAGCACCGAACATCATGGTTGCTGACGTCAGCAGGCCGCCCTCGTGCGCAGCACGATGAATGTCGAGCCAGCGCGCGGTTCCGATCTTCTTCTTGGCGATCTCTGCGCGCACATCATCCACCAGGATTTCCGCCCCCGCCCCCGGCACGGAATCCAGCCCCGCCTCGACGAGAGCCTCAAGAACCGCGGGGATGCTCATCTTCTCCACTCGGGCAATGATGTCGAGCTCGGAGGCCGAGAATCCGTGCACGTGAATCGGGTGACTCTCTTTGATGAAGCGGAGCAGGTCCGTGTAGTATTCCAGCCGGAGATACGGGTTATGGCCGCCCTGCATGAGAATCTGAACGGCTCCGATTTCGCGGGCCTCGTCGATCTTGGCCCCGATCTCCTCGTGGGACAGCACGTAGGCTTCGCTGTCACCGGGACGGCGATAGAACGCGCAGAACGAGCAATCCGTGATACACACGTTCGTGTAGTTGATGTTGCGGTCCAGGATGTAGGACACCGTGCCATCCGGTGACTGTTCCCGCATTCGGTCGGCGGCCTGCGCTCCCACCTGTAGAAGAGGCAACTCGAACAGACGAGCGAGTTCGTCGACCTCGTCACGCTCGACGGGACTTATGGGGCGTTCCAGGACCGCGCCCTGAGTCATTTCAGCCCTCTCAGTTGAGCGAGTTGTACAGGGAGTCACGCTCCACCGGCCGCTTGCCCGCGTCGCTGATCAGATGAACGATGTCGTCCAGCTCCATCCCGACCGGTGTATCCGCGCCTGCCGCGTGCGTGATTTTCTCGAGCACGATCGTACCCTCCAGGTCGTCTACGCCGAAGTCCAGCGCCAGCTGCGACAAGCGCGTAGTGACCATGATCCAATGTGTCTTTATGTGGTCAAAGTTATCCAGCACAATCCGGCCGACAGCGAGGACTTTCAGGTCGTCCACCCCTCCCGTCCTCGTGCGCTCCCGGCCGAGAGTCCGGCCCAGCGCCGTGTTATCGGGATGCCAAGCCAGCGGAATGAACGTGCTGAAGCCGCCCGTTTCGCTCTGCAAGTCTCTCAACATCAACATGTGATCGACCCGGTCCTCTACCGATTCCACGTGTCCGTACAGGAGCGTGCAGTTCGTCGGAATTCCCAGCTGGTGAGCCTCCCTGTGCACCTGGATCCAGTCTTCGGCCACCAGTTTCCGGTCCGCTATGCTAGCGCGAACCGCGGGGCTGAAGACCTCTGCTCCTCCACCGGGCATCGTGTCCAACCCCGCATCCAGCAGCTCCTTCAAGACCTGCAGAGTCGGGATGCCCTCCACTCGAGCCAGGTGCGCGATCTCTACGGCGGTGAGCGCCTTAACATGAATCGCTGGATGACGTTCCTTGAGCCCGCGAACCATGTCCGTGTAGTACGACAGCGGCAGCTTGGGATGAAGGCCGCCCACGATGTGAAACTCTCGGATCGGCGAGCGCCGCGCATGCTCCGCTTCCTCGAAGACCTGCTCGAGCGGCATCGTATAGGCATCCTCCGCCACGGGCCGTACTCCGTACGAACAGAATACGCACACCTTGTTGAGGATACAGACGTTGGTCGGATTAATGTGCTGGTTGGCCACGTAGAAAACCCGGTCGCCGTTGCGGCGCCGGTTCATAAGATCCGCCATCGCTCCCACGGCCAGCAGATCGTCTGTCTCAAACAGTACGATGCCGTCTTCGCGCGACACGCGCTGGCCGGCCAAGACTTTCTCGGCAATCGGGAGGAGACGGGGATCTCGCGGCTGAACCGTAAGGCCTGCCTCCACCCCACACGCGGCCGGGGAGAACTCGGTCAGGTCTACGCTTGCCACTTACGAACCACGAGGCAGACGTTGTGTCCACCGAACCCGAAGGAGTTGGAGATCGACACGTTCACGTTGCGCTCCACCATTTCTCCGAACGCGTACTCGAGGTCGCAGTCGGGATCATCCTCGGAATGATTGATGGTCGGAGGGATGCGGCCCGATTGACATACCAGCACACAGACCGCTGCTTCGATCGCGCCGGCGGCTCCCAGTGTGTGACCTGTCATGGACTTGGTAGATCCGACCACAATGTCCGCCGCATGGTCGCCGAACACGCCCTTGATGGCGGCCGTCTCCGTTCGGTCGTTGGCCGGAGTGGATGTGCCGTGAGCGTTGATGTAATCCACATCGCCGGGCTCGATTCCGCTGTCCGCCAGCGCCTCTCGCATGGCCACCTGCGCGCCGGCTCCCTCAGGGGCGGGAGCCGTCATGTGATAGGCGTCCGCGCTCTGCCCGAACCCACTGATCTCAGCCAGGATGGTCTTGCCCCGCGCCTGGGCGTGCTCCAGTTCCTCCAGGACCAGCATTCCGGCTCCCTCGCCAAGCACAAAGCCGTCGCGCCTCGCGTCGAAGGGTCTAGAGGCAGTCTGTGGCGATTCGTTGCGGGTGGAAAGAGCCTTCATGGAGGCGAAACCGGCCATGCACAGAGGCGTAACGGTGGCTTCCGTGCCTCCGGTGACCATGAGGTCCGCTTCCCCGCTGCGGATCGACCGATAGGCCAACCCAACCGCGTGAGCCGAAGAGGCACAGGCAGAGACGGTGGCGTAGTTCGGACCCCGCAGACCGTACTTCATGGAAATGAGACCCGCTGCCATGTCGGCGATGAACATGGGGATAAAGAAGGGAGACACCCGGCTCGGTCCTCCCTCCAGCAGCCTGCTGTGCTGCGCCTCGAGAGTCGCCAGGCCTCCTATACCGCTGCCGATAATGGCCCCGGCCCGCTCGGAAGCTGTGCTCTCGAGAGCCTCGGCCAGCCCGGCCTGCTCCGCAGCTTCGTGGGCCGCAGCGGCAGCGAATTGCAGGAATCGATCCGCTCTCCGTGCCTCTTTGCGATCCATCGACTCGAGAGGGTCAAAGCCTTTCACCTCACAGGCGAAACGGACTGCCTGCTCGGAGGGATCGAAAAGCGTGATCGGGCCGGCCCCACTGCGACCATCGAGCAACGCCTCCCATGTAGATCCTACATCGAGGCCCAGGGGAGACACCATCCCCAAACCGGTAATGACGACCCTGCGATGTGACATTCTGCTACCGCTGCCGGCCTTATTCCTTCGTGCTCAGATACTTGATGGCCTCGCCTACCGTCTGCATCTTTTCGGCGTCGTCGTCCGGAATCTCCGTTCCGAACTCCTCTTCAAACGCCATCACCAGTTCGACCGTATCGAGAGAATCCGCGCCCAGGTCGTCTACAAACGATGCCTCGTCGGTAACCTTCTCGATCTCTACGCCGAGCTCGTTGGCGATGATTTCTCTGACCCTGTCGGCCGTGTCTGACATATTGAACCCCTTTGTTTATTGCTGTTGCCTTGAGATTGCCACACCTCGTTACATGACCATCCCACCATCCACGACCAGTACTTGCCCCGTGACGTAGTCGGCTCCCGGTCCAACCAGGAAACGGACCGCTGCCGCCACGTCAGCCGGCGCACCGATGCGGCCAAGAGGTATCCGCTCGAGTAACATCGAACGAGCCTCCTCGCCAATATCCTCCGTCATGTCTGTCTCAATGAAACCTGGCGCCACGGCGTTAGCCTGAACTCCACGGCTCGCCAGTTCCAGCGCGACGGACTTAGTCAGCCCGATCAAGCCCGCTTTTGAGGCCGCATAGTTGGACTGTCCGCGGTTTCCCGTCAAGCCCACTACGCTGGCTATATTTACGATCTTACCGCTACGCCGCTTCATCATGCCACGGGCCACCGCCCGGATCATGAAGAACGCCCCGCGCAGGTTGGTGTTGTGCACCTGATCCCAGTCTTCGTCCTTGAGTCGAACCAGAACGTTGTCTCTGGTGACACCGGCGTTGTTCACCAGGATATCGATGGGGCCGAGCTCTGCCTCAACCTGCTTTACCAGATGGCGGCACGCGTCAGCCTCGGACACATCACAAGCGTACCCCACGTGGTCTCCGCCGATGAACTGCTCTGCCGCCCTTTGAGCTCGCTTGGCGTCTCTCGCAACAGCGGCCACACGGGCCCCTGCCGCGGCCAGATCCTGGGCGATGGCCAAGCCGATCCCTCGAGAAGCGCCGGTAACTACCGCTACACGGCCCTGCAGCTCATCCATCCCTGAGTCCCTCCACTGCATAGTCCAGCCCGGCGGGATTTCCTACCGAACGGACCGATATGGACTTGTCGATTCGCCTGGCAAGTCCGGTCAGGACGGCACCCGGTCCAGGCTCGATCCAGGCCTGTGGCTTGTACTGGCGCATTCGCTCTACGGATTCGATCCACCGCACCGGCGAAGTCAACTGGGCGACGAGCAGCTCGCGGGCCCTCCCGGCGTCCTCTACGGGCTCGGCGACGGCGTTGGCGATAACGGGAAACTTGGGATGACCGATTATGACGTTCTCCAAGGCTTCCTCCAGGCCCGCGCGCGCTCTCTCCATCAGCGGCGAATGGAACGCTCCGCTAACGGGCAGCGGGAGCGCCCGTTTGGCTCCGCGAGCCAGAGCCGCCTCGCAGGCCGCAGCCACGGCCGGGACCTCACCGCTGATGACGAGCTGACCGGGAGAGTTGAAGTTCGCCGCCACCACCGTGCCAGCCACCGCCTCGCAGAGCTCCTCCACCACGGCGGCGTCAAGACCCATAATGGCAGCCATAGAACCCGGCGTCTCTTGACCCGCCTCCCACATCAACTCGCCTCGGCGTCGGACAAGCCGGAGAGCGTCTTCCAGGCTGAGGGCTCCGGCGATGAGATAGGCGGTGAATTCTCCGAGCGAATGCCCGGCCGCCACCACCGTCCGCTCGCGCAGCTCCACCGGAAGCAGCGACCACGCGACGTAGCTGTGAAGAAGGATTGCGGGCTGAGCATTCTGAGTCTGGGTGAGGACGTCTGCCGGTCCCACCCACGCGATCCGGCTCAGCGGTACCCCGAGCACCTCGTCCGCCCGCTCATAACACTCGCGCGCGAACGGATAGGCCTCCGCGAGTTCGCGACCCATACCGACGAACTGAGAACCCTGTCCTGGAAGAAGTACCGCCAGCCGTTCTGGACCGCTCACCGATCTGTGCCCCTCACGAGGCTAGAATTCCTCGGTGTGAACGACCTCTTTGTCGCCGTAATAGCCGCAGGTTGGACACACTCGATGCGGACGGCGCGGATCGCCACACTTCGGGCACGGCTGGTGCGCAGCGGCCTGCGCCGTGTTGTGCGTTCGCCGCTTGCGCTTTCGCTGCTTTGAAGTCCGTCTCTTTGGTACCGCCATCGTCCTCTATCCTGGCTCGACGGCCGCGGTTAGCGACCGACTCTTGTTATCCGTCTTCTAACCACCTCTGGAGCGGCCCCCAACGGGGGTCAGCCTCCGCCACCGAACACTCGCACTGTTCTTCGTTCCTGTTCACTCCACACAAGGGGCACAGCCCCCGGCACTCCGGCTCGCACAATGGGTACTCCGGTCGGCCCAGCACCAACTCTTCACGAATCGGCTCGCGCGCAGATATCTCGGCTGCGCGGGCGTCCAGCGGGTACACTCCATCTTCCGAAGCCAATTCGGCGTCTGGGCTGAACCAGGCGTCTATCGGCAGCCCGGTGAGCACGGTCAACTCTCTCAGGCACCGTACGCAGCTCAGCCGAAACGGAACTTCCAACTCCCCGGTCACATGCACCGAGCCATCGGCGGACGCTTCCGCGCGAATGGTCAGGCGTGGGTTTCCGGTGAGATCGAGGCCGGGAGCGGACCATACCTCTGGATCGGCCGAGAGCACGCCCTGCCACGACCAGGGCCCATCCCGCAGTGAATCCACAGGAATTCGCATGAATGGGTAATCCATATCGATACTCTACCACTGCTGTTGTGTCAATTGCGCTACGTGCGATCGACCCCTGCGAAAAAGAACGCAGCTTCCAGCGCCGCATTGTCCTGAGAATCCGAGGCGTGTATCGCGTTTCGTTCCTTGCTCTCGGCATAGAGCGCCCGGATGGTGCCCGCCTCCGCCTCGGCCGGATCTGTCGCACCGATCACTTCTCGCAGAAGGGGAACCGCGCTCTCATGTTCGAGGAGCAGCGGCATGCAGGGACCGGACGTCATGAAAGAAACCAGGGAATCGAAGAACGGCCGCTCAGCGTGAACCGCGTAGAATGTCTCAGCCTCGCTTCGAGTCAGATGCACGACCCGAGCAGACAGGACCCGGAACCCCTTATCCTCCAGATGTGCGATCATCTTGCCGGCCTTTCCGGCTCCGAACGCATCGGGTTTTATTATCGTCAGTGTCGTTGTCATAGTCTTTCTTGGATGAAGCCGACGATGTCTACTGGTCTCTCGGCCACGGCAATACCGCACTCGTGAAAGATTCTGGTTTTCTCTTCAGCCGTGCCTTCCGACCCGGATATGATCGCGCCCGCGTGACCCATACGCCGGCCTGGCGGAGCGGTCCGGCCGGCAATGAAGCCGACCACGGGCTTTGACATGTTGTCCCTCACGAAGGCAGCCGCTACCTGTTCGTCAGTTCCGCCTATTTCGCCGATCATGGTTACCGCCTGGGTTTCGGGATCGGCTTCAAACGCTTCCAGACAATCGACAAAATTGGTCCCGATCAGGGGGTCTCCACCGATGCCTATGCATGTGGACTGACCGATGCCGTTCCGGGTGAGCTGAAAGATGACCTCATAAGTCAGTGTACCCGACCGGCTCACGACTCCGACCCCCCCACGATGAACAATCTGGCCCGGAAGGATGCCCACCTTGGCCACTCCGGGCACGATCAAGCCAGGACAGTTGGGTCCGATGAGGCGCGCTCCTTTTTCCTTCACATAGGGAAGTACGCGTACCATCTCTCGAATCGGTACGCCCTCGGTGATGCAAACAATCAGACCGACGCCGGCGTCCGCCGCCTCGAAAATGGCATCTGCTGCATGCGGGGCCGGCACGTAGATCACGCTCGTGTTGGCGCGGGTTTCGTCCACCGCTTCCTGTACGGTATTGAACACGGGGATATGGTCATCGAAGACCTGCCCCCCCTTGCCGGGCGTGACGCCCGCTACTACGCGGGTGCCGTATTCCGCCATCTGACGAGTGTGAAACGATCCGTCGCGGCCGGTAATACCCTGCACAACGAGTCGTGTATCCTGGTCAATGAATATGCTCATGGTCCTCGGCTGTCTCTACAGGTTGCGCGTCGGTGTACTGGCCCGGCCGCGTCAGGCGGCTTGTGAAGCCAGCTCCACCGCCCTCTTGACTACCTCATCCATGTCGGTGACCGCGTCGAATCCGTTCTCGGCCAGAATCTTGATGGCTTCCTCCTCATTCGTCCCGGTGAGGCGGATGGTCATAGGAAGATTCATGTGCATGCGTCTCGTAGCCTCCACGATGCCCTTGGCAACATCGTCGCAGCGCGTAATGCCCCCGAAAATATTGAACAGGATCGACTTCACGTTTGAATCCGCCGTAATGATTTCCAGCGCCGCGACGACCTTGTCCGGATTCGAGGAACCTCCGATATCGAGGAAGTTGGCAGGGCTTCCGCCGTAGTATTTGACCATGTCCATCGTGGCCATCGCCAAACCGGCGCCGTTCACACAACAGCCGACGTTCCCGTCCAGCTTGATGAAACTCAGGCCCGCTTCCCGGGCCAGACGTTCCACCGAGTTTTCCGCTGATTCGTCGCGCATCGCTTCGATTTCCGGCCGGCGAAACAGAGCGTTGTCATCAATGTTCATTTTGGCGTCGATGGCCAGAACCTGACCCCGGTCGTCGACGATCAGCGGATTGATTTCGACCAGCGTGGCATCGCTGGCCACATAGGCAGCATACAGCTTCTGAATGATCGACGCCGCCTGGCGAGCCAGCTTCACGTCGTCGTACAGACTGAACGCCAGGCCAATGGCCTGATGATTCAAGAGCCCATGTGCCGGATGGACCCTTAGCTCGCGAATCGCGTCCGGATTCTCAGCGGCCACTTCCTCAATGTCGATCCCGCCTTGGGCCGAGACCATGATCACGGCGCTCTGACTCGTCCGGTCCAGCACGATACCCAGATAGGCCTCTGACTCGATTTCCGCCGAGGGCGTGACCAGGACCTGTTCGACAGTCAGCCCCTTGATCTCCATCCCCAGTATGGCTGCTGCTGCCTGGCCGGCAGCCTCGGGCGTAGACGCCAGCTTGACCCCGCCTGCTTTTCCTCGCCCACCCGCGTGCACCTGCGCCTTGACGACCACGGTTCCGCCATAGCCTCGGGCCAAGTCAGCCGCCTCGTCCTCTGAACGAGCAACCTCGCCCGGAGGCACCGGGATTCCGTGCGAACGAAGAATCTCTTTGGCCTGATATTCATGAATGTTCATGGGCAGCTTCCAACGTTGTCGTGTACGGATCTGTGAGCGTTCAGTCAGCGACGATGCATGTTCCGCTGCGGCCGTCCAGAGCTTCCTGGCCCTCTTCCAGACGAGCGATGATGGCTCTTGATCCCCCTCCCCGCACGAAGGAGATGGCGGCGTCCACCTTCGGCCCCATGCTTCCGGCGGCTAGATCGCCGCTGGCCAGAAGGCTCTCGGCCTCCGCAGCCGTTAGATGGTCCAGCCGCTCCGCGTCCGGTTGTCCCCACGCTCGGTACACACCGTCCACATCGGTCAGGATCAGCAGATCCTGCGCCCCAATCGTAGTGGCCAGCACAGCCGCGACCCTGTCCTTGTCCACCACGGCATCGAGCCCCTCCAAGCCTAACTGCCGATGCCTGTAGACCGGCGGACCACCCCCGCCCGCAGCGATGACGATATCGCCCTTCGCCGCCAGCTCGGCCACCACATCCGCTTCCAAAACCGCGATAGGTAGTGGGCTGGTAACGGTACGGCGCAGGTGGCCGCGCGAGTCCGTCTGGACTACGACACCCTTAGCCCGCAGCGACGCCGCCATCTCGTCATTCAGCGCGTGGCCGATGGCCTTCTCCGCCCGCTTGGACGCAGCGTGCTCCGGGTCGATGAGTGTCTGAGTAATGAGAGTGATCACCCGCCGGTCCACGCCGGCACGATGGAGCGCGTTCTGGAGCGACTGCTGAATCATGTAGCCGATCCAACCCGCCGTCGATGCAACGAGCAGGCCGAGCGGAAGCTCCTCTACGGCGCTTCTGGCGACCTCGTTGCGGAGCAGTCCGTCGCCGACCTGAGGACCGTTCCCATGGACGACCACAATTCGCCAGCCATCAATGGCCAGGCCGACGATCGGGGCCAGACTCTGTCTCGCGTGTCGAAACTGATTGCTGATGCTGGCGGATTCTCCGGCTGGCGACAGTGCGTTTCCGCCGATCGCCACCACCACCGAAGCCGCGTCTGCCTCAGGCGTCACCAACCACCGGGGGCACTTCGACGCCCTCTGCGCTCATGTAGGTCGCTATTTCATCCCGAATCCGGCCAACTCCATCCCAAGTATCGGCCTCGAAGCGCATGACAATCACGGGTTGCGTGTTGCTGGCCCGTATGAGCGCCCATCCGTCGGGATACTCGATCCGGGCTCCATCGATGGTGATCACCTCGTGCGTAGTGGAGAACTTCTCGACGGCGCGCTGGACGACTGCGAATTTTCGGTCCTCCTCGCAGTCCATCCTCAGTTCCGGGGTCGAGGGATAGGACGGGATATCGCCAGCGAGGTCTGAGAGCGATCGGCCGCTGCGCTGAACGATCCGCGCCAACAGTGCACCGGCATAGATCGCATCGTCAAAGCCGAAATAATTGTCTGCAAAAAATATATGTCCGCTCATCTCACCTGAAATGGGAGATCCGCCTTGTTTCATGCGGACCTTGATGAGAGAGTGGCCTGTCTTCCACATCACGGGGACGCCACCGGCCTGCCTGATCATCTCAGGCAAGGCTTTGGAGCATTTCACATCAAATACGATCTCCGCACCCGGGTATCTCGGCAGAACCTCCAGCGCGTAGAGCAGCAGCAGATGATCGCCGCGTACGATATCTCCCTTCTCCGTCACAGCCCCGATTCGGTCCGCGTCTCCGTCCAACCCTACCCCGAAAGCTGCTCCCGTCTCGCGGACCCGGGCGATGAGGTCCACCACATTCTCATCGACCGTGGGGTCAGGGTGGTGGTTGGGGAACGTCCCATCCGATTCGCAGAACAAACAGTCCGTCCGAACACCGGCGGCCGCCAGCGCCTGGGGAGCAGCCAGGCTGCCGGCGCCGTTCCCGCAGTCGAGTACCACGTCCAGAGGCCCGTCCAGCCGCGCGCGTCGGCCGACTTCCGCGATGTACCGGTCCAGAATTTCGACGCTCTCGGTGGACGCGGAGCCTGAGCCAAGCGAATCGGAGATGATCGCAGACCGCATTTCCCGGATTGCTGCGCCAAACACGGGCTGGCCACCCATCGTCATCTTGATCCCGTTGTACTCGGGGGGATTGTGAGAGCCGGTGATCTGGATGCCACCATCGGTACCCAACACGTGTGTGGCATAGTACAACGCCGGCGTAGGCACGGTCCCGACAAACTGTGCGGCCACGCCCGTGTCATTCAGTCCGGCGCACACCGCCTCCGCCAGCTCCGGGGAGCTCGGCCGGTTGTCGTGACCAACGGCCACGATTGCCCCCGAGCGCAGCTTTGTCAGACTCGTCGCATACGCCCGTGCGACGGCGTTGGCCACTTCCGGGGTCAGGTCATCTCCGACGATTCCGCGCACGTCGTATTCCCTGAAAATCGTGTCCGCGAGCTTCACTGTGCTTCCGCCACGGGTGTCGCGGGCGAGATGGCCGATACTTCAGCGCCTGGTTGCAGACTGGAGCCCGCGCGCTCAGCTATGTCCAGCGCCGGGCCGGGATATAGCCCTGCCGCCAGGATACCGATCGCGGTCGCCAGCGCGGCGACGCGGAAGGCGACACCGAGATGTTCGGGCTGAGTCCCCTCAGCGGATCCCGACTCAAAATACATGCGCCAGATCACGCGCAGGTAGTAGTAGTACGCTACCAGAGTCGACAGGACGAGTACGACGGCTAGCGTAGTCTCTCCCGCGTCAACCGCAGCGGTCAGAAGGTAGAACTTTCCGATGAAGCCGCCGGTGGGCGGAAAACCGGCCAGAGAAAGCAGGCACAGGGCGAGCAGGCCGGCCAACACGGGTCGTCGCCAGCCCAGGCCCGCGTAAGCGTCATCCGCGTCGCTGCTCTCTCCGGCGCCCACCACCTGATACACGACCGCGAACGCCCCCAGGGTCATCAGAGCGTAAACGCCCAGATAAAAGAGTGAGGCCGATTGCCCGAGCACGCTGGCCGAGACAACACCGACCAGCAGATAGCCGGCGTGAGCCACCGACGAGTAAGCCAGCATCCGCTTCACATTGTCCTGCGCCAGAGCCATCAGGTTAGGCACGATCATGGTCAGGACGGCCAGCCACCATAGAACCGGGTGCCAGATGGGTTCCGCCGCAGACAGCTCCACTCCGACGATCCGGAGCAGCGCCACGAACGCGGCTGCCTTGACTCCCGCAGCCATGAAGCCGGTTACCGGTGTGGGCGCACCCTCGTAGGCATCCGGCGTCCACATGTGGAACGGAACAGCCGAAATCTTGAATGCGAATCCGATAAGGAGGAGGAGCACGCCACCGACCAGAAGAAGATTTTCCTGCTCCACCGCGTGAGTGACTTCCAGCGCGACGAGAGCCAGGTTCGTGCTCCCGGTGGCCCCGAACAAGAGCGCGATTCCGTACAGCAGGAAGGCGCTCGCGAAAGCGCCCATCAGGAAATACTTGAGAGCGGCTTCCGACGACCGGGGGTCGTGACGCCTGATTCCGACCAGGATGTATACGGAAAGCGACATCAGCTCGAGGCTGATAAACAGCGGAATGAGATCCCGGGACGCAGCCATCAGCATCATGCCCGCCGTCGCGGTAAGCACCAGGAAGTAGAACTCACCGATGTTCAACTGCTCGCGGTCCAGATAATCGAACGCGAACAGGAGCGACATCAGAGCTACTCCGATCAGGATGTAATTGGTGATGATCCGGAATGAGTCGAGGGCGATCATCTGCGTGGTCGGCCCCGCGGCCACACTGCTGAGCCAGGTGTTTGCGGCGGCGGCGCTCACCAGGCCGAGCAGAGCCAGCCAACGCACCCAGACGGGGCATGGGCCTGGCTGCCCCGACCGCGAGAACACATCCCCCATCAGGACCACTATAGCCGCCAGCACGAGAACCGCCTCGGGCAGGAGGGCGAGCAGGAAATGCACCTGAGAGCTGAAGTCGAGAGTCACCGGGCCCCTTCCTCCAGGCCCAGGATCGGCAGCCGGTCGAAGGCGGTTTCCTGGCCCATCTCGATCGGCGCGCGCAGAGCGCGTGTCTCGATCTGTTCGAGAAGACCCTCCACCGACGCAGCCGTGCGGTCCAGGAAAGGCTGCGGGTACACACCGATCACAAGGATCATCACGAGCGTAGGCAAGAGTACGAGCCGCTCCCGCGTCCCCAGATCTTCCAGTTCCCGGTTCTCGTCCCTGTCCAGCTCACCGAAGAGCACCCGTTGCACCATGGGTAGCATGTAAGCGGCAGCGAAAATGACGCCAGTCGTGGCGATGAACACGGCCACCGGGTGAGTCCGAAATGCTCCCACCAGGATAAGAAATTCACCCACGAATCCGTTGGTTCCCGGTAGGCCGATCGAGCTGAGCGCGACAATGACGAAAACCGTGGCGAAGACCGGCATCGACTTGGCCAATCCGCCAAAATCAGCGATCAACCTCGTGTGCCGCCGCTCATACAGCATGCCAACCAGCAGGAACAGCGCGCCCGTCGAAATCCCGTGATTCACCATCTGCAGGATGCCGCCCTCCACGCTCTGCTGAGTGAGCGCGAAGAGCCCCAGCATCACAAAGCCCAGGTGGGCGATCGATGTGTACGCCACGAGCTTCTTGATGTCTGGCTGCACCGCGGCCACCCAGGCTCCGTAAAGAATCCCGATCACGGAGAGCGTGATGAACGTGCTCACGATCGCAGGGCTAGTCGCCGCATGCGAAAACAGTGGGAATGCGAACCGCAGAAACCCGTAGGTCCCCATTTTGAGCAGGACACCGGCCAGGATCACCGATCCGGCCGTGGGGGCCTCTACATGAGCATCAGGAAGCCACGTGTGGAACGGAAACAGAGGCACCTTGATCGCAAACGCCAGAGCAAAGGCGCCAAACAACCAGAACTGTGTAGCTCGGGCTATCGGCAGGCGAACGAGATCGTTATAAGCGAACGACACGAACCCGAAGTGCCTCGCGTGCAGGGCCGCCAGGGTAACGATGGCCACGAGCATCAACAGTGAACCGACTGCCGTGAACAGGAAGAACTTGATTGCCGAGTATACACGGCGTTCGCCTCCCCACACACCGATGAGGAAGTACATCGGGATCAGCATGATCTCCCAGAACAGGAAGAACAGGAAGAGATCCAGCGCCACGAATACGCCCAACATGGCCGCCTGTAGCACCAGCAACATGGCGTAGTAGGCCCGCTGCCGCCGCTGGATGGAGCTGAACGAACCGGCTATGGCGAGCGGCATCACGAACGTGGTGAGCAGCACCATGAGCAGGGAGATTCCATCGACGCCGATCGTGTAGCCGATTCCCCAGCGCTCGATCCATGGCACTGACACGAAATTCTGGATCGCCGCCGTCTGCGTTCGAAACGTCCAGAACAGCGTGATCGACAGCGCGAAGCACAGGATGCTGGTCGCCAGCGCCACGTGCTTGGCGCGCTCTTCCCGAACGAATCCGCAGAGAGCCGCCCCTAGCACGGGAACGACCACCAGGACCGTAAGTAGCCAGTGGCTTCCCAGAAGCGCACCCAAGTCGTTCATCTAGAGTATGAACGTTCCGAGAATGAGAAGCGCGCCGGCTACGAACACCGTGAGGTACGTGGCCACCCGGCCCGTTTGCAGCAAGCTCATCGCCCAGCCGGCGGCCTTTCCGCCCCCCGCCAGGCCATTCACCGACGCGTCGATCAGACGAACGTCCACGACCTGCCAGCACGCCCTCCACAAAGCGATCAGCGGCCCCACGATGATGCGGTCGTACAGCTCGTCCACGTACCACTTGTTGTAGACGATGCCGGCAAGACCAGTGGGCTCTAAAGAGTCAGCGGCCGCGGCGTAACGCCGGCCGACGAGAGCCCGGAAGGTCAGCACGACAGTGGCGATCGCCAGGCCGGTGGCCAGTAACGCCCACAGCGCTTCGCCCCCACCGATCGGCGACACCTGCGCGGCTTGGAACCCATGCTCCGCCATGACATGCCTCGCGGGCTCCATCACCGGCTCCAGCCAGTGGTGCAACCAGGCAACGTCCGGAAGCGGAAGCGCCTCAGGAATGTTAATCCAGCCGCCTACGGCCGACAGAAGTGCGAGAGCGGCGAGGGGTACCCACATGACGGCAGGCACCTCTCGCAGGTGCTCGACAGCTTCCTTGGCGCTACGGTTCTCTCCGTGGAAAGTCAGCACCATGAGCCGGGTCATATAGGCGGCCGTCAGCACAGCTACCAGCAGAGAGACGATCCACAGGAGAGGATAGCCGTACGCCCCGGCACTCCAGACGATCTCATCTTTGGAGAAGAATCCGGCCAGCGGAAACACGCCCGCGATGGCCAGCGAACCGATCCACATTGTGGCCCAGGTGATGGGCATGAACCGCCGCAGGCCACCGTGGTTCCTCATGTCATTGAGATCATCGTGCGCGTGCGTAGCGCTATAGGCCTCATGCATGGCATGGATCACGGCGCCCGATCCCAGGAAGAGCAGCGCCTTGAAGAACGCGTGCGTCATCAGGTGGAACACGCCCGCTGTGTACGCACCGATACCCACCGCCAGGAACATGTACCCGAGCTGCGACACCGTGCTGTACGCGAGAACCTTCTTGATGTCGTACTGCCGGGTGGCGATGGTCGCCGCCAGCACTGCCGTGCCCGCCCCTACCGCGGCCACCACAGCCTGCGTCACAGGGGCCAGGGCGAACAGGATACCGGCTCTGGCGACCAGATATATGCCGGCCGTGACCATCGTGGCCGCGTGGATCAGCGCGGAGACTGGTGTGGGTCCCGCCATGGCGTCCGGCAGCCAGACGTAGAGCGGAATTTGGGCCGACTTTCCGGCACACCCCAGGAACAGCAGTAGCGTGGCCACGGTCACCACGGAACCGCCGTAGATCAGTACGTCCGGGGCTGCGGCAAACAGGGGGACGAAATCGAGAGTCCCGAAGTGGACGAACAGGAGGAACATCGCCACCAGAAACCCGAAATCTCCTATGCGGTTGACGATAAACGCCTTCTTCCCAGCGCTCGCAAATTCTCGGTTCTCGTACCAGAAGCCGATCAAGAGGTACGAGCACAGCCCCACCCCCTCCCAGCCGACAAACATGACCGGGAAGCTCGATCCCAGAACCAGGACGAGCATGAAGAAGATGAACAGGTTGAGATATGCGAAGTAGCGTGAGTACCCGGGGTCGGTCCGCATATATCCGACGCTGTACACGTGGATGAGTGATCCGACTCCCGTGATGATCATCATCATCAGCAGCGACAACTGGTCGAACTGCAAATCAACTCCGACGTGCAGTCCCCCCGATACCATCCACGTGTACAGCGGGACGATGACCGCGCCGTCGGGATCGGCCTGGATCCAGCCGACGAAGTTCGCGAGGACGATGCCGAACGCCCCCAGAACGGCTGCCGGACCGATGAGGCCGGGAATCCTCCGGTTCTCCTTCCAGAGAAACGCTCCCACCCCGTTGATCAAAGCGCCGGCCAGCGGCAGGAGAAGGACCAGGGTGGGAAGAATCGGAGCGAACGCACCCGCTTCCGTAGCGGTGGCTGCCTGCTGGAGGGCTACCATTTGAGCAGGTTCACCCGGTCGATGTCCACCAGCTCATAGTGCCGGAATACGGAGATGATGATCGCCAGTCCGACGGCCGCTTCCGCTGCAGCCACCGCCATGACGAAGAACACGAACACCTGGGCCTCGATGCCGAGGCTGGTGGAGAACGCCACCAGGGTGAGGTTCACGGCGTTCAGCATGAGCTCTATGCTCATGAACACGATGATCGCGTTCCGGCGCAGCAGGACGCCGCAGACGCCCACACCGAACAGGAAGGCTCCGAGCACAAGAGCCAGGTTTCCGTGATCCACGGCCGCTACGGATCCTGCCTGCGTGCCAGAGTAACGGCGCCCACAAGGGCAACCAGGAGCAGCACTGACGTGATTTCGAACGGCACCAGGTAGTCTTGAAACAGGGGGTTGGCTATCGCGCCGACGGCTCCCTGGGCCTCGAGCAGGAGCTGATACGTTTCGTTGCCGCGTCCGCCTACCAGGTCCGAGACAGTGCCCCGCCGTACGATCGTCGCTACCAGGCCGAGAATCCCCGCGCCCGCGATCAGAGCCAAGGTCCTTCCGCCCAGACCTCGGAGATCAGTGCCAGCCGAGCCGAGGTTGAGCAACATGATCACGAACAGGAACAACACCATGATGGCGCCCGCGTACACGATCACCTGGACCGCCGCCAGAAAGTGAGCATCCAGCATCACGAACACGCCCGCAACGGAAAACAGGGTCAGGACCAGAAACAAGAGGCTGGCTATCGGATTGCGACTGGCGATCATGGCTATGGCGCCCATCGCCGCCAACGTGCCGAATGAAAGAAAGACGAAGTCGGAGATCACTCGGACGCCGCGTCCGAGGGATCCCAAAGAGCGGTCACCGGATGTTCCTGGCTGCAGAGCCGCTCCAGGTCGTACACCCAGCGTTCTCTGCTGTATTCGGCGTTCTCGTAGTGGACCCCGAGATGAATCGCCTCCACCGGACACACCTCCTGGCAGAATCCGCAGAAAATGCAGCGGAATTCATCGATCTCGTATACGGCCGCGTACCGCTCGCCGTTTTCGTCCTCGGCGGGAATCAGCTTGATGCAGTTCACCGGACACACGGCGGGACACAGGCCGCACCCGACACACTTGGCCCGGCCGTCCTCGTGCGTGGCCATGCGGTGCGTGCCCCGGAAGCGAGGTGACAGCTCCCATTTCTCGTCCGGGTACTGCTGCGAAACCTTGTGGGGATTTATCAGATGCTTCAGCGTGACGCCCAGACCGCCCGCCACCGCGCTGAGATACGACCCCTGCTTCCCGGGGCGCTCCATTACCTTTACGTGCCCGGCCATCTACTCCATCTCCTTGGCGGCTTGCGGCACACTCGCCGCACCACGAACCAGGACGCCACGATCCAGAACGAACCACACCAGACCGGCCAGTGCTGCATTGACCGCAAATAGAATCCCCGCGTAAGCCGGACCCGGCTCAAATCCGCGCGATTCAAGGACGTATATCGCTATGGCTATTATCGATATGTACGCCATGAGACCGGGAATGAAGACCTTCCAGCCAAAGTCCATGAGCTGGTCGTAGCGGAATCGCGGAAGTGTCCAGCGGATCCACATGAAGACCAAGACCACTAACGTCGTCTTGAGGCTGAACGACGTAAACGTGAGCACGGTCTTCCACCATGTGGGCTCGCCAATCACCGACCCGTCGGCGAGCACCCGAATATTGTCGCCCGTCCAGCCCGGAATATCCCAGCCGCCAAGAAAGAATACCGTTACGAGCGCGCCGGCCGTGATCAGGTGGGCGTATTCGCCGAGAATGAACATGCTGAATTTCATCGAGGAGTATTCGGTGTGGTAGCCCGCAACAAGCTCCGCCTCCGCCTCCGGAAGGTCGAACGGGAGCCGATTCGTTTCAGCCAGGCTCGAGACGAAAAACACGAATGCGGCCACCAGGAGCGGCAATACGAACCACAAACCGAACGTGCCCGGCCCGCCCTCAAAACTCTGCTGCATGGACACCAGCTCCGGCATCCGGACGTTCCCCGCCAGTAGCAGTACCGGAATGAGGCTCATCGCGAGGCCGATTTCGTAGCTGATCATCTGAGCCGACCCTCTGAGACCGCCCAGGAACGCGTACTTGCTGTTGGACGCCCACCCGGCCAGCACGAGCCCGTACACACCCAGTGAAGACAGCGCGAGTATGTAGAGGAAGCCGATCGGCACGTCCGCGACGATGAGCTCAACCAGGCCCCACCGCGTCGGGAGGGGCGAACCGAACGGAATCACGGCGAATAGGACAGTGGCAGGGACGATTGTGAGCGCGGGCGCCAGGAAGAATAAGCTCTTACTCGCTTCGTCAGGACTTGTTTCCTCTTTGAGAAGGGATTTGAGGCCGTCGGCGACCGCCTGCAGAAGTCCGATCGGACCAACCCGATTCGGACCGCTTCGGTCCTGAATGAAGCCCGCCACGCGCCGCTCCACATACGTGGCTAGTGCGACAAGGACGAGGAGCAACGTAAAGAGCGTCAGCACCTTGATCACGGCAGCCACGAGCAGGCCCGTCCCGGTGAGGTCCGTCATGAACCCGGCTCCTCGGCCAGAGCGGGCTGGGCCGCGCCGGGCAGCGGTGCGCCCTTGTCTCCCAGACCTTCCCAGCTCAGGCCCGCCATAGCCGGGCTGCCCGAGACCATCGCGTCCAAGGCATCCTGCGCGTTCAAGACCGCCTCACCATGGCCCATCTCGGCCAGCAGGCGGCTCAGTACCATCCAGGCGGGACGCGCCACTCCGGGCGGCTGAAGAGCCTGCCGGAAACGCTGCACACGTCCGTCGGCATTGGTGACCGTGCCGCTCATCTCGGCAAACGTGGTGATCGGCAGCACCGCTCTGGCGTTTCTCGAGGCAGGCGACAGGCGCGATCCGAAGTAGATCATTCCATCCGCCTCGACCGCGAAGTCCTCCGGAATCCCGGCCAGCTCGTCGCCAAGAACCAGCGTGCAACCAGAAGTCGCCGCCGCCAGCGACTCCGCCTCACCGAAGCCGAATTCCTCCGCGCCCCGGGCGTTGGGCGCCCGCTCGGCCCGGAGTTTGAGCTGCGGAAGGCCCTTGAGTTCCGCCTCCGAGCCCCGCTCCAACCGGTAGGAGCCTCCCTCGATGCCGAGAGTCGAGGCCAACCGGCTGAAGAAGTACAGACCTTCGTTGCTCTCATGCGGCGAAACGATAGCGCCGCCCGACCGCACGTCCCCCAGGGCCTCCGCCAGCCACGCGAAGGCCTCGTCCCAGCTGACGGCCTCGAGACGCTCACCCGCCCGTACGAGCGGCACCTCGACCCGTAATCCACGGTTCGACATTACTAGATGTGAACGTCCATAATCGCACATCCAATAGGAGTTTACATCCGCGTTGTAACGAGGCTTCACACGGACGATCTGATTTTCAATAACGTCCATACTGACGTTGCATCCTGTCGAACAACCAGGGCACACGCTCGGTGTGGAATCCATGTCCCAGGCGCGGGCCTTGAATAAGAAGTCCTCGTGCACCAGGGCGCCCACCGGACACACGTCCACGATATTGCCCCGGAACTCGTTTTCCAGATCCTTTCCGGGAAACGTGTCGATATACGCCTTATGTCCGCGCTGAGCGACGATCAGTGTGTCGTCACCAGCTACATCGCGCATGAAGCGCACGCACCGAGTGCAGAGGATGCACCGGTCCGCAAAGTATAGAATGTCGTCCGCAACGCGGTCCCGTCCCAGGACCCGCTTGGCATCGGTGAAGCGGCTCTTCAGCTGACCCGTCTCCGAAGCATAATCCTGCAGCATGCACTGTCCGGCCGCGTCACAGATCGGACAATCCAAGGGGTGGTTGAGGAGCAGGAACTCGATCACGGATTTGCGCGCCTGGCTGGCCTCCTCACTTTGCGTGTGCACTACCATGCCTTCCTGCACTGTTATTACGCAGGATGGCTGGAGCTTGGCCTGTCCCTCGATTTCGACCAGGCACACCCTGCACTGCGCGGGCCTGGTCGGAATACCCGGGTGATAGCAGTAGCGCGGGATGACTACGCCAGCGCGCTCCGCGGCCTCGATAAGTCGAGTTCCCGGTGGCACGGCCACAGGCACGCTATCCACGGTCACGTTCACGAGGCCCGGTCTTTCTTCGCTCATGCCCGTACCCCGTTCATGAGCGCCTCGTACTCGCCTCGGAACTTGTCCAGCGACGAACGGAGCGGGAATACGATGCTGTCCGCCAGAACACAGATCGTCCGCCCGGTCATCTGTTCACACAGATCGTACAGCGTGTCGATGTCCGATAGCCCGCCCTCGCCGACCTCAATCCGCTGCAGAATCTTCACGATCCAGGAGGTTCCCTCGCGGCACTGCACGCACTGGCCACACGATTCGTGAGCGTAGAACTGTGCGATCCGCCGAATCGCCGGCACGATACGGGTGTCTTCGTCCATCACGATTGGCGACGCCGTACCAAGCGAGCTTCCCGCTTCCTGCAGTCCTTCGTACGTGCACGGGATGTCCAATTCGTCTTCCGTAAGCAGAGCCGTCGAGCAGCCCCCCGGAATGACGGCCTTCAGCCGCTTGCCGCCCGGGATTCCGCCGCAAACGTCGAAGATGACGCTTCTGAGTGAAACACCCAGCGCCAACTCGTAGGTGCCCGGCTTGTTCAGATGGCCCGAACAGGACCAAAGCTTGGTTCCCGGGCTCTTCTGGGTGCCCCACTGCTGATACCAGGCCGCGCCTTCGGTAATGATCATCGGCACTGCAGCCAGCGTTTCGACGTTGTTGACCGTCGTGGGCTTACCGAACACTCCCGACTGCGCCGGAAACGGAGGCTTGATCCAGGGCTCCGCCCTCCCGCCCACCAGAGAGCTCATGAGGCCCGTCTCTTCACCGGCTATATACGCACCGGCGCCGAGATGGACGGTGACGTCGCACGACCAGCCGCTCCCCACAATGTCTTCACCGATAAGCCCGGCCTCATACGCCTCTACCACGGCGTCGTTCAAGATCCGTGTGTAGGGAAAGTATTCGCCGCGTACATAGATGTAGACGTGCTCGGCTCGAATCGCGCGAGCCGCGATCAGGCAGCCTTCGATCAGCAGGTGCGGGCACCAGCGCAGGATCTCGCGATCCTTAAACGAACCTGGCTCGCTTTCGTCGGCGTTGCAGCACAAGTAGTGCGCCTTGCCGTCATCCTTGGGCATGAAGCTCCACTTGAGCCCGGTCGGAAATCCGGCGCCACCGCGACCCCTGAGGCCCGAATCCTTGACGACTTCCGTAATCTCGTCAGGGGTCATGCCCACGGCCTTCCGGAGCGCCTCGTACCCGCCCTTCTTGGTCCAAACCTCGAGCCGACGCGCCTCCGGATCGCCGAAGTGACGCGACAGAAGCGTCTCGACTTCTAGCTCGTGGCTGTGTGGATATCCCATTGGGCGCCCTAACTCAGCCGGTCCAGAACATCCGGAACCGTATCCGGCATCACGTTCTCGAAATACTCGTCGTTGATCTGGACGGCGGTCGCGAATCCACACGCCCCGAGACACTCGGCTTCCATCACGGTGAACCGGCCGTCCTCCGACGTCTCGCCCGGTCCTGTTCCGGTCTCCTCTAGAAAGCGCCTCATCACCGCGTCGGCCCCATTGAGATGGCAGGCGATGTTGGTGCATACCTGAATCAGGTGCCGGCCAACCGGGTGCTTGTTGTACATCGTGTAGAAGCTGGCAACGGAGTGGACGTAAGCGGGCGTCACCTCCAGGTGCGCCGCGATCTCCTCCATGGCCGCTGGCGAGACCCACCCGTTCCGCTCCTGGGCGTAGCTGAGGAGCGGGAGCAGCGCCGCCTTCTTGTCCGGATACCGGCTGACGGTGCTCTCCAGGCGCTCTCGGCCCTCGTCATCCTCCAGGAGGACCTCTGTGGGCCGCAGGTTCGCTGTCTGAAACGGCTGCGCACCGGCCACGGCGGGATGGATCCGCTTTCCCACTAGTCGGCCCTCACCTGTCGATCTCACCCAGCACGATGTCCAGGCTGGCGTTGACCGCGATCAGGTCGGAGATCAGCGCACCTTCGACCATTCGAGGCAGGGCGCCCAGATTGACGAACGACGGTCCCCGAAACCGGCAGCGTACCGGCTTCGAGCCTCCGTCCGACACGAGGCCGAATCCGAGCTCGCCCTTCGAGGCCTCGGTAGACGACCACACCTCGCCCTCAGGGACCCTCAGCCCCTCCATGACTAGCTTGAAGTGGGCGATCATCGAATCGATGCTCGACATGGAGTCACTCTTGGGGGGCAAAATGATGGATGGATCGTCAATATTGATCGGCCCGCCCGGCAGCCTGTCGAGCGCCTGCTGAATAATCCGGACGCTCTGCCGCATCTCCTCGATCCGGACCATGTACCGATCGTATGTGTCCCCGTTAGCCCCCACCGGCAGGTCGAAGTCGTATTCGTCGTAGCCGAGGTAGGGGCGCGCCTTTCTCACGTCGTAGGCGACGCCCGAGGCCCGGAGGTTGGGACCGGTCAGGCCAAAGTTGATCGCGGTCTCGGCGTCCATGACACCGATATCGATCGTGCGCGAGAGCCAGATCGCGTTCTTGGACAGCAGCCGCTCGACCTCGTCCAGCGTATCCGGCAGCGTGTTGGCGAAGTCGCGCATGGCGTCCACCCAGCCTGCGGGCAAATCCGCCAACATTCCGCCGATACGCGTGACTGACGTGGTAAGCCGTGCGCCACAGTAGGCCTCGTGCAGATTGTAAACGCGCTCCCGCTCCTGAAAGGTGTACAGGAAGACGGTGAAAGCGCCCAGGTCGATGCCCGTCGTGCCAAGCCACAGCAGGTGTCCCTGGATGCGGTTCAGCTCGCTGAGTAGAACGCGAACAACCTGGCACCGCGGCGTGATCTGCACGCCCAGCAGGCTCTCGACCGCCTGCGCGTACCCGATGTTGTAGAGCATCGGAGCCAGATAGTCCATCCTGTCGGTGTACGGTACGATCTGGTTCCACTCCCTGTATTCACACGTCTTCTCGAAGCCGGTGTGCAGGTAGCCCAGGTGAGGAATGCAGCGCACAACTGTCTCGCCGTCCAGCTCCAGCACCAGACGCAGCACCCCGTGCGTGGCCGGGTGCTGAGGGCCGAGATTGATCATCATGTGCTCGCCGTCGAGGCCGTGCTCCTTGGTAGCCTCTTCCGGCTTAACATCAGGTGGGACTTCAGCCTCGAGTTCACCCGCCATACGGAGTTCTTCGCGGGAATAGATGTCTTCCCGGCTCCGATTCATCGCTCGGCGCGTCTGCTCGGATCTACTGAACCTGCCCCGGAGCGGAAAATCTTTGCGGAGCGGGAATCCCTCATCGTAGTTCTCGGGCATCAGGATCCGGCGCAGGTCCGGGTGTCCCTCAAAGGTGACCCCGAACATGTCGTACGCCTCACGCTCCAGCCAATTCGCAGTCTCCCACAGGCTCGTCACGCTAGCCACCCTGAGATCCGTCAGCGGCAGGTGGATCACAACGCGGAGGCGGCGTCCGTGCTTCATCGACCACAGCGGGTACCACACCTGGATCGGCCTCTGGCCGCCGAGATCGACACCCATCACGTCGAGCAAGAGATCGTAGGCCTGGTCCACGTCCGTCTTCAGATACGACAGCACCTCAAGCAGGGTACGCGGATCCACCTCGATCACGGAGCAATCGACCGCGTCCACACGAGAGTCACGGACACCATCGCCGAACTTCTCCCGAACCGCTAATACGGATGGATCCGACTCCACCCCTTCCTCGCGAGGAGGGGCGGACAACACCAGGTAAGGAGCAGGCGCCTCGGGTGCGGACATTGGCTAGTCGTCGTGCTCCAGCAAACGCTCGCGCCTATCGCGCGGCCGCTGCAGAGCGTCACTGGGCTCGATTCCGCTGACCCTGTTCTGCCCCGTGGAGTTTCCGAACGGCTGGGTGACCAACTCGATAGCCTCGGGGGGCAGGTTCGGGCGTCCGACCGCCTCGGCGCTTTCTGCCCGAAGCCCTGGCACGGCAAGCGACTCGCCCTTGATCTTCTCCTGGATCATGAGCAGAGCGTAGATCAGACCTTCCGGCCGGGGTGGACACCCCGGCACATATACGTCGACAGGCACGATCGTATCGATCCCCTGCACGATCGTGTAGTTGTCGAACATTCCGCCCGAGCTGGCGCAGGCGCCCATCGACACGCACCACTTGGGCTGTGGCATCTGGTCCCACACGCGGCGAAGAACGGGAGCCAACTTGTAGCTCACCCGCCCGGCGACGATCATCAGATCAGCCTGCCTGGGACTGAACGACATACGCTCCATTCCGAACCTGGCAATGTCGTACTTCGATGCGGCCGAGGCCATCATCTCGATGGCGCAGCATGCCGTTCCAAACGGCATGGGCCAGATCGAATTTCTTCGCGCCCAGTTAATTACGTAGTCAAGTCGGGTCGTGAGCCACGCATGCGGAACGCCGGTATCCGTTTGCCCAGCATCAGTTGGATCAACGACGGGAAGGCTTCGCGATTCGCTCACCGGCTCAGTCCCATTGGAGTGCTCCCTTGCGCCAGGCATACGCCAAACCCGCGGCGAGAACAGCCATGAACACAAGCATCTCGATCAGACCAAACAGGCCCAGAGATCGGTACACTACAGCCCAGGGAATGAAGAAAATGATCTCGATATCGAACACGATGAATAACATCGCGACTATATAGAACTTGATGGAAAATCGTTCCCGCGTGTCCCCCAGCGGATCCATGCCCGACTCGTACGGGGCCGCCTTGGCGGGCGTCGGCCGGTAAACGCTGGCCAGATGTGACAGGCCCAGCAGCACCGCCGCATTCAGGATTCCGACGATCAGTAGTATCGCGATTCCGAGGTACGCCTGTCCCATCGCTATGCCGGTCGTCTTGTGAACTTGTTCACTTGAGGCGCCGAACATAGCCTGCTTCGGGATGGGGCGTCAAGCGGCCAGAAACCCTGTTAGATAGCGACTTGCGAGCACAATTGCCTGACCAGGAATCGGTGACTTTACGGTATGCGCAGCCCGCGGCGCAGGCGTCGAAATCCGGCAGCCAAGCCCGGTCTGGAAACGAGGGGGTGCTCGTAGTTGACACGGGAGCCGGGGGCCTCAGCACACTGATCCGCGGAAGCGGACCGCCGCTGGTCCTGCTGCACGGCCTGACCGCCAATCGGACCTTCTGGGATCCGGTGATCCCGCTCCTAGTGGGCCGCCACACGATCGTGGCGCCTGACCTTCTGGGCCGAGGACGCTCGTACCCGGCCCCCGGCACGGACTACAGCATGCTATCCGAGCGGGACCGCCTCCTGGCTCTGATTCGCGGCCTCCGGCTGGAACGACCTCTGATCGTGGGACACTCTCACGGCGCCTCGCTGGCCCTTGTGGTAGCCGGCGCCCCGATCGTGGGTCGGCACCGCCCCGCCGGACTGCTACTGCTGAGTCCGGTCACTCCGTGGACTCGAAGACCCCGCTTGGTTCCGGTCTTGACGGCGCGCGTGGTGCGTCCGATTGTCGTGCCAGTGGCCCGGTCGTTTCGCCGTCCGCTAACCCGGTATGTATTGGAGCGGCGGGTTCTGGCCGATGGTAGAAAACCGAGCGCGGACCTGGTGGACAGTTTTTCTTCCGCATACGCCACTCGCGAAGGGGTCGAGACCCTGCTGGATGTGCTACAGGACTGGAGTCCGAGCGATCTTACGGAGTGGATGACCCGGCCGACCGTGCCTGTGCGTATGCTGGCCGGAGACGAAGACCGCCGGATTTCTTCGGCCCACACGCGCCGGCTGGCACGGCGGCTCGGAGCACCTCTTAGGTTCGTCCCGAAAGCCGGCCACGGTCTGACCCTGGATGCCGCCTCCGAGGTGGCCCGGGAGATCGAGAAACTCCGGGAAGAAATACGCAGCTAACCACGCAGTTATACGCAAGGCAATAACAGGCAAGGGAACGCATGACCATCAAGAACGACCGCTGGATTCGCGAAAAGGCCAGCCAGGGTATGATCGAGCCTTTTGCCGAGGGGCAGGTTCGCGGCAACTGCATCTCGTACGGGGTCAGTAGCTACGGCTACGACATGCGCGTGGCCGATGAGTTCCGGATCTTCCACAATGCCCTGTCTCCGGTCGTCGATCCCAAGGCGTTTGATGAGCGGTCGTTCGTTGAGTACACGGGTGAGTGCTGCATCATCCCGCCCAACTCCTTCGGTCTGGCGCGGTCCGTGGAGTACTTCCGAATCCCCCGCAACGTACTCACGCTTTGCGTCGGAAAGTCCACATACGCCCGGTGCGGGATCATTACCAACGTCACGCCGTTCGAGCCCGAATGGGAAGGCTTCGTGACTCTGGAAATCAGCAATACAACGCCGCTTCCTGCGA
The DNA here is from genome assembly GCA_036476995.1 of Gemmatimonadota bacterium. Classification (GTDB taxonomy): domain Bacteria; phylum Gemmatimonadota; class Gemmatimonadetes; order Palauibacterales; family Palauibacteraceae; genus JAZDDE01. The sequence continues at coordinate 42,796 of JAZGCO010000021.1, forward strand.
AGGTCTATGCTAACGAAGGAATCGCCCAGGTAATATTTTTTGAGTCGGATGAGCCGTGCGAGACCAGCTACGCTGACCGCAAAGGGAAATACCAGGGGCAGGTCGGGGTAACGCCGCCTCGCCTCTAGCCAGCCCCGCCGGGTTCGGAGCCGGCAGCCGGAATTCGCTGGCGCCAGGCCGATCCGAGCAAGACCACCCATCCGGCCAGAAGGCACGCTCCGCCGGCGGGGGTAATGGCTCCGAAGGGACGCAGCCCGCTCAAGCTCAAAGCGTATAGACTGCCGGAAAACAGCAGGATTCCGAGCCCAAACAGCCACGTAACCGCCTTCCAGGCCTGTCCGGGCCGCCGTTCCGCGGCAAGGGACACGTAGAGGAGCGCGAGGCCATGCACGAGCTGGTAGCGGACGCCTGTTTCATACACGGCAGAGAATTCGGAACCGAGCACGTCCCGCAGCGCGTGGGCACCAAACGCTCCCGCGCCGACGCCCGTCAACATTGCCAGGGTTCCGAGAACCATTGCCAGCCTTGCCATGCCCGGGAAAATGTTGACTCGCCGCATGCGTGGCGAGTCTGCATCTTGCAATCCTTCCAGCAAACGGGCTCCTTCGGAGGCAGGCCAAGGTACGAATGGACAACGCAGCAGCAGACACGAGAGTCAGAATAGCGGCCGTTCTGGGTCCGGTCGATCGGCAGAATCCCGCCGTGGCGGGAGTGTTGTCGAACATTGACCCTGAACTTGCCCGCTTCGAAGACGCCGGTTCGGCCCTCAAGGCTGAAGACCCGGGCGCCGCACTTTGGGTCTTCGATCAGGGTGGAGCCGAATCGGGCCCCGAATCCTTTGCCGGCGAGCTGACACGCTCCGGGGGCGACAGAGCCGCCGCACAACTCCTCGTGCTATTGCCGGCCGGTGCAAGCGCGCCCTCCGGCGAGGCCGAACCGCTTAGCCTGTTCCTGACGTCCCCCTTCTCCTCCGCAGCGCTCGAGGCCCTGTGCCGCCAGCTGCTTGGCGGTGGGCGGCCGGGTGGCTCCCGCGCCGGGGATCAGGGAGCGAGTTCCGTGCGCGCCCGGAAGCCGGCCCATTTCGAACCCAATCGGATCTACGAGGAAGCCAAGGAATATGTCGCTGCGGTTCTCACCGCGGGGCGGGCGGGCGACGCTCTTCCGCTGGACGAGGGCCGTCCAATGGCGGAAAGGCTCTATACAAATCTTATCCACAACAACACTCTGGTCGTGAAGGCACTGGAGCCGCACCAGCCGTACGATCTCGAATCCCACAGCGTGAACGTGGCCACCATCGCCGGGAAAATTGCCATGGGACTGGCTCTTGGACCGGCTCGAACTACCCAAATCATGCACGCCAGCTTGGTGCATGATGTCGGCATGGCCACCCTACCGGTGGAATTACTTAGTAAGGCCGGCCACTATTCCGATGCGGATATCGAGCAGTTGCACCGTCATCCGGTACTGGGCGCGGCCGCGGTCGCGAAGGCTGGCCCGGATTACGAATGGCTGCAGGTTGCTATTCTGCAAGAGCATGAGCGTGCGCGGGGCCAGGGATATCCGCGCGGTCTTCCGCTCTCGGCCATCGACCCCATCGCCGAGATCATAGGCATCGCCGATGTCTTCGAAGCGCTCTCGCACCCTCGTACGTACAGATCACCGTATACGGCCTTCGACGCACTGGAGCAGGTGGCGGGAATGCAGGATGAATACTTTTCCGCCCGGGTCGTGACCGCCCTGGTGAACGAGATATCTTCGTTTCCGCTCGACAGTTTCGTCCAGCTCAGTACGGGCGAAATCGCTCAGGTCACGGCCACGAATCCAACCAACTTGATGCGGCCTGTAGTGCTGGTGCAGTGGGACTCGGAGTGGAGTCCGCTGGACGAGCCGCAGACGCTCGATCTGCTCGACCACCCCGCCGTCACGGTGGCGCGTTCTCTTTTGGATGCGGAGCTGCCGATCAACTAGCACGACGCTCGCAGAGTGAGAGCGATACAAGAACAGCGGGGAGAGCCGATGGCCCTCCCCGCTGTTTGTTCAACCCACCGTCTGGCGCGCCGAATCGGTTCGTACTGTAGTTCCGTCTTAGAACAGCACGCCGGCAATAACCGCCGAGCGCCAGAATAGAGCCACACCGCGCCACACTCCGTTGGCGATCAGCTCCTCGCCGACAGCCTTCAGACGCTTGGCCCGGGTGAGGATAGCCTGTTGCGCCGGAGTCGGATCGTCGCCGATAGCGGCTTCCGCTTCCGCGATCTGAGACTCGGCCAGCTCGAGGAGAATCTGAACGTCTTCCTCACTGGGACGCTCGCACTCGAGCACCGCGAGGAGGGCCCTGGACTCGGCACGCCGCGCCAGCACCACTGCCCGGCGATAGGCCTCATGATCAGCCGCAAACACAGCACGCCGAATCAATTCGCCTACGTGGAACAGAACGCGCTGCTGTTTGAAGGTTGGATCGTCGCCTATAAGGCCTTCGGCCAGCTCGAGAGCTTCCATCGCCCGTGCGATCGAGAGCCGCACGACCGTAACCGGATCCAGCCGGAAATCACGGTGACGGTGCCGAACCACGTCCGTAATCTGCAGCCCGAGGAGCAGTCGCTCGGCCGCGCCCACCAGATCACCACCTGTCTGAAGAACCCGCGCCTCTTCCACCAGCTCTTCCAGCTTGTCTTCGAGCCTGTCCAGCTGCTCGAACTCGTCGTCTGCTTCCTGGATGCGGTCGATAAGATGCTCGACTCGCGCAAACAGAGCTTCGAGGCCTTCCTCGCCTCGGCTCTCAATCAAGGCCTCAGCAAGAATGAGTCGGGCTTCCAAAGCTAGCGCCTTGGCAGCTTCCTCGTCTCCCAGCCGGTATGCGGCCCGTGCGGCGGCAAACTTCAGCCGCGCCTCGGCGAACGGTGAGCCATCTCCCTCGGACGGAGCCACTTCAGTCGGGCTGCTCATCGACAGTGCGACGTCCTCGGTCACGACCTCAGCGGTCGTTTCGTCGGCCGCCACCTGAACTTCGAACGGCGCCGTAATAGAAGGCTCCGCCACGCTGTTCGTGTTCGTGCCCTCCGTTCCCGCGGTCGGATCAACCGGATTCTCGCTGCAAGCGGCCAGACCGCTCACGAGAAACAGTCCGAGAAGACTGTTCTTAAGTTCCCTTCGCATGGATCCCTCCCCAATGTTTGGCGGCCCCCGCAGCCAACCGTTTGTTGTTGATCTGCCTCTAGACGACGCGAGGGTGCAAAGGGTCACATCGGGGGAATGCCGCTAGGCGAGGAGAGCCATCGTTTCGCGCACAGCCTCAGCCGACGAAGCCAGCGCTTCGGCCTCGTCATCCGTGAGCGCGATTTCATAGATCTTTTCGAGTCCACCGCGTCCGAGCTTGCAAGGGACGCCGAGGAACAGTCCGCTCTCACCGTACTCGCCCTCCAGCCACGCGGCGCACGGTAGGATCCGACGCTTGTCCCGCGCGATGGATTCACACATCTGAACTGCGGCCGCCGATGGAGCGTAGTAGGCGCTACCCGTCTTCAGCAGGCCGACGATCTCTCCCCCACCCTTCCGGGTGCGCTGTACCAGCTGCTCGATACGGTCAGCGGTGAGCAGCTCGGTGAGCGCCATACCGCCCACAGTTACGCTACTGACCACCGGCACCATGCTGTCGCCGTGACCGCCCAGAACGAGAGCCTGAACATCCTCCACGCTGACGTCGAGTTCCAGCGCGATGAAGCTTCGGAACCGGGCCGTGTCCAGAACGCCCGCCATTCCGATGACTCGCTCCCGAGGGAAGCCTGTGACCTGCATGGCTACGTACGCCATGGCATCGAGCGGATTCGTCACCATGATGATGATCGACTCCGGGCTGTACTCTCGAATCTCGGCGGCAATGCTGCCGACGATCGCAGCGTTCTTCTGCACGAGATCGTCGCGGCTCATCCCTGGCTTTCTTGCCAGTCCGGCAGTCACGACATAGATGCCCGAGCCCGCCGTCTCCTCATAGGCCTGCGCCCCGATCAGCCTCGTATCGAAGCCCTCGACGGGCGCCGACTCCCATTGGTCAAGTGCCTTCCCCTGGGGCACACCCTCGAGGATGTCCACCAGGAAAACCTGACGCGCCAACTCACGTTCTGCGATTCGCTGTGCGGTTGTCGCGCCAACATGACCCGCGCCGACCACCGTGATCTTTTCCACTTATCTGCCTGCTTGTTGATGTATGATGTACCGAGAGTACTGAGGGATTCGGCTACTGCCGCCGCGATGCGAGAGCATCCGCCCTTCGTGCCGCCTCCTCAGCCACTACCTCCAGGGCCTGGTCCCAGCGCTCCGGGCTGGCTCTCTGAAGAACAAATTCGATGAGACTCAGTAGATCGAGACCCTGCGCGCACGTCAGCGGCCTGTCAGGGTCGCCGTGCACGAGCTGCTCCCGGAGAGCCTCCACTTGCTCTCGCTTCTCCTGGAATTGCTGTCTCGCTTCGTAAGTCATCGCAGTCCCTGTCGTCCGTCGATTCGGCCCACCTATACGCCCACCTGACTCAGCGCAACGAGACCTCCACTCCCCACCGTGGAACCCGTCTTGAGGTTGTGCCTGGCTGGCGGTCGCGCCGAAGTGTATCCAGGCTAACGTTCTCGCGCCCGGCTCCCGCCTCCTTCAACTCCTCGGCCTGCCCGGGTAGGAGAACGCCGTTGGTGGAGAGCGAGATGTCCTCGATCTCCTGAATGGCGGACAGCCGGGTGACCAACTCAGGCAGGTCCCGCCTCACCAGTGGCTCTCCGCCCGTCAGTCTCACTCGGCGAAGTCCCATTCCCGCCATCTGGCGCACGACGTCCGCGATCTCTTCGTACGTAAGAAGCTCGGCCTTCGGGATCCAGGCCAGGCCTTCGACCGGCATGCAATACGTACAGCGAAGGTTGCGCTTATCGGTAACCGAGATGCGTAGATACTCGATTGAACGACCGAATTGATCCCTCACGGCGCCTTCCCCTCCGCCGGCTGCTCGCCGAGCCAGGCGCTCGTGCCGTCGGCGTAGTGTTCCTCTTTCCATATCGGGAGACGCTGCTTGATGGCCTCGATCACGTACCGGGACGCCTCGTACGCCGCTTCCCTGTGCGGCGCCACCACCGCCACGATGACGCTGGCTTCGCCGAGCTCGAGAGAGCCTGTTCGATGGGCAGCACCGACGGCTCCGACCGCGTAACGCTCTGCAGCTTCAGAGGCGATTTCGGCCAGCACGCGCTCCGCCATTTCCGCGTATGCCTCATAACGGAGCCGCGCCACCCGGCGTCCAGCGTTGGAATCGCGCACACGGCCCTCGAACACGACAACCGCACCATCTTCGAGGGTGCACAGTCGCGCGCTGAGCTGGCCGCCGTCCAGCGGTTCCGTAGTTATCTCGGCCACGATTGTCGGTTCACTCACTTAGTTCCTAGCCCCCTGCCACCGGGGGGATCAGCGCCACTTCATCTGCCGGGTCCAGAATCTCACTCAATGAGGCGTATTTCAGATTCCTGGCCACGGCGGGGCGCTCTGGAAGACGTTCGAGCCCGGGAAGCGCCCTGAGCTCAGTAACCAACTCGGCCAGGCTGCTCCCGCTCGGGAGTTCGATCTGCAATTCAGGCCGGCCAGCGAGCTCTCGATAAACTCCGAACAGGAGCACTCGCACCGCTACCGTCGAAGCAGCCACGCTCGGCGAGTTACCGATCGGGCTCTGCGGGGTCTGATCCCACAAAGGCCAGGAGCTTGCCCACCGTTGCGTCTGGCCTGAGCGTCGAAACGCGTACCCGGGTTTCGTGACCGCCGGGATCGGGAAAGGCGGCGATGGCCAGGCGGCTGCGGAACGTAGTAAACGTCAGGTGTGACTCACTTTCCTCCGCCAAGGAGGCCGAACAGATCGACCCGGCCTCCGAAAAGAATTGCCTCGCCCGGTCGAGAACCGCCGCAGGCTCCAGTTTTGTTGTGATTTCGCTGATCATTCGTGGTACCCCGTCTCCGTCGTTCGAAACAGCCGCTCGATCGCTTGACGCCTTCGTCGAGAGCGCCATAAGATCCGCCGTTCCCAGGCGGCGAGCTGATTCGCTGATATCTCGGCTCGCTGATCAAGGTATCCCGGCGCCAGGGGTCCTTCAATTACCTTCGAGCTCGGAGCCCCCGTGCGTTTTTCGCCCAACGTCGAGTTTCTCCAACCCTCGCCAACGCTGGCGCTGCAGGCTCGTGCCCGACAGATGGCGACTGATGGACACTCCATCGTAGACCTATCGGCCGGCGAGCCGTCTTTTCCGACACCCGAGCCTGCTGTCCGGGGTGCGCTGCAAGCCATCAAGGACGGAAAAACCGGGTACCCTCCGACGCCCGGCATCCCGGCTCTGCGCCAGGGCGTTTCCAGATACGTGGGACGAGAATCGGCAGGCGCCGGCATCTCGCCGGCCAACGTGCTCGTCAGCGCCGGGGTGAAGCAGGCTCTCTTCAACGTGCTGTATTGCCTCTTCGGGCCGGGCGACGAGGTTATCGTCCCAACCCCGTACTGGCCTACGTACTTGCCAGCCGTTCGCCTGTCCGGAGCCACGCCCGTTCCGGTAGCTACCCGCTGGGAGGACAGCTTTCGGCTTGATCCCGATGACGTGGAACGTGCCCGGACTGCCTCGACCCGGGGAATCCTCCTCAACTCCCCCTGCAATCCTTCCGGCGCCGTCGTGGATTCCGCCAATATGCAGCGAATCCTGAACTGGGCCGACGCGAACGGGATCTGGGTTCTATCGGACGAGATTTACCGGCGCCTGGCTTACGTACCGGGAGGCGCGCCCTCTGTCCTGTCTCTCTCGGACAGGCCTGACCGGCTCGTCGCCTTCGACGGCGTCTCGAAGACGTTCTCCATGACGGGCTGGCGAATCGGCTACGCCGTGGGGCCCGAGAAGCTGATTGCGAAGGCATCCGCGCTTCAGAGCCAGACCACCTCTGGCGCCGCGGCGCCGTCTCAGTTCGCGGCGGCGGAGCTGTTTCGGGCGGACCGTGAACGAGAGGAAGGTGTCGCGGCTACCCTCGAAGTCCTGTCCAACAGGCGCGAGTCGGGCCACGATCTGCTATCGGGCATCACGGGCCTCGACACTCGGCTTCCCGATGGGGCGATATTCTTCTTCAGCCGGGTGGTGGGTCGACAAGACTCTCTCGTACTTGCTGAGGAGTTACTGACAAAGGCTGGAATCGCGTGTGTACCGGGAGAGCCGTTTGGCACACCAGGTCACCTGCGCTTCAATTTCGCGGTGGACGAGTCCACGCTGGAGGAAGGACTACGCCGAGTTGCCGCCCATCTCAGTGACGGCTCTTGATCGCGGCCATCCTGCTCTAGTCAGGGTGGTCATCTCCGGGGCGACGGCTCAAAACCTGGGCGGCTCCGGCTTGTCCACCTGTGTCTTGAAAAGCCGCGAGGGTTTGAATACCGGAACCGACCTCGCCGGCACCGTAACCGCAGCTCCCGTGCGTGGATTCCGAGCCATACGAGGCCGCCTGCGCCGGACCTTGAAAGTACCGAACCCCCTGATTTCGATGTGCTTGCCGTCGGCGAGCGCCCGCTTCGTCGCGTTGAGAAAGGCGTCAATTACGGCTCCACAATCCTTCTTGGTCACACCCGGTCCGATGGCCTGGTAGACCTGCTCCACAAGATCTGCCTTCGTCATGACTCACTCCGTTTCAAGTAGGCTGCCTACTGCCATTGATACCGCAGGCTCGGAGTCAGCGCTCCGCCCTCATCCAGCCCGCTGAGAAATCTAGTCCACCGCAATCCCGGAATCCGACCCACCAGGTCCAGCCAGGCCGCTCGCTTCGGCGTGGGCCGCAGGGTCCGGGGATCGGGGCCCAGCCCGGCCATTTCGCCAGCCGCCGAAATCGCGTCCGGAAGCGTGCCGAGCCGATCCACGAGTCCGAGGCTCATGGCCCGTTCTCCCGACAGGATGCGCCCATCCGCGACCGCCAGCACCGCGTCCCTTTCCATGCCGCGGCTGTCTGCAATCGCATCCACGAATTGCCCATAGGTGTCTTGGATGACGTCCTGAAGAATCTCGCGTTCCTCGGCCGACAGGGGCCTGGACGGCGAACCAGTGTCCTTGAACTTGCCGCTCTTCACGACCTCGAGATCGATCCCAATCTTGTCCAGTAGTCCCTCGGCGTTGGTGAACTGCATGATGACGCCGATCGAACCCGTAATGGATCCTGGCAAGGCAAATATGGAGTCGGCTGGGAGAGCCACGTAGTAGCCGCCTGAGGCCCCCACGCTTCCGATCCATGCGATGAGCGGACGCTCATCCTCCTCTCGCAGTTTGGTCAGCTCGCTGTAAATGCTCTGGGAAGGTCCAACCCCACCACCGGGCGAGCGAATCTCGAGAACAAACGCCCGGACTGACTTGTCTTCCCTGTACCGCTCCAGAGTGCTAAGCACGGTTCGGTCGGAATTGATTACGCCAAGGATCGGGATGATCGCTACGCGGCCCTGCGAGACCAGCGGAACGTATCCACCCAGCCACAATTGAAACGCGACCGCCGCTCCGGCCGCGGACACTGCAAGCAGGAGGACGATCCCCAGCACGGTGCTTCGCCGGTTCCAGGCCACGTTCGTTCAGCTTTCTTCCGCAGGGGTTGATTGTAAGCTAGCGGCGGTTCCAGATATCTGTCAATCGCTTGCCATCGCACGATTTGCATCCATCGCATCTACAAACTTCCGGAACAGGTAGCGGCTGTCATGCGGACCCGGGGCCGACTCTGGATGATACTGGACTCCGAACACTGCCCTCGAGCGATGCCGAATCCCTTCGACTGTCTTGTCGTTCAGGTTGACGTGTGTGACACTCAGCTCCGGCGCCCCAACCACTTCCTCCGCCTCTCCCAGCACCGCGAACCCGTGATTCTGCGACGTGATCTCCACAACCCCGCGCTCCTTGCTGAGCACCGGGTGATTCCCGCCCCGGTGGCCGTAGGCCAGCTTGTACGTAGATCCACCGAACGCTCTGGCAATGAGCTGGCAGCCCAGACAGATGCCGAACAGGGGTACACCCTTTTCGTAGGCGGCGAGAATCTGATCCACCGCCCCTCCCACGGCCCCGGGGTCGCCGGGACCGCTCGACACAAAGACACCATCTGGCTGGCTGGCAAGCACTGCAGCGGGAGACGTGGCCGCAGGAAGAACGTCCACCTCGTAGCCTGCCCCGGCCAGTAGCTCCAGGCTTCTCCGTTTTACCCCGTAGTCCAGGCACACAACACGGCCGCGTACCGGCCCTCTCGACGCGGCTAACGTGTAGGCCTCCGAGGTGCCTACAGACGAGGCCAGGTCCCGCCCCGCCATACGCGGCTCGGCCGCGATCAGGGCAGATACCTCAGGCGCGGATACGCCATCCGGCACTATGGCGGCCCGCATGGCGCCCTGGTCTCGGATGTGCCGCGTGATAGCCCGCGTATCACACCCGTGCAGAATCGGGACGGATTCAGCCTCCAGATACGATCTGAGACCTGCGTCACTTCCTCCTCGCTGTCCGCCGCTCAGCTCGCGAACCACGAAACCGGCTACCCAGACCCGATTGGACTGCGAGTCGTCCTCCGCTACTCCGTAGTTGCCAATCATGGGCGCGGTCATCACCACGACCTGACCCGCGAAGGACGGATCGGTGACTACCTCCTGATAGCCCGTCATGACGGTAGTGAATACGACTTCGCCGACTCCCCCGCGTTCCTTGCCCGCGAGGCAGCCATCGAACGAACGCCCGTCCTCCATAACCAAGCGGCCCGGCACGTCTTGCGTATACGTCAAGCCTGCCATTCCTTTCTCTCGACGGCGCCCGCAGCCCGCATTCCTACATCAGAAACCGAGCATGAGCGACCCGATCGTATATATCTATGCCGACGAATCCTGCCTGGGCAACCAGTTCCAGGATCGGAATCGACCCGGCGCGGCCGCGGGCCTGGTGGAGCGATTCGACGAAGGGCGTGCCTGGCACCGAAGGGATTTCGCGTACTACGAATCCGATACGACGAACAACCGAATGGCCCTCTATTCGGCCATCGTCGGCCTCCGACACCTGCAGCGCCCCTGCTCTGTCGTGTTCACATCAGACAGCCAGTACCTGGTTCGAGGGATGCGCGAATGGCTGCCAGGCTGGGTTCGGCGAGGATGGAAGCGGAAGGGGGGCCCGATCGAGAACCTGGATCTGTGGCGCGCGGCGCTTCGAGAAGCGCAGAAACATCAGGTAGAATGGCGCTGGACCAAGGGACATGCGGACAACGTGAAGAACGAGTACGCCAACGTGCTGGCCATCGGAACGGCGACTACAGGCAAGGCGGTTACGGGTCTTGCTGAGTCGGGCTTCGGGGAGTGGCTGGAAGGTCAGCGCCAGCGGGGACGGTACGAAGATTTCCTGGACCTGCCACCCAAGGGTCCGTTCCGCCCGGATCCACTACCCGCCGACAACTGACTACTCCTCGGCCACCTATTCCGCACCGGCATCCCGATCCACCGCCTCAATTCCGGCGGCCTCATCCGCTTCATCGCCCGGAAACAGTAGCGGCGTCGCGTCTCCCTCGGTGTCGAGCAAAGATGAAGGAGCCGGAGTGGCTTCAAATTCACTCCTCAAGATCGAGCTTCCGGGCTGAGAGCTCTGAGACGACAAGATCGCCAGTATGAGAGAAAGGGCCAGGAACAGTCCCCCTCCAATCCAGGTGGATTTTGTCAGCAAATTGGCCGCCTGCCGGCCGCCAATAAACGAATCCGTCGACGACGAAGCACCACCGAAGGTTGCTGCCAGGCCGCCTCCTTTGCCCGATTGCATCAGGATGATGCTGATCAGGAGAATCGACAGAACGGTTATCGTGATAACTAGAAAGCTAAACATTCCACCTCACCCATATGTGAAACGAGTGCCGGCCAAGAAGCCCGCACCCAGGGTGTGAAGCTAGGCGCAGACCTGATTTTCGTCAACGGCCCGGCCTACGTTTCCTCTGCGCCAGCCGAACAAATCGCCGCGAACGATTCAGGATCCAGACTCGCTCCCCCGACCAGGCCACCGTCCACGCCTTCGGCTGCCAGAAGCTCGCCAATGTTGGACGGCTTCACGCTTCCGCCGTACAGCACGGTGGCTTCTGCCGCCGAGGCGGCGTTCACCGTCTCTTCGATTACCCCTCTGAGGATGGCGTGCGCTTCCGCTGCGTCTTCCGGTGAAGCCGTCCGGCCGGTTCCAATGGCCCACACCGGTTCGTAGGCATACGTAAGGGCACCCGCGTCGCTGTGAGCCAGGGTAGTCAAGACAGCCTTGAGTTGGCGCCGTAGAACTGCCTCAAGCCGGCCGGCCACACGTTCCTCCAGCGTCTCCCCTACACACAGTATGGGCCTAAGGTCAACCTCCAGAACGCGGTTGACCTTTTCGGCGACCTGGTCGTCGGTGTCGCCGAATTCGTGCCGGCGCTCGGAGTGTCCGGCCAACACCCAGCCGGCGCCCGCCTGGGCCACCATTCCGGCCGAGAGCGAGCCCGTGTGCGCGCCGCTAGCTTCTTCGTGCACGTCCTGTACGCCGATTCCTACATCGGTACGATCAGCCAGCGCTTCCCTCAGTGCGGCCACAGACACAGCGGGCGGAAACAGGACCACGGTGCGGTCTGCTCGCGGAGCGTAGATAGAAGCGAACTTCGCGACGAACGCCGCCGCGTCGGCCGGTCCGTGGTGCATCTTCCAGTTCGCCGCGAAGAACGGCCGCTTGATCACGCGCGCGCCTCGTCCAGAGCTTGCAATCCCACCAGAGTGCCCTGGGCCAAGAAATCCAGGGCCGCTCCCCCACCGGTAGATACGTGTGTAATGGCAGTGTCCAGACCGGCCGCGCGAACCGCTGCTGCGGAGTCACCTCCGCCCACCACAGTGAAAGCACCGGCTCGGGTTGCCTCAGCCGCGGCATGCGCCAGCGCCAGTGTGCCCGCGGCGAAGGGCGGCCTCTCGAACAGGCCCATCGGTCCGTTCCAAAACAGCGTCCTCGCCTCTATGACCCATCGCGAAAACGCTCTCTGCGTCTCGGGGCCAATGTCCAGGGCGGCCATGCCGTCAGGAACGCTGTCGACGGGAACAATGATGGCCTCGTCCGCCCGGTCGGGTCCGGGAGCCACTACCAGATCCGTGGGCAGTTCCAGGTCGGACCCCTCGCTCAGGTACGAGCTCGCGATTTCAACCGAACCCTCCTCGACCAGCGAGTCGCCCATCGAGTGGCCCTGGGCCCGTAGAAAGGTGTTCGCCATCGCTCCACCGACTAGCACTGTGTCGGACCGTTCGAGAAGTTCGTCCACCAGTTCGATCTTGTCACCGATCTTGGCGCCACCGAAGACCACCACGAACGGGGACTCGGGCTCAGTTCGGAGCGCGGACAGAGCCCGCAGCTCTCTCTCAACGAGAAATCCGGCCACCGCCGGCTCCATAAGCTCCGCCACACCGGTCACGGACGCATGGGTCCGGTGAAGAGTCCCGAACGCATCATTGACGAACACTCGGCCGAGTCCGGCGAATCGCCGTGCCAGTTCCGGGTCGCCCTGCGTTTCGCCCTCAAGAAAGCGCGTATTTTCGACCAGGAGCACGCCTTCATCGGCGGCCCCCTGCTCCGCCTCGGCCTCGTCCAGCGACAGCAGGCGCACCGGACACTCGAGGCTCTCCTCTAGCAGGGCCACGACGGGAAGCAGCGACAACTCGGGCCGAACTTCGCCTTTAGGACGGCCCAGATGTGATAGTATGACCGGATGGCCACCGGCCTTCAAGATGTACCGGAGAGAGTCCAGAGAGGCTGTCACACGCGAAGAATCGGTAACCCGTCCTTCGTCCAGTGGCACGTTGTAGTCAACCCGAATCACGACCCGGCGGCCGCGCAGATCGGCTTCCGCCAGGTCGCCCAGAATCCGCCTTCTCACCGTTGCTAGACCGAAGCGCCCGCAGGCAGCCGCTCAGCCACGAACCGAGCCAGATCTACGCAGCGGGACGAGTATCCCCATTCGTTGTCGTACCAGGAAATCACCTTCACCAGGCTACCACCAATGACTGCGGTGGCCAGTCCGTCCACGATCGAACTCGCCGGGTTACCTACATAGTCGATAGAGACCAGCGGCTCATCGGAGTACTCGAGCACTCCCTGGAGCGGGCCCTGTGCCTGACTCCGAAAGGTCTCGTTCAGCTCTTCCACCGTCGTATCCCGGCCGAGATTGGCCACCAGGTCCACAATCGACACATCCGGCGTCGGGACTCGCATGGCCATGCCATCGATCTTGCCCGCAACCGAGGGAAGAACGATCCCCGTTGCCTTGGCCGCACCCGTGGTGGTCGGGATGATGGACATGGACGCGGCACGGGCTCGGCGCAGATCCGAGTGCGGCAGATCCAGGATCCGTTGATCGTTCGTGAAGCTGTGCACCGTGGTCATGAGTCCGTTCACGAATCCGAACTGCTCGTCCAGCACCTTGACCAGCGGAGCCACGCAATTAGTCGTACAGCTGGCATTTGAAATGATGTGATGCACTGCGGGATCGTACTGCTCCGTGTTGACACCCATGACAATGGTGATGTCTGGATCCCCCGAAGGCGCTGTCACAATGACCTTTTGGGCTCCCGCAGAAAGGTGCCGGGATGCGTCTGCGTGCGCCCGGAAGCGGCCGGTGCTCTCAAGCACGATGTCCACTCCCACCTCAGCCCACGGCAGCTTCTCCGGATGCGGCTCGGAGAACACCTGAATCCGTTCTCCATCGATGTCCAGCCACCCGTCTCCGGCCGTAACCCGGCCCGGGAAACGGCCGTGAACGGAGTCGTATCGAAACAGATGGGCCAGCGTATCGTCACTCGTGAGGTCGTTGACCGCTACGAACTTGATGTCGTTCACGGACTGCGCCAGAGCAGATCTCAAGATGTTCCGGCCAATCCGGCCAAATCCGTTGATTCCTACCTTCACAGACATATCATCGCCCTGTTCAATATTGGGTACGTGCGCGGAGGCGTCAGCGCCCGCGCCGCCAAGCTATGCGGAAGCCTGGAATAACCCAACCCTCACTCGGGGACGGCTCTGGCGAAGGTGACGACACCCACGCAACTGAAGCCGGCCGCCGCCAGAGCACCCGCGCAGGCTCCAGCCGTGGAGCCGGTCGTCAACACGTCATCTACGAGGAGCAGAGAGGCCCGATCCTCAGGCTGGGCACGGCTTCTTGACTGTCTAGCCAGCAGTACCGCCGGCGGGATCACGCTGACACTTCCGGCCACATTCTCGGCGCGCTCGGAGCGAGTGAGTGTCGCCTGGGCCCGACTGGTCTGTGAACGCTGGAGTAGAAGGCAGGTTCCCCATCCGGCGATCCGGGCCAGGGACTCGGCCAGTAGGCCGGCCTGGTTGTAGCCGCGCTCCCGTAGGCGGGCTTTCGACATCGGAATCGGAACCAGGACCGGCTTCCGCCCAGCCAGCAGGCGTCGCGTGCTCGGCTCCATCGATCCCGCCATCCAGTCCACAAGAGCCGTAGATCCCTCGTACTTGAGTGCGTGCACGACTCGGGAAGCCACTCCGGTCATGTAGAACGGAGCGGCGGCGCCGGCTAGTGAGTCAGGCCATTCGGCGCACGCCGCGCAGCCGTCCATGCCGGGCAGATCGAGCCGCCGCGTCACCTGGCAGCGCTTACAGTGAGGCGGATTCAGTCGGGGCAGGCGAGATCGGCAGGTTGCGCAGACGGGCGCCACGTCCTGCGGTAGCGCTGCCGCACAGCAAACGCAGCGGGATGGGAGCAGAACAGCCAATACTCCGGCGCCGAGCTGGCCGGCACGGTGGATCAGTCGGCCAACCACGGACGTCCCAGCGCCTTTAGCGCCGCCCGCTTCATGCACGCAGCAGGTGCTTCGCAGCCGAGCCACCGCTCCACAGAGAGGAGCGCCTGCTGGACCAGCATGTCCAGTCCGTCGGCCGCGACCATCCCCTTCGCCCGGGCGCTCTGTACCCAGGGCGTGCCGTCGGCGTCGCGCCCGTAGACAAGGTCGAGCGCATAGCCGGCCCGTACTTCGGCCAGATTCAGGGGCAGCGGGTCAGAAGAGGACAGGCCGAGCGAGGTCGCATTAATGATCAGGTCGAACTCGCTCAGCTGCTTGAAGTCGGCCAGGCGTAGATCCAGCCGCGCTGTACCAAAGTCGCTGAGAACCTTCTCTGCGCGGCTGGAGGTTCGATTGCGCAGCCAGACGCTCTCCGCGCCGCCGCGCTCACAGGCAAGGACCGCCGCCCTCCCAGCTCCGCCCGCACCCAGGACTAGCACTCGGGCGCCAGACATCTCGAAGCGCGGGAGACGAGCGACAGCGGCCAGCAATCCGTCCACATCCGTGTTGTCGCCGGCGATCTGTGCGTCGGCGTCTGCCCAGAAGCAGTTGCACGCACCGGAGCGAACGACGGCCTCCGAAGGAAGGTCAACGATCTCGGCGGCAGCCTGCTTGTGAGGCAGAGTGACATTACCTCCACCACCGCCGTCACACAGCGCGCTCATCGCCGCGGCCAAACTCGGACGGTTCACCCTCTGCCGCCCATACCGGGCCGCAATGCCCAGCTCTTCAAAGGCGGCGCGATACATGTCCGGGGAGACCGAGTGTTCGACCGGATCGCCCAGTACCGCGAACGAGAGAACCGTCTCAGTCACTCGATCTCGTCTTCGGGATCGTAGTCCGCCGGAAGTTCCCGCTGCACCTGTTCGATCAGTCTCTCGACGCACTCCTCAAGAAGAAGCCAGGTAGACTCATAGGCTGGCCCTCCGCCGCCGATCGGATCATCCACGTCCTGGCCGTGTCGCGTGTCGGCCGCATTCAGAAAGTGCGTTACGAGAGCCAACGGCGCGTCGGGGCTGAGGTCCAGCACAGCCAGAAGGTGTGAGACAGACATTCCCACTATGAAATCAGCCTCGGCGACCATCTCCGCAGTCAATAGCCGGGAAACGTGCTCCTCCACGCTCAACCCATGGCGCGACGCTTCGTCGGCCAGCCCGGCCGAGGCCGGATTTCCGGGAGCAGCCATGGTGCCGGCGGATTCCACTTGCAACCAGTCGAGACCTTGCTGCCGTGCTCCCGTGCGCGCTATCGTTTCCGCCATCGGACTGCGACACGTGTTGCCCGTACATACGAAAAGCACCCGAAACACGGAATCCCCTGCTCCGCTCTGCTCCATTTACTTTGCCGGCCCAGCGGCGCCGAGGCCGCGCGGATCGAGGCTCAGGCACGTTCCGATTTCCTCCACCGATACCGCTCCGACCCGGAGCACACGAACACGACCGTCCCTGACGGAAACGATTGAAGAAGCAGGCGGCCCGGGCAGCCGCGGTTCGGAGACGAAGGTGACGGGGAGGTCGGAGGGAGACAGCGCCGCGAGAGCGGCTGCTGCCGCGTCTCGGGTCGCTGACACCGGCTCACCCCGGCGATTCAGACTCGACGACAGCACACCCCGTCCCCAGGCCTCAAGCAGGAGCTGCATAAATCGATTCCCCTCCGCTCGCAGCGCGACACCTTCTGCCGTTCCATCGTCCAGCACGAGCGTGACGGGGCCAGGCCAAAAGCGGTCCGCGAGCCGCTCAGCCGTGTCGTTCCAGACAACCGATGGAAACGCGGTCGAGATCTGCCTGGCAGAATACACGAGCCGGATGTACGGCCGCCGGACGGTGTAGCCCTTGAGGCGAGACACCTCGGCCTCCACCTCCAGACTGACAGAGCCGCCCAGGCCGAAAACCGAGCTCGTGGGGTGAGCCAGGAGGCTGTCGGCTGAGAGGCAGCGAAGCGCCTGCTCCAGGGCCTCTTCAGTCGCGGCTCGGTCGGCGGGCGCCTCTGCGCCGGAGGAGGCGCTCAACGCGGCGGGCAGCGCGAATTCCTCAAACGCTGTCATCGGCCCGTTCCGGCAGGAGACGAGAGGCTACCCACTCCGCGTACTGAAAATCGGCTTCGGTCGTGAGCTTGAGATTCATGACTTCGCCGGGAACGCTAGCCACCATCTCACCTGCAAGCTCGCACAGGTACGCGTCGTCCGGAGCCGTGAGCCCCCTCTCCTCGGCGTCGGTGTGAAGCCGACGAATCATGGCAAACGGAAAGCCCTGCGGCGTCTGCGTACGTCGTAGCTCTCCGCGAGTCTGTGTGCCCTCGACCACTCCGTCGTCGGACACACGTTTGAGCGTGTCGGTGACAGGCAGCATAGGAACTACCGGTCCACCCAACGCCGCCCACGCCACTCTCTCGACCAGCTCGAGGCTCGCAAACGGGCGGGCGGCATCATGAATCAGAATCACGTCCGACTGAGGATCCACTCCGCACACACCGCGGCCCGCAGATTCTCGGCGCGATGCTCCACCCCTGACAAGCCGGTCCGCGCACTGCATCAGCCACGGCGGCGGATCTGAGAATATGCCCGGAGATACGACTACGATGATCTCTTCGACCTGGTCACAGCGCCTGAACGGGCTACAGGCCCACTCCAGTACCCGTCGGCCGCCCAGCTCACGGAATTGTTTGGGAACCTCTCCGGCGCACCGCGAGCCCTTTCCCGCAGCCAGGATTACCGCGCTGGCCTTCATCCGCGCAGCCAGCTCACGACCTCTTGCACGTGTTGGGCGAATCTGATCTCCGACCCCCAGTCAGCCTCCTCACGAGCCGCCGCCGGCAGCACGATCTGGGAGAGACCTGCTCGCACGGCAACGCGTACACGTGCTGCACAGTGGGGAACGCCGCGCAGCTCGCCCGACAAACCGACTTCGCCGACGAACGCGGCAGCGGCCGGCGGCGGCCGGTCGAGCTCGGCTGATACGAGTGCCGCAAGAACGCCCAGGTCAGCGCTTGGATCCACCAGCCTCAGTCCTCCAACCACACTCAGGAACACATCCTTATCAGTGAGGGGCAGTCCGGCTTTCCGTTCGAGCACCGCAAGCAATACGGCCAACCGGCGAGGCGGAAAGCCTGTCGCCACGCGCTGCGGCGTCGAGAATCGGGCAGGGGCCGACAACGCCTGAACCTCAGCCAGGACGGGTCGCCGTCCCTGTAGAGGAACGCAGATGGCTGCCCCGCTCACTTCGGCAGGGCGATCGTTCATGAAGACGGCGGAGGGATCGGATAACGGTTCGAGTCCTCGATCCGCCATCCGGTAGACCGCCAGTTCATCCACGCTTCCGAACCGGTTCTTCACCGATCGTAGCCAGCGGTGTTCGGCTAGCCGTTGCCCCTCAAACAGGAGGACAACGTCCACCAGATGCTCGAGAGAACGGGGTCCGGCAAGCTGTCCCCCTTTGGTGACATGCCCGATCAGGAACGTCGGGAATCCGAGACGCTTGGCCACATGGAGCAAGAGCGCCGCGGACTCCTGCACCTGCCTCACGCCTCCGACCGCCGCGTTGGAACCACTCACGACCAGCGTTTGGATGGAATCCACGAGCAGGAGGTCCGGAGGCTCACATTCAACGATCCTGAGCAGCTCGCTGAGATCGGTCGTGGAAATGAACAGAACCTGCTCCGGACCAGGGCTGATCCGAGAGGCCCGCAGTTTGATCTGCTCCCGTGATTCCTCTCCGGAGGCGTACAGCACGCTCTTGCCGGTGGCGGCGACTCCAGCGGCAACCTGAAGCATCAGAGTGGACTTTCCGATTCCGGGTGCGCCTCCGAGGAGTACGACTGAACCCGGCACCAGACCCCCGCCGAGGACTCGATCGAAGTCGCCGAAGCCTACCTGCGTCCGGCCCAGCGGCGTCGCCGGGCCGTAGCCCAGAGCCTCCGGCTTGTTCTCAAGCCCCGGCCGCCGCGTGGCCGAAGACGCGGCCGGGGAGCGCTCGCCGCGTGGCCCGGCCGGAGCTTCAGCCAGCGTGTTCCACTCTCCGCAGCCCGGGCAGCGCCCCTCCCAACGGAGCGTCTCGTTTCCGCAGGATGTGCAGAAGTACGCGGTGCGGACGGTCCTCACGAGAGGCTAGGGCGCGGTGGGGGCGGGCTCCCGCCGTAGCGACTCGAAGAGCGTGTAACGCTTGTGGAAGTACAGAGGCACAAGTCCCGTCGGTCCATTCCGCTGTTTGCCAATGATGAGCTCCGCCTTACCCTCAATCGATTCGCCCGCCTGATCGACCCTCGGATCGTCCTTCTTCCGATAGGCCTCTTCCCGGTACACGAACAGAACAAGATCGGCATCCTGCTCGATGGCTCCTGACTCTCTGAGGTCCGCCAGCACGGGCCGCCGATCTGTTCTCTGCTCAGGCGCTCTGGAAAGCTGCGACAGGGCTATCACGGGAACTTGAAGTTCCTTCGCCACTCCCTTGAGAGCCTGCGATATCGAACTGATTTCCTGCTGTCTGTTTTCGACGCCGCTCGGGCCAGCCATGAGCTGGAGATAGTCTACGATGACCAGTCCGAGATCCACCTCGGCCGCCAGCCGGCGAGCCTTGGCCCGTAGCTCGAGAGCCGTAATGCTCGGAGTGTCATCAATCCAGATCGGCGCCGTATTGAGGTGACCGGCCGCCGTAGCCAGTCGACCGTATTCATCGTCCTGCAGCCTGCCGCGTCTCAGGCGCCCCGAATCGACCCGACCCTCCGCACACAGAAGGCGCTGTACCAACGCTTCCTTTGACATCTCAAGGGAAAACAGAGCTACCGGCGTTTCATGATCGATGGCCGCATGCTGGGCGAAGTTCAGGGCTAGCGCGGTCTTCCCCATCGATGGCCGGCCGGCCACGATGATCAGCTCAGACGGCTGAAAACCGCCTGTCAAGTTGTCCAGATCGGGAAAGCCCGACGGAATACCCGTAAGGGAGCCTCCTCCGCGCTGCATCTCCTCGATCTTCTCGAACGTCGGCCACAGGATCTCTTTGATCCAAACGAAGCCGGCCCGCTGTGTGGCCTGCGAGATTTGAAAGATTCTCTGCTCGGCGCGGTCCAGAGCCTCGTCGATCTCTCCCGACGGCGCCTGGTAGGCATCCTGGATGATGTCCGTCGCCGTATGAATAAGCTTTCGGAGAACCGCCTTGTCACGGAGGATTCGGCAGTGGTACGCGACGTTGGCGGCCGTTGGAACCGCGTCCACAAGCTGCGCCAGGTAGGGTAGCCCTCCTGCGCTGGTCAACTCGCCTGCGGTCTTGAGCTCGTCAGCGAGCGTCACCGAGTCGATGACGCCTCCTCGCTGGTAGAGCCGCACCATTCCGCGGTAGATGCGCCGGTTCGCCTCTCGATAGAAGGCGGCCTCGTCCAGTACCTCAATCGCCTCGACTACCGCGTCGCCGTCGATAAGCATGGCCGACAGTACTGAAATCTCGGCTTCTTCCGACCAGGGCGCCTGGCGGCCCTGCGCCTCTAGCGGCGCAACCGCGAGCGATGCATCAGCCATGCGTATCTCCATCTACGTCTGCGGATTCCAACACGCCACGCGCCGTCTGCAGGTCCTCCCAGGTGGGCCGTATCCAGCCCGGGTTTCTCAGCAGTGCCGCCGGATGGTACGTCGGCACGAGCGGTATTCCATCCAATAGATGTACCATCCCGCGCAAGCGCCCCAATGACTCGCCGCTGCCCAGGAGCGTTCGAGAGGCAAACGTCCCGAACGCGACAATGACCTCAGGGCTCACGAGCCGTATCTGCTCGCGCAGATAGGGCGAACAGGTCGCAATCTCGTCGGGCTGCGGATTCCGATTCCCGGGAGGCCGGCACTTCAGCACGTTGCAAATGAACACGGACTCCCTGGGCATTCCGACCGACAGTAGAAGTTGGTCGAGCAACTTGCCTGCGCGACCGACGAAGGGCCTTCCCGTCCTGTCCTCGTTGGCTCCCGGCGCCTCCCCGACACACAGAACTCTGGCTGCGGTCGTGCCTTCGCCGAACACGACGCTCAACCTGGACTCGTGAAGCCTGCACCTCTCGCACACCAGCGCTCGGACACGCAACTCGTCCAGCTCGTCCGCCGCCGACCTTACCGTGACCGGGGCTGCCGCAGACATGCCCTGCGCACCGGCGGTGGCCGGTACCTCCGGAGGCTCCGTGCCGACGCGCGCCGCAGCAGCCAGCACGGCGCTTCGATCCCCCCGGGTCAGAAACAGCTCCGGTTCTCCGAGTCCGATCTTCGACCGAAGATAGCTTCGCCACAGGTCTTGCGTCTGAGTCACTCGGTCACGCGCAGTTGGGCCTCGATTCGATCCAGCAGCCGATCGGCTACTTCCTCTTTCGCGAGGAGTGGCATCTCTTCCACTCCGCCATCCGGATCGATGATGGTGACCCGGTTCGTCGGAGAATCAAAACCGGAATCTGGTCCCGCTTCGTTAAGCGCGACCAGATCCATCCCCTTTGATTCAAGCTTCCGGCGAGCGTTCTCCAACCCGTCATTCGTCTCCAAAGCGAAGCCCAGCGTGAACACACCTCCACTAGTCCGTTGATCACGGGTTTCGGACAGCAGGTCCGGACCTCGCTGCAATTCGAGCGACACCGTGTCACCGGTGTCTTCCTTTTTCATCTTGGAGTCGAGCACTTCCGCAGGACCGAAATCAGACACCGCTGCCGCCATGAGAAGCACGGAGGCTCCGTCCAGTTCGGCTCGTAGCGCCTCGAGCATCTCGCTGCTTTCCTCGACCCGAATCAGTCTCGGCCCATGGGGTGGCTCAGCGGTAGTAGGACCAGCGACCACGACGACCGAAGCGCCGCGGCGCCAGGCGGACTCAGCCAGGGCAAAACCCATCCGTCCGGAAGATCGGTTGCCGACGAAACGGACCGGGTCCACGGGCGCGCGCGTCGGACCCGCCGTAACGACCACCTTGCGGTCCGTCAGAACGCTCGGCGGTTCAAGAAGCCTTCCGGCTTCTGACAGGATGGTGGCAGGCTCCGCCATGCGGCCCATGCCTTCCTCCCCTTCGGCCAGCGGGCCCTCTTCCGGGCCAACGATCGCCACCCCACGGTCCCGCAGTATAGCCACGTTTTGAGAGGTAGCCGGGTTGGTCCACATCCGGGTATTCATGGCCGGACATACCATTACGGGGCAGTCCACAGCCAGGAGCGTGGACGCGGCCATGTCGTCCGCCAGGCCGGCCGCCATCCGGGCCAGTGTGTTGGCCGTAGCCGGAGCGACGATGGCCAGATCGGCATCCTTGCCCAACTCGATGTGCGCGAGGGGCCGCTCCCAGAGATTTCGGTGCACCGCGCGGCCCGACAGCGCCTCGAATGTCGCGGCGCCCACCATTTTTTCGGCGCTCTCCGTCATCACCACGTCCACCGAGCACCCACGTTCCCGCAGTCTTCTTACCAACGCCGCGCTCTTGTACGCGGCGATCCCACCTGTGACGACCAGCAGAATACGGCGGTCGTCGAAAGGCCTCACTTCAGGCTTCGCTCGCGCTCTTTCTTTACCAGGCGATAGTCCAGGTCGCCGGATGCTAGCGCGGCAAGCGCGCTCGTCGTGAGCTTGTCCGCGCCATATGGCGACCGCTCCAGCGGAAGCGCGTTCAGTTCGCGCGCGTATTTGGCCGCCACAAGAACCCCGAGGTACTTGTCTCCACCAACAGGTGTAACCTCTTCCGGAGTAAAGACTTTCATATGTTTATATCCTGTAATTTATCCAGCGCCGGTCGTCAGGCTGGCGTCAAGTTGCTAGTAGTGCCTTCACATCACGTGCGAGTGCCAGGGCCGTAGCCCGCGCCGCCTCGACACGGCGATCCACCCTTGACGCTTCCGCGTCCATGATCGCTTCGACCCGATCTACGGTGTCGTCCACCGTTTCGTTGATCACCATGTAGTCAAATTCCTCGACAGCCGCCAACTCCGAGAGCGCTGTTTCCAGCCTTTTCCTAAGGCTCTCGGTATCCTCGGATCGTCGTCCCTTGAGCCGCTTCACAACGCTCTCCGCATCCGGAGGCAGGAAGAATACGCTGACCGCGTCCGGGCACAGCGTACTCATGGCTCGCATCCCCTGAACGTCAATGTCGAGCAGAAGATGCACCCCATCCTCTTTCGCCGCATCCAGGTCGCTCAACGGCGTACCATACAGCTCTCCGTGCACCGTTGCCCACTCCAACAGTTCCCCCTGCTGGATCATCCTTTCAAACTCGTCCCGAGACAGAAACCGGTAGTCCTTCCCGTCTGTCTCGTCATGCCGCCGCCTACGCGTTGTGGCTGACACCGAAAACCGGACGTCGCTTCGCCGTGCCTCCAGCGCCCGGCCAACCGTAGTCTTACCCCCACCCGACGGACCGACAAGCACCATCGGGAAACTGTTCGACCCGCCAAGCGATTCTGTCACTCCACGTTCTCGATCTGCTCGCGAATACTCTCCAACTCATTCTTCATATGGACGACCAGCTTCGCGATGTCCGCGTCGTTGGCCTTCGCACCGATCGTGTTGATCTCTCGAAGCAACTCCTGGCCGAAAAACCCGAGTCGCTTTCCCACTGGCTCGGCATCCGGCTCGGCGAGCAGCTCGGCCATACCGCTCAGATGGGACCGCGCGCGAACCTGCTCTTCGTCGATGTCCCACCGATCGGCGATGAATGCAATCTCTCGCGCGATTCGGTCCTCGTCCATAGCGGGTCCAGGCACCAGCTCGGCTACCGCTCGCCGCAGTCTATCCCGCTCGGTCTCCAGTCGGACCGGCGCCTGCTCCGCCACCTTGGCGAGAGCCTCGCCAATGGCGCTGAACCGCGAGCTGAGGTCGGCTTCGAGCCGGTCGCCCTCGCGGGTTCGCATGCCCACCAGCTCCTCCAGGGCTTGATCCGCTGCCTCCACCAGGCACTCGACTGAAACGTCCTGGCCGGACAGCGGTGGAGCCTCAGAAAACCAGCGATCCCAGGAGGCTATGGCTGCCACGTCCACATCCCCCGCCAAACCCAGATCCTCCTTGAGCCTGCGCAGCGCCGCCACATACGACTCAGCCCTGTCCTCATCGACCGCGAACTGCGCAACGCCGCCTTGGCCGGCCACAATCCGTACGTGGACGTCCACGTAGCCGCGGCTGATATTGACGCCGACCCGCGCCTTCAGCGGCTCTTCCCATTCCGCGGCTCCTCCCGGAAGGCGCATGTTGAGCTTCAGGTGCCGCGAGTTCAAAGACCTCATCTCCACCTCGATCGTTCCGGAATCGATCGAGGCCGACCCTGAGCCGAATCCCGTCATGCTTCGAATCATATCTGGCCGTCAGTATAGCAATTTCGGTTTGCATACGCCCCGCCGTGCCCACGCCCGCTCAATTGGTAAACTCCCACTTGATCCCAAAGGCCTGCTGGGTGGTTGGATACGGTATGCCGGGCACGTCCTCGATAGCCGCCTGACGAAGGTTTCCGGCTCGCCACCAGATTCTAGCTTCGAGAAGCCGGACCATCAGGTTGAACGAAACATCTGTGGCCGCGCCGGTCTGGACGAAACTCGTCGGATCTACGGCGGTGGCAAAGGTGAAGACAGCGTCCCGCTGATTCAGCCCCAGACCCAGCCGCAGTTCAAGGTTGCCCTCAAAAAACTCGTTTTGAAAGAAGGCCTCCCCGGCAATTCGGTTGCGCGGAACGTAGACGGCTGGACCGCCGGACCGCAAAGACGAAAAACGGTACGCGCCTCTCACGCGGATGGGCGGCAAACCTCCGATGAGCCATCCAATAGGCAGAATCGGGCCCTCGACCGCCGTTTCGAAGGTGACGATCTCTAGCGCCGGCGCGGCGACAGAGACAGAATCCAGCACTGTGCCAAACGGTAGCTGTCGGCTCAGGTTCAAGTATTCTACCCGTTCCTGCAGGTGCCATGGACCCAGCCGCCCCTCTACGTATCCAGCCAGCGCATCGAAGTCCGCCGTATCTGCCACGCCGGCCGCTGCGTACGGAACGGCCCGCGTGCCTGTCGCGACCTGGATCCCCATTCCGGCCGATAAAGGAAGCACCGAATGCAGCGATAGGGCGCCCTGCACCTGGGTCGTCGAGAACCCGTCCCAAACGTCGCTCTTGGCGGCTACGTCCAGGGTAAGCCCGGTAAGTGGCCGCAGTCCGAGCCTCCCGGACAGCTGGGACGACGGAAACGGCGAATCCCCGGATAGGAGCAGACGCAGGTGCCCGTACGCCAGGCCCGACACGAGCGCCAGCTCGGTGCCGACACGTTGGACACCGCTCAAGACAGAATCCGAACCGGCAACCGTCTCCGAGAGCCTGCGGTCCGACCAGTACGCTTGAGCCTGCACATTCGGCCCTACGTTCTTCCGGACACCCAACACGAATTCCCTCAGATTCCGCTCGGCACCGCCCAGCAACGCCGGTGTGTTCGACTGGCTGTGCACCTCCGCCGCCAGGCCCAGCGATCGGTCGCCGGGGTTCCACCCGATCCGTCCGCGGAAATCGAAGCGATCGTCCTCCTGCAGAAAGGCCTGTGTATTAACCACGTCGAACGAGGCGACAACGGCGAAATTGCTCCCCAGGCCGTTGGCGAATGAGCCACGCACGATACCGAGGCCGGGAGAACCCGTCGCGGCGTCTATCCGCGAATAGGCCCGTGACTGAGAGCGGCGCAGAGTGGTCAGTTCGACGCTGATACCTGCGGCACCGCGTACCACACGCACCCGTTCCAGGGCCCCGAGAGGATACCGGGCCAGATCCACCTGACGTCCTTCCAGGGGCAGAACGTCACGTCCGTCCACACGTAGGCTCAGGAACGGAGCTCCCGCGGCGCCCAGCGTGGCGTGATGGGGGCCTCCGTAGAATCCGGCTCGCACTGGCGTGAGACCGGGGACCATTTCTGACAACACGCCCAGCAGCGTGATCGAATTGGACTCCAGAAGGCGGCGCCGGTCCCACTCCACAACGCCGCCCGCCATCTCCGGCAGCTCCAGCTCAGCGGGATACCGGGCGGGCTCACGGACTTCCTGCAGCACCGGTTCCGCGCGGACAGAGTCCGTTACAGCCAACTCGGCCAGGACTGTATCCGGTGGCACTGAATCCGGCGGCGCGGCTTCCTTCGGCACCACCCTCCTGGGCCGAACTATCTCCTGCCCCGCAACAGGCTCGGACACCGCGCCGACCAACAAAAACAGGCCGGCGAGCGCCGTGCTTGCGGCGCTTCGACACAACATCTCAGTCAGCGGAACTAAGCCACTCGACGAGCAGCCGAACTCCGGCGCCGGTTGCCCCTTTGGGCTGGTACGGCCCGACCTTTTCAGCCCAGGCGACACCTGCCATATCGAGGTGAACCCAAGGCGTCTCGTCTACGAAGTCGCGCAAGAACCATCCGGCCGTGATCGTACCGGCGTCACGGCCGCCGCTGTTCTTGATGTCGGCGATGTCGGAGTCCAGCTGTCTTCGGTACTCAGGCCATAGCGGAAGGCGCCATACGCGTTCTCCCGTTCGCTCCCCGGCACTCTTCAGCGCCTTCGCCAGGGCGTCATCAGACGCCATCAAACCCATGGCATGCCGGCCCAGCGCGACCACGCAGGCTCCGGTCAGCGTGGCCAGATCCACGATCGCGGCGGGCTCCAGTCGGGTGGCGAAGGCCAGGGCGTCCGACAGGATCAGCCTGCCCTCGGCATCCGTATTGATCACTTCTATGGATGTGCCGGACAGTCCGCGGATCACGTCGCCCGGCTTGAGAGCGGTACCTGACGGCAGGTTCTCGGTCGCCGGAATCAGTCCGATCACTCGGAGGGGCAGATCCAGCTCCGCCACGGCACGCATCGCTCCCAGCACCGCGGCGGCACCAGCCATGTCGTACTTCATGTCCTCCATGCCGGAAGCCGGCTTGATGGAGATTCCACCGCTGTCGAACGTCACGCCCTTTCCGACCAGAACGGTTGGCGCGCCCCCTGTACCCTGGTGTTCCAGCACGATGAAGCGAGGCTCCACTCTCGAGCCGGCTGCTACAGCTAGGAGCGATCCGAAGCCCTCTGACCTCAGTCTCTCCGGTCCCCATCCCTCGACTCTCAGGCCATACCGCTCACCCAGCTCTTGGGCTCGCTCCTCCAGGTAAGAAGGAGTAGCAATATTTCCCGGAAGAGTGACGAGCATCCGGGCGAAGTTCTGGCACTCGGCGATCGTTCGGCCACGGCCCGCGGCATCGCCGGCACTGGCAGGCTGGCCGCTGCCGAGGAAAATGACTCCGCTTTGCGGAGCGGGCGGTGAGACACGCTCAGAGCCCGGCCGGCGAAGGTCTTCGTACGCCCAATCACCCAGACAGAGTCCTTCCGCGGCGGCCTGCGCCACGGCCGGCACGTCTTCCTCGGACAGCGGCGGGATCTCTACGCCGACTGTGACCAGCGAATGGATCCGGCCGACCTGAACCGCTTTCCCCGCAACTCGGCGCGCGTTCTCAGCGTCCAGGCCTTCGCCCTCGCCGACCCCGACAGCCAGGAGATGCGGAGTCTCGGCCAAACCGGAGAAGAACAGCCGTGTCTCGCCAGCTTTGGCGCTGAATCCCGCTTCCACGAGCCGGGACAGAGGCCCGCTTAGCTCCGCGTCCAGCGCGGCCGCACGCTGGGCAAGCACCTGTCCAGGCCGAACCGGCACCGCGAGCAGCTCCACCCCGGCCGACGGGTTTGCGCCGGGCGCTACGACCTCGATGGCGCGAGGTTCCTCGCTGTGGCTCACGCAGTGACCTGTATGTGTCCGATAATGTGATCGGCGAACTCAGAGGTGCGAACCGTGGTGGCGCCTTCCATCTGTCGTTCCAGGTCGTAGGTGACGGTCTTGGCGACAATGGCCGCAATGATACCGTCGATGATGAGGATTGCCGCCTCATTCCATCCCAGATGCTCTAACATCATGACACCGGACAGGACCAGCGATGTGGGGTTCACTTTGTCGAGGCCCGCGTACTTGGGAGCGGTCCCGTGAGTAGCCTCGAATAGCGCCATCTCGTCGCCAATGTTGGCGCCGGGCGCCATGCCCAGTCCGCCTATCTGCCCGGCACAGGCATCGGACAGGTAGTCCCCGTTCAGATTGGGAAGGGCTATGTAATCGTACTCGCCGGGGCGCAGAAGAACCTGCTGAAACATGGCATCCGCGATTCGGTCCTTGATGACCAGCTTTCCGTCTGGAACGTTGCCGTCGTGTTTCGACCACAGATCGGCTTCCGTGATCGTCTGCTCGCCGAATCGCTCTCTCGCTACCTCGTAGCCCCATTCCCGAAAAGCACCCTCAGTGAACTTCATGATGTTGCCCTTGTGCACCAAGGTTACCGATCCAGCACCGGCTGCCAGCGCGTCACGGATGGCCATGGCCACGAGCCGCTTGGTTCCGAACTCGGAGATCGGCTTGATACCGATCCCGCTCTTCTCGCGGATGTTCGCGCCCATTTCGGTGTTCAGGAACTCTCTCACCCGTTCCGCCTCGGGCGAGTCGGCTTCCCACTCGATACCGGCATACACGTCCTCTGTGTTTTCCCGGTATATCACTACGTCCATCATCTCGGGCTGGCGCACGGGCGACGGGGTGCCCTGCAGCCAGCGGCAAGGCCGGACACAGGCGTACAGGTCGAGGTGCTGGCGTAGAGTAACGTTGAGCGACCGAATGCCGCCGCCAACGGGAGTTGTGAGCGGACCCTTGATGGCCACCTTGAACTCGCGTATCGCCTGCAGGGTCTCGTCCGGTAGCCAGTCGCCGGTAACCTGCATGCCCTTCTCTCCCGCAAACACCTCCATCCACTCAATCCGGCGCTGGCCGTCATACGCCGCCTCGACGGCCCCATCCAGGACCCGCACTGCGGCGCCCCAGATATCTGGCCCTATTCCGTCGCCCTCGATGAAGGGAATGATCGGGTGATCCGGCACCGAGCGTTGACCGTCGGAGGAAACCTCGATCGCTGAGCCGGCCACAGGAATCGACACGTGCTCGTAATTCGACATAGTTTCCTCTGAAAAAGAAAAGGGCGCGGCGCCCGGCAGTCCGGGGCGTCGCGCCCTAGCCACTCTCTATACGGCTGACCTATCGGATGGCAGGATCCGGCTCTGCCTGCAGAAACCGGTCCATCAAATCGTCCTGGCTCATTTTCGCAAAGGATCCCTCGGGGAGGCGAATACGCTTTTGCGGCGCGTTAGGATCCGAAAAACATACGAAAAGCACCGCCTCGACGGTGGGGTCCTTCGTCGTCTTCCCGTTCGGGTCCGGCCAGAACACGTCCCGGGAGGCCAGCCAGGCCTTCCATCGACGGCCCTCTTTATCCTTCAAATGTCTGGTCAATTTACACCTCAGCGCGTTGCGAAAAGCAGTGCTATAATAGCTCTACTGTAGCCACAAAACTTAACCTTTGGACCACATTCTGTCCAGCGGAACGTCCGCCCTTAGTGTTGCCGACGACTTCAATCCGAGTCTTCCGGCATTCGACACCCGAACGCGACTCCTGCTCCGAAACTCGCCACGAGACACCCCAGCAATAGTGTCACCCAGATATACATTAATCGTTTCCAGGTTTTCAGTTCCTGTTGTCACCGGACACGGAGAAAGGATGAACGCTGTTTGGCGCGCTGTCCAGACCCGCCCTCTCCGGCGTTGCCAGCGCCCTCAGTCCTGCCTAACCTGCCCGTGCCAATAATGACCACCTTTGCCGCAGGAGTAGCGCGGAAATGACGCATACCGAAGAGCTGATCCAACAAGACGAGCGCTGGAGTGCCTGCAACTACAAGCCGCTGCCCGTCGTGCTCGACCGCGGAGAGGGCTGCAACGTGTGGGACGTGGACGGCCGGCAGTACGTGGACATGCTAGCCGCCTACTCAGCGGTGAACCAGGGGCACCGCCATCCGGCGATCCTGGCCGCCCTGGCCGAACAGGCGGCGCGGATCACTCTGACCTCACGCGCTTTCCACAACGACCGAATGGGAGAGTTTCTGGAGCGGCTGTGCAAGATCACGGGCTTCGACAAAGCGCTGCCCATGAACACCGGCGCTGAGGCGGTCGAGACGGCCATCAAGGCGGCCCGCAAGTGGGGGTATGAGACCAAGGGCGCGCCCCCAAACAAGGCCGAGATCATAGTCTGCGAGAATAATTTCCACGGCCGAACTACGACGATCGTCGGATTCTCCTCGGAGGAGCAGTACCGGGATGGGTTTGGGCCCTTCACTCCCGGTTTTCGACTCATTCCGTATGGCGACGTTGACGCCTTCCGGGCCACTATCAATGAGAACACCGTCGGCTTTCTGGTCGAGCCCATCCAGGGTGAGGGCGGCGTGGTCGTCCCGCCCGAGGGATACATCGCTCAGTGTCAGGCCATCTGCAGGGAGCAGCGAATACTGCTCCTGCTGGATGAGATACAGACCGGGCTCGGAAGAACGGGCAAGCTCTTCTGCGGAGACTGGGACGGAACGCGAGGAGACGTCCTGATCGTCGGCAAGGCGCTGGGCGGCGGCGTCTACCCCGTATCCGCTATCCTGGCCAGCAGCGAGGTCATGGATGTTTTCCGGCCCGGCGACCACGGGTCCACCTTTGGTGGCAATCCGCTCGGCGCGGCCGTCGGGCTGGCCTCACTGGCCGTGATTCTCGACGAGCGTCTGAGTGAACGCGCCCAGGAACTCGGAGAGTGGTTCATGGACAGGCTCCGCAGCTTCGGTTCTCCTCACGTGGCGGACGTACGGGGACGCGGCCTCATGATCGGTGTCGAGATCAAGAAGTCATCGGGCACGGCCCGACCGTTCTGCGAAGCCCTGCAGGAGCGGGGCATCCTGGCGAAGGAAACCCATCACCAGGTGATTCGGTTCGCGCCTCCTCTGGTCATCACCCGCGAACAGTTGGAGCAGGTGATGCCGGCCATCGAGGAGGTCATCGTGGGAGAGGCCGTAGCCGTCGGCTAGGCCGGGTCGCATTCAGGGCAGCCGGCGGATGCTGTCGATCGTCACGGGCTCCACTGGCACGCCCTGCATCTGACCCCGGTCCTCGATCTCGACTCCCGAGATGGCGTCCACTACATCGAGTCCCTCCACCACGGTTCCCAAGACTGCGTAGCCGTGCTGGCCTGTTCTCTGAGCGCCGAAGTCCAGCATCGAGTTGTTGGACACGTTGATGTAGAACTGGGATGTAGCGGAATGGGCGGCCGGCATGCGCGCCATGGCCAGAGTGCCGCGGCTGTTGATCAAACCGTTGTCGGATTCGTTCTGGATCGGCTCTCGGGTGGGCGCCTGTTCTTCCAGACCGGGTTTGAAGCCACCACCCTGGACCACCCAGCCGGGCACAACGCGGTGAAAAACAAGACCGTCGTAGAAGCCTTCATCCACGTAGGCCAGGAAATTCTCCACGGAGATCGGGGCCCGGTCCGGAAATAGTTCGACCACCATCCGGCCCTGGCTCGTCTGAATTTCAACCTTCGGGCCCGGAGCCACGGCACTGTCGTCCGCTCCATCATCCTCGCCGGGCTCTCCCGTGCACGCGGCAGCAGCGAGGCACAGCGCCGTGACCAATCCCCTGTTCAGCACTCTGATCATTCGCCTGCTCTCTCGTCTGTCTGTTGTCTGTAACGGCTCCGGAGCTCCGCGAGTCGGCCGCGCAACTCCTGCATGACTTCTTCAACAAGCGCCTCGGATGTCTCCTTGGATGCCTCCCGGTCGAGATAGTCCGAGTAATCAAACGGCTCTCCAAACATGACGAAAACGCGCTTCCCGATCTTGGGCAAGACACGCCCGATCGGAAGCACTTCGTTCATTCCGTCTACGACCACCGGTATGACCACCGGCCGATTCTGCAGAATCACGATTCCGGCCCCCGCCCTACCCTTACCTATCGACCCGTCTCGAGTTCGCGTCCCCTCAGGAAACAGGATCATGGTGCCGGAGCGTAGCGCCCGCATCATCCGGTTTAGAGCTTTGAGGTCGCGGCGGCCAGGCCGTACCGGAATGCACTTGGACTGGTCCGACCACCATCCCACGAACCGGTTGGCGTAAAAATTCTCCTCCGCCGCCGGGTTCCACGGCACCAGATATGGTTTGAAAAGCGACGGGCCGTAGAACGCGCACATGCCGAGAAGAAAACTGTCGATCATGGATTGATGATTCGACAGGAGAAGTGTGTTTCGCTCGCGCGGAACATTGGCCCGCCCGATGACCTTCGTACGGTTCAACACGAAGAATATCAGGGTTCCAAGCGTCGTAACGACCAGATGCGTGACGATGTATCGGGTAAAGGGCCAAAAGAAGTTGAACAGCCATCCTCGGTGATCCGCCCGGTACGCGTCTCGCATGCAGGCAATATTCACAGCAGCCCCCTGGTCTGCCAGCGGCGGTCTCTTGCCGCAGGATCACCTCGACGCGGCTGGCCACTCTCCATATTGTTGACGCCCCGGCTATCATCGACGTGAAAGGCACACAATGAAGCCAGCAAGGGACAACCCCAATTCCTTCGGCGCACGCCGAACAGTCACGCTCAGCGACGGGTCGATGACAACGATCTTCGACCTGCGTGCGCTGGAGCGCTCTGGGGTCGGCCGCGTAGCGGAACTACCGTTTTCGATTCGCATTCTGCTTGAGAATCTGCTTCGCCACGAAGACGGTTCCAACGTGACGACTGACCAGATCGAGGCCCTGGCCCAATGGGATCCCCGCGCGGATCGGGAGATCTCTTTCGTCCCGGCGCGGGTGCTACTTCAGGATTTCACCGGCGTACCGGCTGTGGTGGATCTGGCGGCCATGCGCGATGCCCTCGAGGATCTGGGCGGAGATCCAGTAAGGATCAGCCCGCGGTTGCCGTCGGATCTCGTCATCGACCATTCAGTGCAAGTCGATTCGTACGGCAGCACCGCGTCGTTTCTGATCAACGCCGAAAAGGAATTCGAGAGAAACCGCGAGCGCTACGCCTTTCTGCGCTGGGGACAGCAGGCTTTCGATAATTTTCGAGTCGTGCCGCCGGACACGGGGATCGTGCATCAGGTCAACCTGGAGTATCTGGCCCGCGTCGTGTTCGACGAGGCCACGAACGGCGAGCGGGTGGCCTATCCCGATACGCTTGTCGGCACCGACAGTCACACGACGATGATCAACGGGCTGGGGGTGCTCGGCTGGGGGGTCGGTGGCATCGAGGCAGAGGCCGTCATGCTCGGGCAGCCGATCGGACTTCTCATTCCGCAGGTGATGGGCTTCCGTCTGCACGGGAGACTGCCTGAGGGAGCGACCGCCACTGACATGGTGCTGCGCGTGACCGAAATGCTGCGCGGACGTGGCGTGGTCGGCCGCTTCGTCGAGTTCTTCGGAGATGGTATTTCTGGGCTAAGCCTTGCAGATCGAGCCACGATCGGAAACATGTCACCCGAGTATGGGGCCACCTGCGCGATTTTTCCGGTCGACGAGGAAACGCTTTCCTACCTTCGTTTCACGGGCCGGGCGGAAGACCATGTGCGGCTCGTGGAAGAGTACACCAAGGAACAAGGGCTCTTCCACACCCCGGACAGTCCGATAGCGGACTACACGGACACTCTGGAACTCGACCTCGGAACCGTCGAGCCAAGCCTCGCGGGACCGAAGCTCCCCCAGCAGCGAGTAAGGCTCACCGAGGCCAAGCAGTCCTTCCTGGACATCCTGCCGAGTCTGCGGGGAAACGGGGGCTCAGACCGTAGGCTGAGCGTGCTGCCATCGGGCCCTATTAACCCCGACGCTGAGAGCGACGGCGGCACGACGGCCACGGATACGGATACGGATACGGCGGTAGCGCTAGAGGACGGAGCGGTCGTCATCGCGGCAATCACCAGCTGCACGAATACGTCCAATCCGCAGGTCATGGTGGGAGCCGGGCTGCTAGCCCGTAACGCCGCCGCCCGAGGACTGAAGAGCAAGGTCTGGGTCAAGACTAGCCTGGCGCCCGGATCGAAGGTGGTCACTGAGTACCTGGGCGAGGCGGGCCTGATGCCGTCGCTGGAGGCTCTCGGGTTTCATCTGGTCGGCTACGGCTGCACTACCTGCATCGGAAACAGCGGCCCCCTTCCGGTCGCGATCGCGGAGGCCATCCAGGAAGATCATCTGGTCGTGTGCTCAGTGCTGTCCGGTAACAGGAACTTCGAGGGCAGGATCAACTCACTGACGAGAGCCAACTATCTGGCCTCCCCGCCCCTCGTCGTGGCGTACGCCCTCGCCGGACGCATGGATATCGACTTCTACTCCGAGCCGCTCGGGCAGGACCCTTCGGGACAGGACGTATTCCTCAGAGATATCTGGCCGTCTCAGAGTGAGATTACGGACACGGTTCGAGACGCCCTGCGGACGACCCACTTCACCGAGCAGTACGCCGACGTGTTCACCGGAAACGACGCTTGGCGCTCGCTTTCGATTCCCGAAGGAAGTCGTTTTGAATGGGATGATGATTCGACCTATGTCCGTCAGCCGCCGTTCTTCGAAGGAATGGGTCCACTTCCTGACGCGCTTGTAGACATCCATGGGGCCCGAGTGCTAGCACTCCTCGGCGACTCCGTGACCACCGATCACATCTCTCCGGCCGGAGCCATCGCCAAGGACTCACCCGCGGCGCGTTACCTGGAAGAGCACGGCGTGCAGCGCTCCCAGTTCAATTCATATGGGTCGCGGCGCGGCAACCATGAAGTGATGATGCGCGGGACGTTCGCCAACATCAGGCTCCGGAATCAGCTCGTTCCGGGCGTCGAAGGCGGATATACGAAGACCCTGCCAGGCGGGGAGCAGATGTCCATCTACGACGCCGCCATGCGGTACGCGGACGAAGGGACGCCACTTATTGTGCTGGCCGGCAAGGAGTACGGCACCGGCTCGTCCCGGGACTGGGCAGCAAAGGGGCCGCTGCTCCTAGGCGTGCGGGCGGTTATCGCGGTCGGGTACGAGAGAATCCATCGGTCCAATCTCATTGGGATGGGGGTTCTCCCTCTCCAATTCGAGAGTGGACAGTCCGCCGCGGCTTTGGGATTGGATGGTACGGAGGTGTTCTCGATCTCCGGAATCGCAGACGGGCCCGGCGACTCTGTCCGGGTCACGGCCACCAGCGGCGACGGCCAACTCACTGAGTTCTCGGCACTCGTGCGCCTGGACACTGCCATGGAGCTGGACTACTACCGGAACGGCGGGATTCTTCAGACGGTGCTCCGGGAGATGCTGACCGACTAAGCTACGCGCGCTAGTCGAGCTATATTATTCTGCTGAGCTACATTCTCTTGCTGAGCTACATGCGTTTGTAGCTCGGCCCGCTGCCGCCCTCCCGCGGAGTCCAGCGCGGGCCCAGCACGTCTGTAGCCTTGCAATCGATACAATTGGGCGCGTTGACAGCCAATCCGGTTTCGCTCCACTCGTACACGCCGGCAGGACACATGTGCGTGTAGAGGCGGCCGAGCTCGGCGGATACCTGATCGGGCACCACCAGGTGGGACGGGATATCATCGCGGGTCTTGTTACCTGATCGGAATACCGCGTCAACCTTGCTGAATGTCAGAGTCCCATCGGGCATCACCTCCTGGGGGCCGCCTGGCTCCCGCGACTCAGCCGCGTCCTCCTCGACCGCCACCCTTCCTCGGGGAACACGACCGCCGGTCAAGATGGCAAGCGATGCCATGACCCCTCCGGCGTAGAAACCGGACTTGAATACGGTTCGCATGTTCCTCCGGCGAAACAGCTCGCGGCCCGAGGCTCCTTCGCGCACCAAAGCATCGAATC
>JAZGCO010000022.1:0-2895 GCA_036476995.1 Gemmatimonadota bacterium
CCGGTCGTCCTCGTAAGGCGCTACGTGTCTCCACAGCAGGCTCAGGCGACTGATCTCATCGGGCATCCAGTCGAGTTGCGCGTTGAACTTGAACTTCGGCAGCGGATACACCGAGTTGTCGAAGTTCGCGTTGTTCGAGACGTCTCGATCTACGCCCGGGCCGTCGAACTCGTACTGGATGATGTGGGAGCCGGTAAAGCTCGCCCGCATGTCGCCCAGTCCACGCAGGCTCCAGTCATAGGACATTGACAGATCGATGCCATCCGTGAGGGTACTGGCGGCGTTCGAGAAGTCGATCCGTACCCTGATGATGGGTCGGGCACTTCCCACGAGGGCGTCCACGCGCGTGATCAGGTCGAACGAGACGAAGCAGCCCGGCGTCGAGTCCGGAACGCCAAGCTCCTTGCAGAAAGGATCCACCGGCGTCATTCCCTTCGCGTTGTTGATCGCGTTCTCCTCGTTGGTGATGGCCTGCTGGTTCGAGGTGACGATCATGTCGTCGAACTTGATGCGGTAGTAGTCGGCCGTGATCTCGAAGCCTTCGAAGGGACTCGCGATCAGGCCGAAGTTGAAGGTGACCGCCTCTTCCGGCTGGAGCGTCGGGTTCCCAACGATCGGGACCTGGATGTAGCCGAAATTGCCCTGGTCGAAGTTCGAGATGAGGGCCGTCCGCTCGCTGAACTGCTGGTTCAGTGCCGGGGCGTGGAAGGTGGTGCTCAGACTCGTGCGGAAGACGAGATTCTCGAGCGCCTGCCAGCGGAGCGCGATCTTCGGATCCACGCTCTTGCCGATCCTGTGGCCGTAGTCCTCGTGGCGCACCGCGAGCTGCGCCTCGAGCGATTCCGTCACCGGCACGTTGAGCTCGGCGAAGACTGCAAACACGTCCTGGTCGGAGTCGAAGACGGTGCCTCCGGGGATGAAGATGAAGGTGTCGGCGGGCTCACCCGGCTGGAGGATGGTGTTGGCGCCGCGGCTCACGTCGTACTGTTCCTCCCGCCACTGGAGACCCACGGCCAGGCCGAGAGGCCCTGCGGGGAGCTCCAGCAGGTCGCCGGCCAGGACAAAGTCCACGAGCGCCATGCTCGTCCGCATCGTTATCGTCTGGTCCTCCGTGAACCACCGGTAGACCGCTTCCTGGTTTCCGAGAGGAAGCCCCCCGTTGCCCAGCTCGTCGGGGTGCGTGATCGCGCTACCGAAGGGGTTCCAGAAGAAGCAGCCCGCGGCCGCGTTGCCCATCTGAGCGAAGTCTTCAGCGCTGGCGAGTCCCTTGCGGATCTTCTGCCCCATGTCCACGAACCGGCCTTCGAACGTAGCCAGGCCGGAGGCCACGTCGGCGGCGGTGGTCCTCTCGTTGCTGGGCCCGCAGTCGGGTCCGCCGAAGCCCCAGAGCGAGCTGTTCCACTTGGCAACCCTCTGGTCGGGAGCCCGGCCGTCCTCGTTCAAGCGGTGCCAGAGGACGCCCATGTCGTAGTGCCAGTTCTCGCCGATTCCGAGATCGAAGGGCAGATCGCCTCTCAGGCCCAGCTCGTACCTCTGGCTGTACTGGTCCTGTCCGCCGTCGCTGCGGATCCCGAGGCCGCCGCCCGCCTTTGCGATGGGGCGTCCAAAGTAGACCACGGTCCGGTCGGTGAAGTTCCCCGGGTTGAAGGATGGAATCACGCCATCGCGCCCGAAGTTCAGGATCGGGAAGGAAGGCGACACGCCGATGTGGTCGGACTCCGCGCGATAGTACAGCGCCGAAGCGTAGACCTGGGCGTAGTCGGAGAACTCGTGGTCAAACGTGCCGAAGGCGTTCCAGCGATAGCTCTCGCTCGCGATATCGAAGAACGGGATGAACGAGTAGGAGCAGCGATACAGGTCGGCCGTGGCGCCCGGTACCGTGTTGACCGGAGTCCCGCCTCCGGCCTCACAGTCCGGATCCTGGACGAACGCCGCGTTGAGGCTGCGGGCGGCGTCGATCTGAGCGGCCGGGTAGATGCCGTTGTCCTGGAACGCCTGGCTCAGCGTGCCGTCCCAGAGACCCTGGGTGGCGTTGAAGGTGAGAAAGGCGCCGGGGCTGCCGAACGTGCTCTCGCCCACGCCCGAGCCTCGATGGGTCACCGCGAAGCCGTGTCTGTTGTCCGTGGCCCGGTAACGATCCTGGTAGAAGTGAGAGCCCGAGATCACGAAGTGCGTCTGCTCGTTGCCCCAGCCGTAGATCGCCTCGACGTTGCCGCGCTTGAAGGAGTCGTTCTCGAAGGTGTCCGTCCAGTCCGTGCGCAGCTCGAAGCCCTCGAAGCTGCGGCGGGTGATGAAGTTCACCACCCCGGCCACGGCGTCCGAGCCGTAGGTGGCCGCCGCGCCCTCCTTCAGGACCTCCAGCCGCTCCATGACGATCTTCGGGAACTGATCGATGTTCACATAGGTCTGGCCGCCCGCGATGACGTTGCCGGTGACGGAGTTCCGTCTCCCGTCGAGCAGGATGAGCGTCTGGGCCGGACCCAGCCCGTGCAGGTTCACATTGGCGAGCCCTCCGGGGTTGCCGCCGAACGCCTGAACGGATCCAGCGGTGGTGGAGCCGGTGTTGTAGGGGAGCTTCTTGATGACCTCGACCAGGTCAGCCGTTGGAACGACCATGATGTCGTCCCGCGAGATCACTTCGACCGGCGATGGGCCGTCCTCCGCGG
Organism: Gemmatimonadota bacterium; assembly: GCA_036476995.1. Taxonomy (GTDB): domain Bacteria; phylum Gemmatimonadota; class Gemmatimonadetes; order Palauibacterales; family Palauibacteraceae; genus JAZDDE01. Next base: position 2,667 of record JAZGCO010000022.1, read on the forward strand.
TGCCGCGCAGGTAGGAGCCCGTGACCGTGATCTCCTCGATCGCGGTGGGTGCCGCCCGCTCACTCGCGGCTGCCTCCTCGGCCTCCTGAGCTCCGGCCCATGAGCCGACTCCGAGGCCAAACGCCATGACCGCCACTCCCGTGGCCAATCGTCTGCCGAATCTACCTAGGGGGGTCCCTCGCATTTCTCTGTCTCCCTCCGGGCGCCCTAGTTCAGCGGGCGCCGACAC
>JAZGCO010000023.1:0-15460 GCA_036476995.1 Gemmatimonadota bacterium
CGGCTGGCGGACGTGCTGCGCGCCAATTCTCTGTTCGATGTAACGCCATTTAATAGACTTATTCATGAGCAGTTTACGCAGGCTCGTATACAGCAGATTATGAACTCTTCCATTCAGATGGTGCTCACGACCGTATGCCTCCAGACCGGGAAGATCACGTACTTTCAAACGGGCCCGGGGATTGTGTCCACACAGCACGCGGATGTGTTCGCGATTCACGACCGGGAAACGTTTCTTCGGGCCGTTCTCGCCTCCGCCGACCAACCGGCCCTGATGCCTCCCGTGGTGATTCCACCGGGCGCCAATCCGCCCAGGCAATACGTGGACGGAGGGGTCAAGGAAGTGGCCCCGATCCGGATCGCCATCGACAACGGTGCCACCGACGTCTACGTCATTGTGCTCTCGCCCGAGCACGGTCAAACGAAAGACAAGCGTTTCCAGGGATTGCCGGACATCCTGATGCGGACAATCGGCCTGTTCGTCGAGGATGTGGCGGCTAACGACGTCGGTACTGCTCGTCTGTACAACGACTCCATTCGGTATCTCGCCGCGGTTCGGGACAAGGCGGGCGCCGTTCACGGGCTAAGCGAGGGCGAACTTGACGACCTATTCGCGCCGCCAGGATTCCCGAACCCGTTCGCTGGAAAACGGACGGTCAATCTGCACAGCGTTCGGCCGGTTGACCCGCTCCCGACGGACGGGCTCGACTTCGATCCGGCCGTGATGACGGCCATGATGGATCTCGGCCGGCAGCGGGCGCGGCAGCTGCTCGGGAACGTGCCCGCGCCAGTGGTTGGCTGACCCCGATTCACCTGCCAAGCGAGGCGCCCGGTTCGCTCAGCACAGTCCCTTTCGAGTGCTTTCAAGGCCACCGAGACCTCGCTGTGTGCCAATGAGCAGGAAGAGTTCTGGGACTTCATGCTCTTCTGTTCGAGGAGGAAAGCAGCTTCGCCGTGCGCGATCTCAAAGAGAAGGCGGGCCGGCATTCCTCCACGTTTCACCGCCCACCATCACACCCCGGAACCTGAACGCACTATCGGGGCGTTCCGTTAGAAGGCCTTCCGACAACCGATGGATTCGAGCGGCGGTTGTTTGCTGCGCCTCTGGGTGGGGAATAGCTTTTGCCCCGTATCAATGCGTGTTTTCCGAACTCGGGCGGCTTCTCCCCGAACCGGTTCCACGACGCTGATGGAGCACTGAAAGGATGTCGTCGATGCAGTTCGGCTCCTGGAAAATTGCTATAGGTCTAGTCGCTGTGGTGGGTGTAGTCTGGACTCTGTCTGAGAGACCCACGTACGGCGGAGCTGTGTCGGCAGACCCCGAGGTGTTGGCCATCGTCGGCGGTGTTCCACTGACGCGGAGCGAGGTCGAGTCGACGAATCCCGAGCAGTTTTCTAAGCTCCAGCAGCAGCTGTTCACTCTGACTGAGCAGAGCCTCGAACAGGTGATCGAGGCCAGGCTTGTCGGCCTCGAGGCCGAGTCCAGGGGTATGACGAGCGACGAGCTTCTCTTCGACGAGGTCGAGAGCAAGGTGCCGCAGCCCACGGCGACAGAGGTCGATGCCTTCTATGCAGACCGCAAAGAGCAGATTTCGGGCACCTACACCAGAGAAGCGATCGGTCCCCAGATCGTGGAGCTCCTGATACAGCAGGCGCGGACTGGCCCGTACAACGCGTTCTTGGCTGAGCTCAGGGCCAAGTATGAGGTCAGTAACCTGCTGGAGCCGCCCCGGTTCGTAGTAGCCACCGAAGGTTTTCCTTCCAAAGGCCCCTCAGACGCTCCGGTTACGATCGTGGAGTTTGGCGACTTCGAGTGTCCGTTCTGTTACCGACTCCTTGAGAGCCTGAATCAGGTGGATGCGACGTATGGGGACAAGGTCCGGCTGGTGTACAGGCAGTTTCCTCTCAACAGCATCCACCCGCACGCCCAAAAGGCCGCTGAGGCGTCTCTGTGCGCAGCCGAGCAGGGAAGGTTCTGGGAGCTGCACGACGACATGTTCCTGGATCAGACGCGCCTGAGAGTGCGAGATCTCAAGGCCGCGGCGGTTCGCTTGGGCATGGACGGCGAGCGATTCAACTCCTGTCTGGATAGCGGCAAATACGTTGCCGAGATCGCTACTGATGTGGAGGCCGGGATGCGCCTGGGTATCAACGGTACTCCGGCTCTCTACATCAACGGCCGATTTCTGCTTGGTGCCCAGCCGTTCGAGGTCATCGCCACAATCATCGACGACGAACTCCGCCGGGCTGACCGTGGGTAGCACTCAACTCCTGTGAGCGGGTTGCCCAGATAGCGGGCTCCCGAGCTTGTGAGAAGGATGCCGAAGCTCGATCTTTCGTAGCCTGGGACGAGTAACGAGCATTCGGGGGTGTTGTGACAAATAGCTGGACAGAAGGTCCGCAGCCGCTGAAGGTCCCGGCCGTCTTAGTCGCGGCTCTGCTGCTGTGTGCTCCATCGGGCCTCGCCGCACAGGACGGTGGCGTCCAGACTGAGATCACTGGCTTCGAAGGTCTAGCCTGGGGAACGCCGGCTTCCGCCGTTCTCGCATCCTTCGGTGAGCCAGGGCAGGAGGAGCTGCAGGACAGCCTGACCCTCCTGGCCTACCAGAGCGCTCGCTTCGGATACGAAGCTGTGGTGCTGTTTGCCGTCCATCAGAGCCACGGTTTGGTGATGGGGAAGTATCTCATGCCGCTCAATGAGGAGAACGACTGCGAAGTACAATTCCGTGAAGTTCGCCGCCAGGTGAACATCACGTATCCCTTGATCCGTCCCACCGAGCGGCGATACAACAACGCGCCGGAAGATCTGTGCGAGGCACAGGCCGCTGGAAACGCTGGCTGGCTCATACAATGGACGGACGAGAAGAACCTTTCCACCATTGTCGTGGTGTTGAGCGCCGGAAAATCGGATCTTCAGGTCGCCTACGAGTCAGCCCTATTCAAGGAATGGGCGGCCACCCGGGAAGAGCGAGCCCGGGACCTGGAGATCCAGGCTCCAGCCGATTCAGCCGCGCTAGAACCTGCCGGAGCGGACTCGGCGGCGGTTGACTAGCGGGACTCTTGCTCCGATCCACCAGGTGTCGTTACAAGTAGTCGCACCACACATCACCGAAGCAAGAGAGGCTGGAAATGCGTTTGAGTGCACTAGCGGTGGCAGCCGCCGTTATCCTTGCAGGCTGCGGCGGTGGTACCGTCTCAATACCTATCTACACGATTACTCCTACCAGTGCTCCGCTTCGGTACGAGATCACCACGGACGGTAACTCCGTCGTGGAGACCCCCGCAGGAACGCAGGAGACGCCGAGCCGCGCTGAGCTTATTCTGGCAGTTCAATACGGCGCTTCCACGGAGGCGGGTACCGCGGTGACGGTCACGTTCGAGAGTGTAAGTGTGACTCAGACGATGCTCGGAAGTACGACCGACGTTGATGCTTCAGAGTTGATCGGGAAGTCCATTTCAGCGTTGATCGCGGACGATGGCAGTATTGAAGTGACGGAGAAGCCCGAGGTGAGCGGTCCGCTGGCGCAGGTGGTGAACCCGAAGCAGGTAATTTCCAGCTTCCTCCCGCCGCTTCCGCCAGGCGGTGACGTAACCCTGGAGAGCTGGCCGGACGCCGACGAGAACGTCGTTGAAGGCCCCATCACGCTTACGATCACGCGCCAGGGCACAGCCAGCTTCGTAGCCGACACCATGTGGTCCGGTCGTTCAGCCCGCGTCATCCAAACTTCTGGAGAGACTGAGTTTTCCGGCTCTGGCGAAGCTCAGGGCGCAGGGGAAATCGACCTGAGCATGGATGGAGACTACTCGGGATCCTATGTATGGGACGCCGCGGCCGGAGTTCTCCTCAGTGCGACCACTCAGACAGAAGTAACCGGAATGATCATTGGGAGCGGCTTCTCGATCCCAGGCACCGTCACGAGCCAGACAACGGTGCGTCTCCTCGAATAGAAGATCTGAGGGCCAAGCGCGCACCGATCTCCCAGCAACACGACGCTGAAGGATCGCTTCTCGCTTGGTCCCCAGTCTTAGGAGGTTAGCGATGGAGATCGCAAGGCCCATTCGCCCTCAGTGACGGCCTATTCGACTCGAATCGCGTAGCCGGCCGCAGCCAGTGTGGCCGCCTGGCCAATCGCCTAAAGTGCTCCTCGCTTCTCGCACCGGATCTCTAGCTCCGCACCCAGTGCCTCCAGACCCGAGACAACCAGTTTCCCGCCGAGCGCGTCGAGGAGACGCTGGCTGGCCAGACTGATCGCTCCGGAGGTGCTCAGCGCGCAGTCGTAGTGCATGAGGGTCGTGTCCGGGCCGTGAGTGTCGAGCCGAACATGCGCATGACCGGTCGCGCTTCCGAGCACTCCTTTTCCCGTCACACGCATCGTATACCGCTCGGGAAACTGCTGGTCGTCGAGGCCCACTCGAACGGCGAAGCTGCCAGCCGGAAGAGGACCGATCGCCAGGTGTACCCGGCCCTCGTAGAGTCCTGGGCCTAATTTCCGCAGTTCCTGCCGTCCAGGAAAGGCCCGCGAGAGAACCAACGGGTCGAGAAGCATGTCCCACACAGCCTCACGCGGGCCGTCGAACGTGTGTTTACCGGTCAGTCGCATGCGGCAGAGATACACGCCCGCAGGTCGGCCGGGAAGGTGCGACCCGTGGCTCTAGCGCGCCGCCTATTCGTATCTGAGCGCGACGAGCGGATCCACTTGCGTGGCCCGGTGGGCCGGTATGTAGCACGCAACCAGACCGGTGGCGGCCAGGAACAGGGCGACGCCGGTAAAGATGATCGGGTCCAGGGGCTGGGTCTCGTACAGAAGAATGTCGAGGAAGCGCGAGAGCCCTGTGGCCAGTCCGAGCCCGAGCGCCAGGCCGATTCCGATTTGCCACAGGCCCTGACGAACGACGAGGGCTCGGACATCGCGGGCCTGCGCCCCGAGCGCCATGCGGACGCCCAGCTCCTGAGTACGCTGAGTCACTGAAAAGGCCATCACGCCGTAAAGCCCAATCCCGGCCAGTAGGAGCGCGGCCAGGCCAAAAATCATGAACAGCGTGCCGAACACTCCGTAGAACCAGTTGTCCTCGTCGATCGCGCTGGCCAGCACATTCACGTTATAGATCGGCTGGTTGGGGTTGAGCGCCGCTACCTGCTCCCGGACCATCGCCGTAAGCGCGAGCGGAACTCCGGCCGTGAGAGCGGATATGGTCATGAACTGCCGCGGATTCTGAGCCAGCGGGATGTACAGACCTTCCGGGGTTTCCGCGTTGTCCTCCAGATCGTTGGCGTAGGCGTCCGGAATGATTCCCACGATCGTGCGCCAGGGCTCGTCCGTCTCCAGTCCACCCGGCCGGATGCGCCGCCCCATTGCATCGGTGCCGGAGAAGAAGGTCCGGGCAAAGCTCTCATTGACCACCACGACCTGGTCGGAGTCTCCCACATCCTGGGAGCTCAGAAGGCGCCCGGTCACTGGCCGCATCTCGAATACGTCGAAGAAATTGGGCGTCACGACGTACCCGATGGCGTTCATGATGTCACTCTGGTTGGCGTAGTCGGTCCCTTCCACGGTCACTCTCCACCAGCTTCCGCCCAGAGCCGGCAGATTGGAACTCAGAGACACCTTTCGGACCCCCGCCTGTCCTGCAAGCCTCCGCTCCAGCTCCTCGTAGAACGCCAGCTGGTCGCTCTCTTCGGGGAACTCGCTCGGGAACAGGCCTACTCGAGCGGTAAAGATTTCCTCGGCAGCGAAGGGGAAATCGGTGTTGTTTAGCTTCGTGATGCTCTTGATCATGAGGCCGGACATGACCAGGAGACCGCAGGCGAGGCTGAGTTCGACCACGACGAGGACGCGGCTCAGTCGGCCCAGGTGCAGCCCTGACGATCCGTGGGCTTCGTCTTTGAGAATCTCGTTCATGTCGTTCCGCGACGCTTTGATGGCTGGGAATACGCCCGACAGCAGGCTCGCCAGGAGAACCAGGGCCGCGACAAAGCCGACGATGATGAGATCCACCTTGATGTCTATCCAGAAGGGGGGATTGGTGTCCGCTATGGCCAGATTGAAGGCGTTGGCGCCGATGAAGGCGAGGCCCAGGCCGAGCAGGCCGCCTAGGGCGGACAGCGCGAACGAGTCGGTCAGGAGCTGGACAATGAGTCGTTTTCGATTGGCGCCGAGGGCCGACCGTATGGCTACCTCGCGGCTCCGACTCGACGCACGAGCCAGCAACAGGTTGGCTACGTTGGCGCAGGCGATGAGAAGCACGCCCGAGACGGCGACGAGCATCGTCATGAGCAGGGCGAACGCCTCCTGGCCGATGAACTCCTCTGTGTAGGGCTTGAGGACGGTGCTCACGCCCTCGTTGGCTTGCGGGTACTCGAGTGCCAGCCGTCCGGCGATCGTGGCCAGCTCCGCCTTGGCGGCGTCGAGGCTGACTCCCTCCCGCAGCCGGCCGAACACCTCGTAGAACGTGCCGTCGCCGCGCTCGGTCTCGCTCAGGTCGATGCGCAGCGGAATCCACAGGTCTTCACCCGTTGGGAATACGAAGCCGGCCGGCATGACGCCGATCACGGTGGATACATCCCCGTTGACCCGAATCGTCCGGCCCACGATGTCCGGATCCCGGTCGTACCGGTTGGTCCACATGTCGTGACCCACGATGACGACGTCGGGCGCTCCGACTTCAGTGTCTTCTTCGGTGAACGTGCGGCCGAGCTCGGGCAGGACCCGGACGGCCTCGAACGAGCCGGCAGTTATGAACGCGCCGCGGTAGCGCTCGGGCCGCCCGCTATCCGCGATGTTCGCGGTTCCTCTATCGAACGCGATGATATCCTCAAAGGATTCCTGCTCGCCGCGCCAGTACAGGAAATCGTGGCCCGGAACGCCCATGCTTTGTATGTCGTCCGCCAGGTTGTTGCGCTCGAGGTGAATCAGGTTCTCGGATTCCTCGTACGGGAGTCCGCGGAACAACGCGCCATAGACGATGCTGAACATTGTGGTCGTGAGGCCGATTCCGAGCGCGAACGCCACAACGGCGATGATGGCGCTACCGGGATTCTTGCGCAGCATCCGGAGCGAGTACCTGAAGTCCTGAAAAAACATCTGCATGACCAGATTCCCGGCGTATGAGTGGTCGCTGTACCGAGCCCGTGGATCTCGCGCGGTCGCGCGTGTTTGCGTCGGCGAGCCTTGCTGTGAGACGGTACGGAGGCAGTTGGCGCTTGGTTTCACGCCCGGGGGCGGCGGTACGCGCTTACAGCCGATATAATGGGGCCGTGCAAGAAAAAACTGACAATTTGGAGAATCCGCCCGAAGTCGCAGCCGAAGTCCCAGCCGAATTCTCGAGCCTCGGCCTGGATGCCCGGCTCCTGGAAGCGCTTGAAGAGAAGGGCTACCGGGTACCGACGCCCATCCAGGTCCAGGCCATTCCGCACGCCCTGGCGGGACAGGACGTACTCGGCTGCGCCCAGACAGGAACGGGGAAGACGGCGGCGTTCGTTCTACCCATGCTGCAGCTTCTGTCCGCCAGGCCGGCCGGGGACCACCGGATTCGCGGCCTTATCCTGACGCCCACGCGCGAGCTGGCAGACCAGGTCGAGGGAGCCGTAGCCGCTTATGGCGCCCGTTTGTCGATCGAGCCGCTGGTCGTGTACGGCGGCGTATCGATTGCAGCCCAGATCAAAGATCTCAAATTTGGATGCGATGTTCTCGTGGCAACGCCCGGCCGACTGCTGGACCACCTGGGACGGGGTACCGTCAGTCTGTCCTCAGTCGAGATGCTGGTGCTGGACGAGGCCGACCGGATGCTCGACATGGGCTTCATCGATGACGTAAGGAAGATAGTTCGCGCGACTCCGCGCGAGCGTCAGACGATGCTGTTTTCGGCCACCATACCAAACGCCATTCATTCTCTGGCCCACGAAATGATGCGCGATCCAGTGAGCGTGCAGGCCGGACCACAGACTCGCGCAGAGGGGATCACCGAGGTCGTGCACCCGGTGGACTACGCCAACAAACACGGGCTCGTTCTCCACGTCCTGGAGCAGGCCGAAGGTCAGGCTCTCGTGTTCACGCGCATGCGCAGCACGGCGGCCTACCTCACGAAGTACCTCGCCTCCCGGGGGCTGTCGGTGGACGACCTGCACGGGGACAAGACACAGGCAGAGCGCACGCGCAGCCTGGAGGCCTTCCGGGCGGAGGAGACACGTGTGCTAGTGGCGACCAACGTGGCGGCGCGCGGCCTGGACATCGTCGGCATCACCCACGTCATAAACTTCGACGTCCCTGACGACCCGAACGACTATCTACACCGCGTCGGGCGCACCGCGCGCCATGATCAAACGGGGGACGCGATCACGCTTCTTTCCCCGCACGAGTGGATCCACCTGCGCCAGATCGAGGCGCTGATGGGCTATCCCATTCCGCGCGCGGTGGTGGAGGGCTACGAGCCCTCTGTCGAGCCCCCGAAGTCTGCCCTCGCGGCGAAGGCCGCCGAAGACGCTCAGCCCCGATCTCGCCTCAACCGCGGCCGGCGAAGCCGCTGAACGATCTAGCCGCCTGACCATGTGGCGCCCGCGTGAACGACCGGGTAATTTAGCGCGCTCTGACTCAAGCGATTCCGGCCTCCGCGCCGACATGTAGCTCCCGAACGCGACTCATTTACGATTTGGACACGACTTTGACTAGATGCTAAAGACAACTGGCCGCCGGCTTCTCCTGATCCTCGCGCTGCTCGCAGTAGCGGGCTGGACGCTCAGCCCCAAGCGCGGACTCGATGGCAGTTTCAGAAACGCGGAAACCGGCAAGCTAAATTGGCCTCTCAAACTCGGCCTCGATCTTCAGGGGGGAATGCACCTGGCGATCGAGATATCCGATCCGGAAGGGATCCTCTCGGCCGAGGACAGGGCGGACGCGATCAGCCGCACCCTGATTACGATTCGAAACCGAATCGATGAGTTCGGTGTCACGGAGCCCACCATTCAGCGAGTCGGCCCCGACAGGATCATCGTGGAGTTGGCCGGGATCGCCGATCCTGAGCGGGCTCAAGCAATTGTTGAACGGACGGCGTTTCTGGAGTTCCGAATCGTTCGCGACGGTCAGGCGCTACGCGCCGCGCTCCCTCGCATCGACCGCCGTATCGTGGCCGAGATCGGGACCGAAGGCCTACAGCCAGTGGACACAGTGCCCACGGCGGCGAGTCTGGATGACCTGCTCGGCGTGAGGCCCGACACGGTAGGGGCGGGCGAAGCGGCGCCCGATTCGGCTGACGATCCGTCCGCCGGAGACAGCAACGCCGCAGATGTCGATCAAGTCACGGGTGACGACGATCAGGCGGTGGGCGACAGCGCCGCGCTTGACGCGGCTGACGACGATCCGCTCGCGCAGGACGGCGGTACGGGTGAATTCCGCCCGCTGACCAGCCTTCTCCTCGAGTCCGGCGCGGGCGGAATCTTCCTCGTCGCGGAGGAAGACATTCCTACGGTGGAGCGGTATCTGGCGCTGGACGCGGTCAAGGGAGCGCTCCCCCGGGGCTCGGCCCTGGTGCTGGGTGCACCGACGATCACCGCCGGTGGAGCTGCCTACCGGGAGATCTATGACCTGGAGATCGAGGCGATCCTGACGGGTGACCAGCTCGCGGACGCCGGGCCGGCGGGACGGGATCCGCAGTTCAACCAGCCGATCGTTCCGTTCGAGACAACCCGGCGTGGCGCCCGAGCCTTCGAGCGCGGAACCTCCCGCAACGTCGGCAACCAGATGGCGATTGTACTGGACGGACGGGTGCAGAGCGCACCCGTAATTCGGGGAGTGCTCAGCCGTAACGCGCAGATCGAGCTGGGCCAGGCCAGCTTTGCCGAGGCCCAGGACCTGGCTCTCGTGCTACGCGCCGGCGCGCTTCCGCAGCCGATCGAGGTCGTCGAGAAACGCACCGTCGGACCATCACTCGGCAAAGATTCCGTCGATGCCGGGAAAATGGCCTTCCTCATCGGGATCATAGCAGTAGTTCTGGTCATGATCGGGTACTACAAGTTCGCGGGCGTGATGGCCGTCGTCGCTCTGGGCGGCTACGTCGTGCTCGTGCTCGGCGGCCTGGCCGGTCTAGGAGCCACCCTCACACTTCCCGGGATTGCGGGCTTGATCCTGTCCGTCGGGATGGCTGTGGATGCCAACGTTCTGATTTTTGAACGAATCCGTGAGGAGATAGACGGAGGTAAGACGTCGCGGGCGGCCGTGGATGCCGGCTTCCAGCATGCCATGTCGGCCATTGTGGATGCCAACCTGACGACGCTGATCACCGCCGGGATCCTGTACCAGTTCGGAACCGGCCCGGTCAAGGGATTCGCCGTGACGCTCTCCATCGGTATCATCGCCTCGTTCTTCACAGCCCTGTTCGTTACCCGGACCTTTTTCCTCATGTACTTGAACCGCCACGCTCCGAACGATCCGGTGAGCATCTAAATGAGACTCTTCAAGAACGCCAACTACCGATTCCTCGGGCTGCGCCGCCGCGCCTACCTGGTTTCGGTAGCCCTTATCGCAGTTGGCTTCCTCGTCCTCGCCGTCCGCGGCGGATACCAGTTCGGAGTAGACTTCACGGGTGGGACCCGGATCCACGTGAGCTTCTCGCAGCCGACTGACGCGGCCGCCATCCGGGCTGCTCTCCAGACCGGGAGTGTTGAAGGCGCCGAGCTCCAGGCGTTCGGCGGAGACGGGGATTACGTGATTCGGGTTGGCTCCCTGACGGTCGAGAGCGGCGAAGAGGCGCTCGCGGTGGTCGGATCGGCGCTGGATGCCGCGTTCGGCGCTGAGGCGTGGAATATCGAGGATTCAGATGCCGTCGGGCCGAAGGTCGGAGCCGAGCTCCGGACACGGGCTCTGCTCGCGGTGCTCGCGTCGTTCGTTCTGACGCTTGTGTATCTGGCCTTTCGCTTCGAGTGGCGGTTCGGCATCGCCGCCGTCGTGGCCACGATCCACGATATTCTGGTCACGTTCGGATTCCTGGCGGTCTTCAACATCGAGGTCACTCTGGCCACGGTTGCGGCAATTCTGACCATCATCGGCTACTCGCTGAACGACACGATCGTCGTGTTCGACCGTGTTCGTGAGAATCTCAAGAAGCGCCGCAAGGAAACGTACACTTCGGTCCTGGACAGCAGCATCAACGAGACCCTGCCGCGAACCGTCCTGACGAGCGCCTCGACCCTGGTCACGCTCACGGCGCTCTTCGTTCTTGGTGGTGCGGTGATCCGTCCGTTCGCTGGCGTGCTGATACTTGGCGTCCTGATCGGTACCTACTCATCCATCTTCGTGGCTTCGCCGGTGCTGCAGGAGATCGAGGACTACACCTACCGCAAGGAGCACGGCCGCAGTGCCGGAGGCTAGCCCCGCAGCGGGCCGGAACGTTGAGACTGTTCGACTCCCACCTTCATCTCACTGATAAGGCTTTCGACGACGACCGCGCCGCAGTCTTGCAGCGCGCCCTCGAAGCTGGTGTCGAGGGGATGGTTGCGGTCGCGACTCATCCCGAAGACGCTCAGGCCGCGCTAGCCCTGGCCCGGGCGACTCCGGGCGTGTGGTGCACGGCCGGCCTCCATCCACACGAAGCCGGGCGGTTCGGCGCCGATACCGTGTCAACTCTGGAGTCGCTGACCCCGGAACCCGAGGTGGTGGCGGTGGGCGAGACGGGCCTCGACTTCTTCTACGACAACGCGCCGCAGGCCGAGCAGCACGAGGCGTTCGAGGCCCAGCTGGAGCTGGCGGCGCGCACGAGCCTGCCCGCGGTCGTCCACTCCCGTGAAGCGGACGCGGAAACAGCGGCCCACATCCGCACCTTCAGGGGCCGTGCGCGCGGCGTCCTGCACTGCTTCACAGGCGGCATGGAGCTGCTCGAGACGGCGCTGGACGCGGACTGGTACGTCTCGTTCTCAGGCATCGTCACGTTCAAGACGTTCGATGCCGCCGAGAGCGTCAGCCGCGTCCCTGATGATCGACTTCTCATCGAGACTGACAGTCCATATCTTGCGCCCGTCCCGAACAGGGGCCGGCGAAACGAGCCAGCCTTCGTGACCGCGACCTGCCGGGAGGTGGCTGCGCTAAGGGGTTCTAGTCCGGAGGACGTGGCCCGCCTGACGCTTCGGAATGCGTACACGTTCTACGGACTACGGGAGCCCGAACCGGGCACTGACTGAGTTCTAACTGACGAACCGGGAAACCGATGCGCACGATTCACCAGTTATTCGGAAAATCTCCCTTCGCGCACCTCGTGGCCCATACGGAGAAGGTGGCCGAAGCCGCGGATCTAGTACGGCCGCTATTCGACAGTTACGTCGCCCGTGACTTCAAGCGGTGCAACGAGATCTATGACGAGATCTCACAGGTGGAGCACGATGCGGACACGATCAAAGAGGACATCCGCGACCACCTTCCGCGCTACCTGTTTTTGCCCGTGGACCGCGGAGACATAATCCTCTACGTCCGGCAGCAGGACCACATCGCCGATGCAGCAGAAGACGTGGCAATGCTGATTACGCTGCGGGACATGGAGACTCCTGAACCGTTCCGCACACTGCTTCTCAGGCTGGTGGATGAAGTCGTTACCGCTGCCGACCTCTTGCTGGTAGCGGGGCAGGAGATGGCGGCCCTGCTGGAGTCTTCGTTCGGCGGTCCTGAGGTGGACAAAGTGCGCGGACTCGTAAAGGAAGTTGCCAACCAGGAGTCGCGGGCCGATAAAACGCAGCACGAGACCGCGCGGGCTCTGCTCAGCCCGGACTGTGAGCTGGACCCCGTATCTATCTCACTGTGGATGCATGCGATTCAGGTGCTGGGCAGCCTGGCGAACGCGGCGGAGAATACAGGCGACGTGCTGCGCACCATGATGGCCCGCCGGTAGCGAGCGTCAGTGAACCGAGCCGCCGCCGTGCCGACCGGAACCATAACGAACGCCGCCAAATCAGGAGATTTTGAGCTTTGAGCCCGACGACCATCGTGCTGATTCTCGGGATCATCGCGGCGTTCTATATGGCGTGGAACATCGGCGCCAACGACGTGGCCAACGCGATGGGAACGTCTGTCGGCTCCGGCGCTTTGACTCTGGCCGGTGCGGTCGTCATAGCCGGCATCTTCGAGTTCGCGGGCGCCACGCTGGTGGGAAGCCACGTGACCGAGACGATCCGAAAAGGGATTCTCGAGGTCTCGTTGTTCCAGCCGGGCAGCCCACTGCTCGGCGACGACGGGCCGACCATACTCATGCTCGGAATGGTAGCCGCGCTCTTGGCGGCGGGCGTGTGGCTGCAGATCGCCACCAGCTTCGGGCTGCCGGTGTCCACGACTCACTCGATCGTGGGCGCCGTGATCGGCTTCGCCCTGGTGGCTGTCGGCAAGAGCGCCATTGCCTGGGACACGGTGGGGACGATCGCGGTGAGCTGGGTGATCTCTCCGCTCCTCGGGGGGCTTATCGCGGCCTCCATGTTCGTATTCGTGACGCGGTATGTGCTGCGCAGCGACCGCCCGATCGAGGCCACGATGCGCATCGGGCCTCACCTCATCGCGCTGGTCAGCTTTATTCTCGTTCTCAGCTTTATCTATAAAGCTCTCAAGAATGTGGTCGCGGAGCCGACATGGTGGTTTGTACTTCTGACCGCTACGGCCACCGCGGCTGTGGGCTGGGTCCTTGGCCGGGCGTGGCTCCGCAGCTCCAGGCCGGGAGATCCGGACGATCCGTTCGACTATGTCGAGCGAGTATTCGCCAAACTTCAGATTGTTACGGCGGCTTTCGTGGCGTTCGCGCACGGGGCCAACGACGTGGCCAACGCCGTGGCTCCGGTCGCCGCTGTCGTACAGGTGGCCCGGTACGGAAACCTTCCCGATGAGGTGCCGGTCCCACTCTGGATCCTGGTACTCGGCGGAGTAGGCATCGTGATAGGGCTGGCGACGTGGGGTTACAAGGTGATCGCTACGGTGGGCCGGAAGATCACTGAGCTGACTCCGTCCCGCGGTTTCAGCGCCGAGTTCGGAGCGGCTACGACGGTACTGATCGCGTCCCGGCTCGGCATGCCCGTATCCACGACGCACACGCTCGTCGGGGCCGTGATAGGGGTAGGCTTGGCCCGAGGGCTGGCCGCGCTCGACCTGCGCGTGGTCGGGAAAATCGTGAACTCCTGGCTGGTGACGCTCCCAGTGGGAGCCGCCCTGTCGGCCTTTTTCTTCCTCATCCTGCGGGCCATTTTCCTGTGATCCAGCCGTGACGGATTCTGTGACCGGCGTGACAGATTCCGGGACCGGCGTGAGCGCCGAGGTAGGAGCTGCCCGGACCGAGCCGAGCGCGGATTCGCCACCCAGGACTTCCCGGCGGGTCCGAATCCTGCCGGACCATGTCGCCAACCAGATTGCGGCCGGAGAGGTAGTTGAGCGCCCCGCTTCCGTAGTGAAAGAGCTGGTGGAAAACGCCCTGGATGCCGGCGCGGCCCACATCGACATCTCGCTCCGAAACGGCGGCAAGACCCTGATTCGAGTGTCCGATGACGGTCACGGGATGCCCCGGGCCGATGCCCTGATGGCTCTCGACCGCCACGCCACGAGCAAGATCCGCGAGGCGGCCGATCTCAGAAGCGTGGCCTCCCTAGGGTTCCGCGGAGAGGCGCTTCCCTCGATCGCGGCCGTGAGCCGGTTTGAACTGGAGACTTCGCCTGCCGGCGGAGGTGAAGGGACGCGGGTGCGGGTCGCGGCCGGCCGAATACTGGGTGCCGATCCGATTGTGCGGCAGCCCGGCACCACGGTCACGATCCGCTCGCTGTTTCACAGTGTTCCGGCCCGGGCCAAGTTCCTGCGCTCGGCGCGGGCGGAGACGAGAGCTGCCAGCGAGGTGATCGTCGTGCTGTCGCTCGCCAACCTCGGCGTAGGTTTCCGCTTTGATTCGAACGGGCGAGAGCTGCTCCGGCTTCCCCCAGCTCACTCGATCCAGCAGCGGGTGGCGGACATCTGGGGTGATGCCGAGGCAGCTGAGCTGCTGCCGCTTGATCTGGAGCGGGACGGGATTCGCGTCGCTGGGCTCGTGCAGCGGCCCGACGCGGCCCGGCGTTCCGGCGGCCGGCGCTATCTGTTCGTAAGCGGCAGGCCATTTCGGGATGCCGCCCTGTTGCGCACGGTGGACGACGCCTACCGGACCACCATCGCGTCCGGACTCCGGCCGTCGGCCTTTCTTTACCTCGCGGTCCCCGGCGGGACGGTGGATGTGAACGTGCACCCGACCAAGTCGGAGGTGCGCTTCGCCGACCCGGGCGCCGTACGTGACGTTGTCGAAGCGGCCGTGCGCGGCCAGCTCTCGGACGTGGCAAGCACGCCCGGGTTTGACGAGACAACTCTGGCCTCGAGCTTCACGTCCGCTCGCGCCTACCCGCCACGGGTGGCCGAGCGCGCCCCGGATGACGATGCGGCCTCGCAGCTGGCGTTCTTCGCCCGGCGGGCGGCCGCGGCAGACGCGGCGGA
>JAZGCO010000024.1:0-13422 GCA_036476995.1 Gemmatimonadota bacterium
CCCCCTGGCTCTACTGCCGCGGCCCTGCCCAGGCTAATAGATCCGGTTTCTCTGCCCACGACCTGCAAGCTGATCTTACAGACCTTGCCGTCGTCCAGAAGCTCTTGTTCGAATCGCCGGAGATCGTCCGGCAGCCGCCGATAGCTGACCAGGACGGTGGGCGCGCTGCCGGACGCCGGGCTAGGTGGGATCGGTGAACGTTTCACCGCGCTTGGCCAGCTCGAGCAACCGTGGAGCTGGTTTGAAGCGGCTTCCGGTCTCGGTTTCCAGTTCCGTGAGGCGCGTCACGATCTTCTGCACTCCTACCCGGTCCGCCCACCTCAACAGCCCTCCTCGGAAGGGGGGGAATCCAGTACCCATTATCATGGCGAGGTCAATGGCATCCGGGCCGGCCACTACCTCATCTTCCAGCGCGAACGCCGCCTCATTCACCATGGCGTACAGGCACCGCTCCCGAATCTCTTCGGCTCCGCCCGGCGACCCGCTCACTCGGAACACACTCCGGAGCGCCGGATCCGGACCCGTCTCCCTGCCGTTTTCGTATAGATAGAACCCGCGATCGTTCTTGCGCCCCAGCCGGCCTGCGTCCTTGAGCCTCTCGATCACCCCCGACGCAGTCAGGCGCTCACCGAAGGCCGCTGACATCTCCCGGCTGACGTGCTGGGCTACATCGAAACCGATCTCGTCCAAAAGCCTACACGGACCCATCGGCAGGCCGAAACTCGTCATCGCACGGTCGATATCACCGACGGCGGTGCCCTGCTCAAGCAGAAAGCCGGCCTCGTTCAGATATGGTGTCAGAAGTCGATTGACCAGAAAGCCCGGCTTGTCGGCCACGATCACGGGCGTCTTGCCCATGTCGAGCACGAATCCGAACGCCCGGGCCAGCGCGGCCGAGGACGTCTTCGCCGTCGGGACGACCTCGACCAGCGGCATCTTGTGGACGGGGTTGAAGAAGTGGAGCCCGACGATCCGCTCCGGATGAACGGCCGCCGTCGCCAGCTCGGTGACGGAGAGCGAGGACGTGTTCGTTGCGATCACCGCATGCTGGTCCAGGTGCATCTCCAGATCGCGGACGACTCCCTGCTTGACCGGCATCCTTTCAATGACCGCTTCGATGGCGATGTCCACGTCCGCCAGCTGCTCGTAGACCAGAGTTCCGGCAATCAGCGCGAACTTGAGGCTCGCCTGCTCGCTGGTGAAGACACGCTTGGCCGCTGCATTCTTGAGCAGAGCGCTCGCGTGCCGCATACCCGAATCCAGCGCCTCCTGGTTGATGTCCTTGAGCGTCACCGGGACATCCCGTGCCGCGATGAGCTGCGCAATCGCGCCGCCCATGACACCGGCACCGATCACAGCCGCTCGCTCCACGGTCCGGCGGGAATCCAGCTGCTCCTCCGGAACAGCTTTCCTGGCTCCCTGAGAGAGAAGGAAAACCCGCACCAGGCTGCGTGACACTTCGGTCACCGCCAGCTCACCGAGTGCCCTGGCCTCAGTCTCATACGCGGCCTGCGGTTTGGCTGTGTATACCGAACGCACCGTTTCCAGGGCCCGGAGCGGAGCAGGATAGTTGCCCCCGGTCTCCTTCATCACGCCGCGCCGAGCCATCGCGAACAAGATGGCGCGACCGGGAGGTGTGTCCTCGAGAAGGCGCTGTCCGAAGTTTTTCTTGAAGCCGCCCGGTTTGACTTTGTCATGCGCTACATCGCGCACAAAGATCCGCACCTCGTCTTCGAACCGGTGAGCTCCCACCACCCGATCAGCGAGGCCGATGCGCTTGGCGCGTTTGGCCGAAATCGGTTTGCCGGTGAGAATCAGCCCGAGCGCATTCTGAATGCCGCATAGCCGGGGAAGCCGGACCGTGCCGCCGAAGCCAGGCAGGATGCCGAGCCGAACCTCCGGAAGGCCAATCTTGGTGTCCCGGGAATCGGATAGGAGGCGATAGTCGCAGGCGAGGACGAGTTCAGTTCCTCCGCCGAGGCACACGCCTCGCACGGCGGCGATGGTCGGCACACGCAGGCGTTCGATTCGGCCAAAGATTCGCTGGCCCTCGGCGCTGGCCCGCCGGCCCTCCTCGGCACTCGCGACAGCCGAGATTTCCCGCACATCCGCTCCGGCGATGAATGCCTTTGGCTTGGCGCTTTGAATCACCAGGGCCACCATCTGCCCGTTCGCGATCCGGGATTCCAGCTCGCCCAAGAGATGGTCGAGGTCGTGGAGAACCGCGGCGGACAGGATGTTCTGAGAGGATCCCGGTTGGTCGAACACCAGCCAGCCGACCCGGTTCTTGTCGACGTCGAACGACAGCGACTCGGACGAATCCATCCGGACGTCAGTCATGCCAGTGCCGGCGGGGAGGGCTCGCGCCCGCCCGAATCAGAGTCTGAGGCGATCCTCACCGTTACTCGCATCGAGCCGAAGCGTGTCGCCAACGCCCGGCCCGACCAGCACGTTCCAGTACCGCTCACCGGCCGCCGTTGTCACCCGCGCATGCACCCACCAATCGCCGCCACCGAACCGCCGGGAGACCGTTCCCGTCGCATCCGTGGTATCCTCGAGAATCTCCGCTCCGAGAGCGGCCAGAATCTCCGCTTCGCGTTCTCCGTACCTGGCGAAAGCCACGTCTTCCCAGGCGGCGATCACCGCCCGTACCGAGTCGGCCCGGGCCAGAGCCGTGCGCTGGAGGCTGTCGAATGCGTTGAACGCGTCCTGCTTCTCGCGGTCCAGGCGCCGCTCGCTCGCCTCCAGGTCGTTGAATCGGTCAAACCGCTCGCGGTACTCACGGCTGCGCCGGTCAAGACTTTGCAGCTCGCCTGACAGCCGCTGAAGCTGGTCTCGGGTCTCGGCCCACTCCGCTTCCGCCGCGCTCCAGGTCTCCTGAAGCTGGCTGATGCGCGCAAACGTCGCCGTAAGATCCTCGGGCACCATGGGTTCACCGCTGGGAGCTTCATCCGTCAGAACCGCGAATAGCGAGTCTCTATCGAACGGAAGAAAGGTGACCGGAAGGTCCGATACTGGCACCGCAGCATCGGCGCCATCAGAGAGCACCTGCACGGACAATTCGGATCCGCCGCAGGCCGTGGTGAGAACAAGCGCGAATACCGCTCCGAGGAGGAGGGAGAATCGTTTCACCCGCATACCGTCTCCAGGCTCATTTGTGAACGAGTTTTGGCCGGTCTGGCCGGACAGCGTGCACGACACGGTCCGGCTGAGCGAGCGGCAATGTATGGGCGGGTGCGGCCTTTTTCAACGAAAACGTGACCCCGAAAGAAAGCGGCTACGCTACGGGCAGACTCTCAAGAGGGCTACTCCGGGATGTTGCCGTCGAGTAGGAACTCGCGTGGATTCACCGCCCGCTCGTTCACCATGACCTCGTAATGCAGGCTCGGAGCGTTGACCAGGCCCGTCCGTCCAACCTCGCCCAGCTGATCGCCCCGGCGCACCTGCTGGCCGGTTCGGACCGTAATCGCTCTCGCGTGCGCGTAGCGTGTCCGGTACCCGAATCCGTGATCCACCTCGATCATCTTCCCGTATCCACCGTTCGTGCCCGTGAAGATCACGGTACCGTTCGCAGTCGCGAGGATCGGCGATCCGGACTCGGCCGAGATGTCGATGCCCGTGTGCGGCCGGTTGTACTGGAGGATGGGATGATACCGGCTGCGGCTGAAGCTGGAGCTGATCCAGGCCTCGTTGGTTTGTACAGGGCGCACGGACGGGCGGGCCAGGAAGATCTCCTCATGCATACGGAGAGAGTCGAGCGCCTCGGATAGGCTGACGGACAGCAACTCGGCTCTACGAGTCAGCTCATCAACGTCGTATTTGGTTCCGTAGGTGTGTCCGGCCAGCTCAGCAGAAACTCGGAAGAACTCTTCACGGGCGGGATCCACCACAGGCGGACCGCCGATACCCACCGCCCGAACCTGAGGATCGATCGGCGCCAGACCGGCCAGCAGCCGAACGCGCTGGTCACCTGCCGTCAACCGGTCCACGGACCCGGCAAGCGCACTCACCTGTCCCTCGATCTGTCCGAGATTCTGTCGCAGGTGGTGGTTCTCGCTCTGCAATAGTGCGAGGTGAGCCTCCCGTTTTGCCCCGACCGCCAGATCCGCGACGAACGTCACGGCCAGAACCAGCAAAGCGGCAGCAGAGACCACGGCAATACGAACAAGACGGCGGGAGACGCGCATAGTGCGCACCGACCCACCGTTGTCAGGCATTACCTGGAGCGTCCACTGTTTCGGCTTGCGTTGGGCCAATATTAGATCCGTGTTGTGCGCCGGTTACGGTAACCCGTTCAGCGGCGGCAGTCGATGCTTACTGCGTGCGCCTCAGTTGTAAGCAAGACGGGCACCACCGCAGCAGGCATGATGCAGACCGCATCTTCGCCGGGTAGTACTCGTGCTTCTTATCTGTCTAGTTGACACTGCTTTACACCCCAACACCGCCACATAGCCACGCCACCGACGGGCCGAATGGGACTGTTGGGTATGAAAAGTCTGCTCAGGCGAGACGTTGCGTAACGCATGAGCGGGACGCGCGAGAGTACCCGTGTTGCCCGGGTTCTGTCAACCGCCCGTCATCTCATGACTGGCCGGAGTCACTGGTTACGCCTAGTAGTCGGATCGCGGGAACAGAACTCCGGTTGACTCCGACGGAAGCTGGCTTGGCATTCGGCGCTCCAGCTCTCCAAACGTCGGTACCAGCCCGTCGCCTCCCAGCCGGTTCCACAGCTCTTCGGACTTGCCTGGCATGAATGGCGCCAGAGTCACGGCCGCTGCCGCCAGTCCCCTGACCAGGGCTGCGAGCACGTGATCCAACCGCTCGGACTCGGAGGGGTCCTTGGCCAGACTCCAGGGCTGGGCCGTATCGATAAATCCGTTCGCGTCTCGAACCACCGACATGGCAGTCTCGATGGCTTTATGTAGGTCGAGGTTGGCCATGTGACCGTGATAGTCGGCGATGGCGCTGTCGACGAGCGCATCCAGCTCGGTGCCTCCTCCGGCCGGCACAATCCCTCCCCGATACTTCTGAATCATCGATACCGAACGATTCAGCAGGTTGCCAAGATCGTTGGCCAGGTCAGCGTTGTACCGGTTGTCGAATTGCTGCAGAAACCCTTCGGCCGACGGAAAATCCCGGTCTCGGTCCCACGGGGCCTCGGCCAGAAGCACGTAGCGGAGCGCATCCGATCCATGCCTTTCGATCAGCGTCACGAGATCCAGAAGCTCAGCGTCCGACTTGGACAACTTGCCGCCCCCGATCATGACGAATCCGTGAGCCCAAACCACGGCCGGCAGCTCAATGCCGGCTGCCATCAGCATGGCCGGCCAGATTACGCAGTGAAATCTGGTAATGTCTTTGCCTATCACGTGCAGCTGAGCGGGCCAGACGTCATCGAATCCCTCATCGGGGAAACCGGTTGCCGATAGGTAGTTGGTAACCGCGTCCAGCCACACGTAGACCGTGTGCTCAGGAGCGCCGGGGAACGGCACGCCCCACGGCACGCGCGAACGGGACGCCGATATGTCATCCAGGCCGCCCTCGAGAAGTCGCAGGATCTCATTTCGCCGGCTGGTGGGCTGCACGAATTCCGGATGTTTCGCGATGTGTTCGAGCAGGCGGTCGCGATACGCCGACAAGCGGAAGAAGTAGTTCTCCTCTTCCGTCCATTCGATGTCGCGCTTGGGATGTAGCGGGCACCGGCCGTTCACCAGCTCCGACTCTTTGCGGAACGCTTCGCATCGCTCGCAATAGAATCCTTCGTACCGATCCAGATAGACGTCGCCGGCGGCCTGCAGGCGCTCCACCATGGCTTCCACCGCACGGATGTGCCGAGGTTCGGTAGTGCGGATGAAGTCGTCATGGGATAGCTGAAGCAGGCCCCACACCTCCTGCCAACTAGCCGCCAGCCCATCCACCCAGGCTTGAGGTTCTTGCCCCAGCTTTTCGGCCTCGCGGGCTACGCTCTGGCCGTGCTCATCCATCCCGATCACGAAGTGGACATCGTCGCCCAGGAGCCTGTGGTATCGGGCGATGGCGTCCGTGCCGACCTTCTCGTAGGCGTGCCCCACATGGGGCTTGCCATTCGAGTAGTCGATGGCGGTAGTGAGGTAGTAGCGGCTCACTGCGGCCGAGGCTGAGGGCGGGCCTGGCTTCGGCGTTTCTTGGTTTCCGCCTTCAAGTCTTCCAGGGGAACAGTGCGAATTTCTCCGTCAGGTCCTCTGAGCGAGATCGTTTCGCGAAATAGATCCCATGCTGTGACCTCTTCTTCGCCGCGATCAGTGCGCAGTCTCTTCCCCACTCGCGGAAAACGCTTCTTGGCCTGCTCATACATCTCGTGCTCGTACCGCAGACACGACATGAGCCTTCCGCAGGCCCCTGAGATCTGAGCCGGATTGAGCGAGAGTCCCTGATCCTTGGCGAGCTGGAGCGTGACCGGCTCGATCTCCGGAAGCCACAGGCGGCAGCACAGTTCGCGTCCACAGCGCCCGATGCCGCCCAGGCGTTTGGCTTCGTCGCGGACTCCGATCTGACGCAGCTCTATCCGGGTCTTGAACGTGCGAGCCATCTCCTTTACCAGAGCCCGGAAGTCCACACGCTTTTCGGCCGTGAAAAACACCGTCAGCTTGTTGCGATCCCACTGCCACTCAGCCTCGCTCACTTTCATCTTGAGCTTGTGCTTGCGAACGAGGGCGCGTGTCCGGCTTCTAATATCGACTTCGTCACCGGCCAATGTGAAGTGCCGTTCCAGATCTGACGGCGCGGCGCGCCGGTACACCCGCCTCGCGGGCAGTACGACCGGCCGGTCTTCGATGTGGTCACAGCCGCCCTCGCACGAGTGTTGCTCGGCGTCCTCCGCCCGCTTCACCCAGCCCAGGTCCTGGCCGCGATCTGCTTCCACGATGACGTACTCGTTGGTTCGAAGGCCCGCGTCACTGCGCCAGGTGAAGTAGTCTGTTCGGACTCCCTTGAACTGGACCTGAACGATCTGGACGGTACGTGCCGGTCCGCTCTGTGAGCCTGGCCTGGCGTGCCCATTCTCGCCGGTGGTGTGGATCTTGGGTGGTGGCCGCAAGCGGCGCGACGAATCGGCCCGGGCCGGACTGCCGGGTCGGCTGCGACTTGGCAGTCGGTCGGGGCCACGCGCTCCCTGGCTCCACCGCACCGGGATCGGAGCTTTCCCGCGGGCTGATTCCGGACGCTCGGGCGGATCTTCGTTGGGCGTCTCGCCTTTGGTCGGCTGCGTTTCGTCCTGCTCGTTGCTCGCCATCTATTCCTGCTCGATCTCTGCTTGTTGGTCGACTTTCGTCTCTACCCAGCGTCCCATCTGCGCGTACTTTTCGCGGCGCTTCTGAACCAGCTCATCCCGATTCATGGCGACGAGATCGTCCAGATTCCGCTCCAGAGCCTCTCCAAGTGTCGCGGCCGCTTCGTCGGGATTCACATGCGCCCCGCCCAGCGGTTCAGGCACCACCTCGTCCACGATGCCGAATTCCGACAGATCATCGGCCGTCACCCGGAGCGCCTCCGCCGCCTCGGGAGCTCGATCGCGGCTGCGCCAGAGAATGGCCGCGCACCCTTCCGGCGAGATGACCGAATAGATCGCATTCTCCATCATGAGTATGCGATCCGCCACCGCGATGCCGAGCGCTCCACCGCTGCCGCCCTCTCCGATCACGCAGGAGAGGATCGGCGTCCGCAGTCCTGCCATCACAATGAGGTTCCGCGCGATGGCCTCAGCCTGGCCACGCTCTTCCGCCCCGATACCCGGATAGGCGCCCTGCGTGTCCACCAGCGTCACCACCGGCCGCCCGAACTTCTCAGCCAGCAGCATGAGCCGCGCCGCTTTGCGGTAGCCCTCGGGGTGAGCTGATCCGAAGTTCCGGTGCAGGTTATCCTTCATGTCTCGGCCCTTCTGGTGGCCGATCATCATGACGCTGCGGCCGGCGAGCGTGGCCCAACCGCCGACGATGGCAGGGTCTTCCCGGTACTTGCGATCGCCGTGCAACTCGACCCAGTCGGTGCACAGACGGTCGATGTAGTCGAGCGTGAAGGGTCGCTCTTGATGGCGGGCGAGCTGGACACGGTCAAAGCGGGACAGACTGGCCATAATCGCGGCCTGTTCCACCGCCAGCCGGCGTTCCAACTCGTTGACCTGGCCTGAGACGTCGAGACCACTCTCCCTGGCCATGGCTTTCAGCTCAACCAGGCGGCGGCGCATCTCTTCCAGATTTTTCTCTCTCGGATCTATCATGCCCGTCCCTGGATCCAATGTAACCGGTCCGTACGGGCCGGTCCGGCTATCCGCGCATCAGGTGTACCCGTTCTCCACCCAACAACGTTCGGAGCTCAGCCAGCAAGTCGGCGCTCGGCGCCACACGCAGGCTGTCCGACGTCAGCAGAGCCGGCTCGTCGCCGTTTCCGTTCGCGGCCTTCCACTTCAGGTAAACTCTTCCTTCACCGGGAGCGGCCGCCAGTACACGCCGGATCGGTTCAAACTGGCCCGGTTCGACGTCCTCATCCGCCCGAAACTCGATGCAAACGCCGATCTGCCCGCCGTCGCGTAACTCGCGCAGCGGTTTGGCAGAATCGACAAAGATGGGGGGATTCTCATCATCGCGCGAGTTTCCGGACACCGTGCCCGTAAGAAGCACCGGAACGTCTTCCGCGAACAGAAATCGGTACTCCGTCCATACGTCGCCGAACACCAGAGCGTCGGCCGTACCATGGAAGTCCTCCACCGTAAGCCGGCACCACTCCCGGCCGTTCTTCCGCGACACCCGCACGTCCATCGCCGTAACCACACAGCCGAGCTCGATAGTCCGGTCTCGCAGCCGCTCGATCATCGAGGTGTTCGCTTCCAGAGCCAGCATCTCGAGAAGATCTCTGAACCGCTCCAGCGGGTGGCCCGAGATATAGAATCCCAGAACGGCTTTCTCTTCCTTGAGGCGCTCCGCCTCCGACCACGCCCCCAGATCCGGGAGAACGGGGGCGGGATGTCCCTCACCCTCTCCTCCGAACAGGGACGCCTGGCCACTCTGGCGTTCGCGCTGCCGTAGCTGCGCGGCCGCAAGCGTGTTCTCGAGGCCCTCCTTGAGTTGCCTTCGTTCGCCGAACTGGTCCAGTGCGCCGGCCGCGATGAGGCACTCCAGCACTCGCTTGTTGTTGAGCCGCGTGTCGATCCGGCAGCAGAAGTCGAACAGGGACGCGAACGGCTCCTCCTCACGCGCCGCCAGGATCGACTGAATGGCGGACGCGCCCACGCCCTTGATGGCCCCCAGTCCGAACCGGATCTGTCCGTCTCCGACCACCGTGAACTTGTAGCCTGACTCGGCGACGCTGGGGGGGACTACCTCGAGCCCCATGCTCCGGCCGGTGGCGATGTACGACACGACCTTGTCGGTGTTGTCGATTATGGACGACAGAAGCGCCGCCAGGAACTCCGCTGGATAGTGCGCCTTGAGCCATGCCGTTCGGTACGAAAGAAGGGCGTACGCCACCGCGTGCGCCTTCGGGAAGCCGTAGCGGCCGAACGTCTGGATCAGGCCCGAAATCTCAGCCGCTTTGTCCTTCGACATTCCGCGCTCGACGGCCCGGGAACGGAAGTCTTTGAGGACCTTGGCGGTGAGCGCCGCATCCTTTTTCCCGACCGCTTTTCGAAGTACATCCGCTTCGGCGAGAGAGAAACCCGCCAGCAGATTCGCGGCCCGCATCACCTGCTCCTGATACGTGATGACCCCATACGTAGGCTCGAGCACTTCCTTGAGCTCAGGCACCGGGTACTCAACAGGTTCGGAGCCGCGTTTGCGCCGGATGTAGACGTCCGTCATCCCGGAGTCGAGCGGTCCCGGCCGGATGAGGGCGTTGACGGCGACCAGATTATCGAACCGGTCGCAGCGCATGGCCCGGAGCTTTTCAGTCGCCAGCGGGGATTCGAACTGGAACACGCCGGGCGTACCGCCGGAGGCGAGCATCTTGTACACCTCGGGGTCGTCACGGCCGATGTCATCCCAATCGACGTGTACACCGTGTCGTTCCTCGATCGTTTTGGCGGCGTCGTGGATCACCGTGAGAGTGCGGAGGCCGAGGAAATCCATCTTCAGCATCCCGGCCTTCTCCAAGTCGATCATGTCGAACTGAGTAATGACCGAGCCGTCGCGGGCCTTCGTGTCCTCGCACACCGGCACGTACTCTTCGAGTGGTCCGGGCGCGATCACTACTCCCGCAGCGTGAACCGAGCTGTGGCGCTTAAGGCCTTCGATGCGCTTGGCATAGTCGAGCACCTCGCGGGTCCGGCTGTCGGACCGATACAGGTCCTTCAGCTCCTTCACCTTTTCGATCGCCTCGGCCACGGTGAGCGAATATCCCGCCGTACTCGGGATCAGCTTAGCCAACTTGTCCTGCTCGGCCGGCGTTAAGCCCATCACCCGTCCCACGTCCCTCACCACCGCACGGGCCTTCATGGTCCCGAACGTGATGATCTGGCCCACTGAGCTCTTGCCATACTTCTGGCGCACGTACTCGATGATTTCTCCCCGGCGCTCATAGCAGAAATCGATATCGATGTCCGGCATCGAGATTCGCTCGGGATTGAGGAAACGCTCGAACAGGAGACCAAACTCGAGCGGATCTACGTCGGTGATGCGGAGCGCGTAGGCTACCAGCGATCCGGCCGAAGAGCCTCGCCCGGGCCCGACGGGAATGTCCATCTCGCGGGCCGCTCGCATGAAGTCGGATACGATGAGGAAATAGCCCGCGTATCCCATCTCGGTGATGACTCCGAACTCGTAGTCCAGCCGTGCCCGCGCCTCAGGAGGGAGCGGATCTCCGTAGCGTTCGGCCGCTCCCGTTTCCGTCAGGTGACGGAGCAGAGAAATGTCATCGTCGTACTCTTCCGGCAACGGAAAATTGGGTAGAAAGTACTTCTGCTCGAAATCGACATTGCACAGCTCGGCCACGTCCAGCGTGTTGGCGCAGACGTCCGGCCTGTCCGGGAACAGCTCCGCCATCTCCTCGGGGGACTTGAAGTAGCTCTCAGATCCTTCGAAGCGCATGCGGTCCGGGTCGCTCTTTTCCTTCCCGGTGCCGATACAGAGCAGCGTGTCATGCATGTCCGCGTCTTCACGCCTCAGATAATGCGCGTCGTTGGTGACGACGACCGGAAGACCCAGCTCCTGCGCGATCTGAAACACTCCCTCATTCACCGGCTCCTGGACCGAGATGCCGTGCTTCTGAACCTCAAGCCAGAAACGATCAGGAAAGGTCTGCGCGAACCACTCGGCCGCCTTCCTGGCGCGGTCGAAGCGCTCGAGAGTCAGGTGCTTGGCCACCTCTCCCGTCAGGCAGGCGCTCAGCACGATCACGCCTTCCGAGTGTTCGGCAAGGAGTTCGTGATCGATGCGCGGCCTCCGGTAGAATCCCTCCAAATATCCCCGCGAACTCAGCTTCAGAAGATTCTTGTAGCCCGTGTTGTTCTGAGCCAGGAGAACCAGATGAGAATAGTCCTGAGGTGCGTCGTCGGGCCGCTGCTTGGAACGCCGGTTGCCATACGCTACGTAGGCCTCGAAGCCGAGGATCGGCTTGATTTTCTTCTTGCGAGCCCGCTCCTGGAAGGCCCAGGCGCCGTGCATGTTTCCGTGGTCGGTGAGGGCCACGGCCGGCATCCCGAACTCTTCCGCTCGGTCGAGCAGTTCGTCGATGCGGTTGGCTCCATCCAGGAGCGAATACTCGCTATGTGTGTGGAGATGAACGAAGGACATTTGCGTCTTGCCCACCTATCAGCGGACCCGGGTCCGCCGGCTGAGTGTCAGTTGCTACAGCTGAACGAATCCAGGATCTCCTCGAGCTGGAGCAGATACTCGTACTTGCTCCGCCGCGGTGAGGGAGAATACAGCCACGCGTCGATATACACGGTGTAGTCCTCGCACTGCATGGAGCGGGCGATGAACGGACCCGCCGCGGGGAACGACCCCTCATCTCTCCATGTCCCACGGACCTGTGCCGTGAACGCTCCGTTGACGGTCAACAAGTCGTCTGAGCCCTCCAGCGGCGTGATGCTCTGCGGGACGTTGTACTGAACGTCGTCGATCGACTCCCGCCAGGCGTAGACGGAGTCGGCCGCCGCCGGCACCGGGCCCGCTCCCGGGCCGGGAACCCTCTGGACGAGGATCGAACGGATCAGCTGACTAGGGTCGGGATTGTCGTTGCGGATGACGGCGATGTCACCGCTGCGAAGTGTTAGAGTGTAGACTTTGGGTACCATCGCTGTGGCTCCGACGTGCGGTTCAAGCGCCTCGGCCAGCGCGGTGTCCACACCACTAACGAACATCTTCCCACGGACATATGCCCGGTAGTCGTCGTCCACCAACTCGCCGAGCGCAGGCAGCTGCTCCAGGAGGGAGGCAGCCTCACGCGCCGGGTCGAGCACCACGCCCGTCGCCACCTGATTACGAGCCCAGACGTTGAACGAACGAAAAATATCAGGCGAGGCGAGCTCATCCCGGTCTGCTCCGGAGGCTATCTTCTCAAGATTGAAATCACCCGGCGGCGCCATCACGATAACCTGTTTCCAGGTGAGCAGGTGCGCGATGTCCGGAGCCTGAGGATCAACCTGCGTGACCACGAACTTGCGGTCGTCGCGTGTGGTGAAAATAGTGGGCTCGAGGGCCGCCTCGGTCATGTCGCTGACCTGTTCCCAGAGCACATCGGGGATCACCAGGATCAGCGTATCGAACTGGCCCATGGCTGGCGGACGTCCGCAAGCGGCGCACGCTGCGGCGGTCACGGCCAGTGCCGCGAATATCGCACGCGCAGAAAGGTGGAGTCGATCGGTCATTGGGTCGCTCAAGCTACGGGTGAAACACGGGCCCAGCAAACACGCCATTTCGTACACGCAAGGGGGAGTTTAGATGCAGGCTTCGAGCTTCGAAATCACGCGCCGGACGGCAGGCAACGACGAAATCCTGGATCTCACACAGGAGCTTCAGGCAGGTGTTCGCGGCTCCGGAGTGGCCACCGGCCAGGCTACCTGCATGGTGGTTGGCTCCACTGCGGCGCTATCGACCCTGGAGTTCGAACCAGGACTCGTGACGCGCGACATTTCGGTGGCCATGGAGGGCATCGCGCCCCGTGACGGCCCTTACCTGCACGAGGAGACCTGGCACGACGATAACGGGCACAGCCACGTGCGGGCGTGTCTGGTAGGTCCTTCGCTTTGCATGCCGATTGTTGGAGGGCAGATTCCGCTCGGAACGTGGCAGCAGGTTGTGCTGCTCGACTTCGACACGCGCCCGCGGAACCGGACGGTCGTGGTCAGTGTGGTGGGCGAATAGAGGCCATGATCGAGGCCGTTTCGAACCTCTGGCCCTGCCTATGACCGCTTTGCCCGACGACATCAGAACGCGGCTCGAGTCGGACTACGAT
>JAZGCO010000025.1:0-15644 GCA_036476995.1 Gemmatimonadota bacterium
CCATAATACCGTCTACAAGCACGAAGGCGCCGAACAGCGTGATGAGCGTCTGCAATATGGTGATCGGGTACCCCACCGTGATCAGACCGAACAAGATCGCGAACAATCCGCGCATCATGAGCATCGACCAGCACCGGCTGAGTCCAGCCTGCATGCAACCTCCTAGGTGAGGCTCTCTAGACGAGACCGAATTCCTGTTTCAGGTCCGCCATTTCCAGTCGCATCTCTGTTACCAGCGCCTCGCGCCGGTCCTGCGGCAGGAAGGAAGCCTGCGCAGCGTTCAGTGCGAGCTCTCCAATCGTTTCGTGAGAGAACGCGAAAACGTCTGTGGTTCGCAGGAACTCATCAGTGAGCGTTGTTCCGAACATGGGAGGATCGTCAGAGTTGATCGTGACGTAAAGTCCCTCCTCCATGAGACGCGGAAGCGGATGTTTGTCCAGGGAGGGCGAGACACCCAGACAAACGTTGCTGCTGGGACACACCTCGAGCGGAGTCTGCCGCTCCCGCAGGAGGCCCACAAGATCGGGATCCTCAAGGCATCGCACCCCGTGGCCGATTCGGTCGGCATGCAACGCCTCGATGGCGCCGCGGACACTGCTGGCGCCCATGGTCTCGCCCGCATGAGGAGCGCTAGGCAGCCCGTGACGCCGCGCGATCTCGAACGCCTCGGTGAACAGTTTGGGGGGAAATCCGACCTCGGGGCCACCCAGGCCCAGCGCCGAGACGCCGCTACCCTGCCTGCCAACAGCCCATTCCGCCACACCGACAAAGTCTTCGGGAGGCATGTGGCGGGCGTAATCGATCGTATACGACATGCTGATTCCCCACTCTCGCTCCGCGTGCGCGGCGGCACGATTCAGGGCCTCGAGCTGGACATCGTAAGACATATCGTGATTCACCCACTGTGTGAAACAAGTATAGGTAATTTCTGTATGTTTCACGTTTTGTGCGGCCTGTTGTCCTAGAAACTCTGTGGCGATCTGTTCGATGTCATCGGGTGTCTGAATACACTGTACCAGGGTCAGGAAGATCTCGACGAAATGGGGGAAATCCCGGAACGTGTACCAGCGGCGCAGGCCCTCCACATCCGAGCCGGGCAGCTCCACGCCATTGCGCCGGGCGAGAACGAGCAGGGTCTCGGGCCGAATGGATCCCTCCAGGTGCACGTGCAGCTCGACTTTGGGCATGGCCCGGATGAAGCGCTCCAGCGACATTTACGTTTCCAGCGCCTCAGCTCGCGAGTAAACTTCTACCTTCCACAGCATTGTGCCGCCAACAAAGACCCTCCTTAGGCCCTCTTCGCCCACGTGCCGAGCGATCGACGCGGGATCATGTGCATAAGCCCGGAAAGGATTCCGCGTCAGCCAGCTGAACAGATTCAAGATCTTAAGCGCCGTCCGCATCAGCAGGTTCGTACGCGGGTAGACAAGGCCATACATCCTTCGTGCTTTCGCAGCTGACTTCTGTACCAGCGCAGGCATATCGGGATAGCAGCAGAGGACCCGGTCCAGTGTGACGACATCGGCTCCGGGAACGGACTCGGCTATCTCGACGAAGTCCCCGAGGATGTAGTCGACCTGGCCCGCGTACCCCTGCGAGCTCGCCTCCAGGCGGGCTGCGTCGAGGTAGGCGGAAGAAGCGTCAACTGACGTGACGAACGGAGCGCCCCAGTCTCCGGCAGCGTGCTGAATCGCCCCTATCCCACCGCCGATGTCCAAGAGCGATGACGACTCCGCCCCATGATCCAGAAGCGCACCTACAAGCAGATCTGTCGTCACGGATGGCCCGGCCTTCCGGTACTTCTTCAGTTCCCGGCGCGCCATCCGCCGGCCGAAGAAGCTGTTGGCTCCTTCGCAATGTGAACAAGTCACTCTGCTCTCCGATAAGACAGGTTCTTGAACTGAATCACTCCCAAGCGTCTAGCAATCAACAGAATACGGCGGTAAGTAACTGCCTGCACGAAGTGTACAGCCAAGTAAGAATTGACCAACTAGTCCAGGCGAAAACGCCATACGGCCCGGTTTTCCGGCCTGTCTCTCATGGCACGGAAGTGGCAAAGATCGCAGCCATGAGCGGGGCAACCTCGCCGATCCGCTTCGGAAACGAAAGGAACGAGCGTTGAAATACCCTGAGCAACTACTAAAATGCTCCCTCCCCTGCCTGATCGCTCTCCTGGTGTTAAGCCAACCCGCGGCCGCCCAGGGAGTCCAGGTGAGGGAGGGGCTTTCTTATGGATTCGGCGTGGGCTACGGCTGGTCCCGCGTCGGCTGTCAGAACTGTATCGGGCAGCGCGACGGAGGTCCCTCGCTGCTGGCCAGTATTGGTGTGGCCACGTCGGAGAGCCTGGTAATTGGCCTGGAAGCGACCGGGTGGGGACGGCAGGACGATGAGGTGCGGCGTGTGCACGCTACGGCCAGCCTGCTGGCGAACTGGTACCCGAATCCACGAGGGCGCATGCACCTGTCCTTCGGAGGCGGCGCCACTTTCTACCGCGCTTCTGACGGAGGCAGCACCGCGCTTACCAGCACTTCCTTTGGCCCCAGGGTAGGAATGGGAATCGACCTACCCGCGGGCCCTAACTCCACACTCACGCCATTCGTTCGCTACAGCCAGACCCTTTATGGCAATCTCCGATTCGGAGACACCGTCGCGGTTGGCGACGCCGGATTTTCACTCATCCAGGTCGGACTCAGCGTCACCTGGCGCTGACGCTCTGGATCACTATCGGATACTGACGGAGGCATGATCGACATGATGCAGCCCGCACGCTCGCCAGCACGAATGGCGATTCTTGTTATGGCCGCGGGGAGCTTCGCCGGATGTTCGCAAGATCCAGTCTCGGGACCCATTAGCGCATCGGATCCTGGCGTTACGATTCCGACCAGCACCGGAGTATCCAGTGTTGCGTTCGGACGCTGGACGCCTGGCCCGAACGATACATGCACGCAGGCACAGCACGATGCCTTTCAGACGATAGGTCCGGACGGGAAGATCTACCCGACCTGGCACCCGCCGGACGATCCAGCCACGGGCTGCACCTTCGGGCATGATCATGGCCGTGACCCAAGTGGTTCGTCATTGTTCGCGGCTGTCGGCCCGATCCCGTTCGGCTACGCCAACGAGCAGCTAGACATTTGGGATCCAGCCAGTCCTCGCCACGAAGATCACTTTGGGCACAAGGTGGAGTGGGAGGATGACTTCGAGGCCACCCCGGGCGGTGCGGCTGGAGAGCTGCTCGCTACGCGATGCAGCATGCTCACGAAGTTGCATCAGGGGACGCACTCCAGGGACGCGTTTACCAACAACCTGCATGAACTCGTCTATCACATCGCCTGCACAGACGGCACCGAGATCCACATGACGATGATGACGGCTATCGGCAAGGCGGGCGAGTTCGTCGCCTCCTGCGACGGAGACCGTCATGTGTTCGTCGGTACTCCCAATCCCGCCAATTCGCCGGACGGTGGTGGAAAGAGGATCATCCCCGACAGGCAATGCGTCGAGGCAAACATCCTCGTGCCGGACGGAGAGCGATCCAGCTTCGGGAGCCTGAGGGAAAGCTGGCAAGTCTCCGCTCGCATACGCAGGGATGGCGGTGGTACACTGGCCTCGATCAATCCGTACTATCAGGTGTTCTTTCCGAGCCGCTTCCATGACCCGGCCCTGGCAGATGTCACCGGACGGCCGATCGCGGTGTGCTATGAGACTGAAGCAAACGGCGACACGGCCGACGACGGCGCCTGTGAGGAGTCCACCAACGGCGGCACCCTTCTTGGTCTGACGTTCGATGACCCGCGCTCAGCGTTCAACGGTGTGCAGCGCGCGGTGGACATCAATTCGAACAATGTGCGGAATGCGGAGGGTCCGGCGGTGTGGTATTCCGACCCCTTCGGCGATAACGCGCAGACCGAACCGTTTCCCGGCTCGATACGTCAGTACATAGCGCAGATGGACAACGGAGGGGTTGATCCGGGCGGGAAGACGTTCGGCCGCGACCGGCACTATGGTAGCGCCGGGACGCACGCACCAAACTAGTTCGGACACGCGGGCCGCTACCTCACCGGCGGCTTGCACCAGATCCGAGCCCAACGGGGCCGGCCGCCAATCGGTAGCCGGCCCCTCCTGTTGAGGTCCCCCTCAGGACGCGGGAGATCCGATCGGTCGTTCGGCCTGAAGGCGGGCGGCGATGGACAGCACGAGTTCTTCGCCGTGCGGGGGGCCGACGATCTGCATCCCAACGGGAAGCCCATTCGAGTCGAGGCCGCACGGAACTGATGCCACGGGCAGGCCGGAGAGACTGAGCACGAAGGTCGGGGCTACCCAATCGATGTATGTTTTCATGGGTTGCCCGTCGATCGTTTCCGGATAGTTCTGGTCCACCGGGAACGGCGGCACTGCCATGCATGGCGTCAGCAGGGCATCGTAGGTGTCACACAGCGCGCTCAGCTCCTGGCGCATCCGCCGCCTGGCTCGTTCCGCGTCGGCCAGTTGCGGAGCCGTAACCTCGAGCCCTGCACGGATGTTGTTGGCCACGTTCACCCCGCACTCGTCCAGCCGATCCAAGTCGTCGTGAAGGTGCGCCAGGAACCACAGGCCGCGAAGGGCCAGGAAAGCCTCACGCCCGTACGACAGGTCGAGTTCTATCTCAGTTGCGGCCACGGTCTCGGCCGCCTCAGAGCATACGCGACTGATATCCGCATCGATTCCGATCCCCGCGATGTCGCGACAGTACGCCAGCCCACGCCCCTCCCACGGCGTGGCCGCGGCAGCCGCGAAGCTCCGCCCCGCCACCGGCTGGGCGATCGGAAACTCCGTGCTCGCGCCGGCCAACGCCTGCAGCGCGAGTCCCACGTCCGCAGCCGTGCGGCCCATCACTCCGCTCACCTGCAGCGTGTCCCACAGGTACCAGGAAGGGCTGGTGGGAACGAGGCCGGGTGACGGCCGGAGCCCCGTGACGCCGCAGAATGAGGCCGGAATGCGCAGCGAGCCACCTAGATCGGTTCCCTGCGCAAGCGAGATCATCCCGGTGGCCAGGGCCGCTGCGCCGCCCCCGGTGGATCCGCCGGCGCTACGCTGCGGGTTCCAGGGATTCCGTGTCCTGCCAAACACCTCATTCCAGGTGTTCCCGCCCGCGGCGAACTCGGGCGTGTTCGTTTTGCCGAGGATCACGGCGCCCGCGGACCTAAAGCGGCGCACGATTTCGGCGTCCTTCTCAGGGACGTGATCCGCGTAGAGCGTTGAACCGTACGTCGTCCTGATCCCGGCCGTCTCCGTTACATCC
Source organism: Gemmatimonadota bacterium (assembly GCA_036476995.1). Lineage (GTDB taxonomy): Bacteria > Gemmatimonadota > Gemmatimonadetes > Palauibacterales > Palauibacteraceae > JAZDDE01. Next base: position 5,282 of record JAZGCO010000025.1, read on the forward strand.
TTGATCCCGACCACGAGTCCGGCCAGCGGCCCCGGGTCGTCACCGGCGGCGAACACCCGGTCCACGGCGTCCGCTTCAGCGGGCGCGTTTTCGTTCAGAGTAACGACAGCGTTGAGGGTCTCGTTGTGCGCAGACATCTGCTCCTGGCAGGCGACTAGCAGCTCCGCGGCCGAGATCTCCCGGCTCCGAACGATGCGCGCCTGCTCCGTGGCCGGAAGAAGGGCCAGCTCGCTCACTGGGTGCGCGCGGAGCTCGCGCTGCGCTCCAGAAGCACCCTACTCCTCCGTGAAAGCCACGGTGCGGCAAAAGGCCGCTTCCCCGCCCTTGAACAACCACGGAAAACAGCCGATGGTCAGCCGACGGTCCTGCAACACAGGGTCTGAGATCTGTCCGCCCAGGTTCTCGATGTGCATGCAGTTGTGCGGGAACAGCGCGTTGTGGGTGAGCTGATAGTGGTCATCCGGGAAGACGGCGGCCACCCCTTCGGGTCCTCCGAACTTGGTCTCCGCAATCCGGCGTACCTTGTCGCAGTGCCCTTGCATTCCCTTCCCGAGGAAACGGCCGATGGGGAGGTTCATGGGATGGTCGGTGGAGATCGCGTCCACGCCCCAGATCTTGATCTCCATCTCCAGAAGCCAGGCCACCATGTCGGGGTGAGCTCCTGGATGAAGATGGATGTAACGCTCTTCGTTGGCCTCGTCTCCGAACTGGGCAAACCTGTGCCAGCCGGTGTGTAGGAGGAGGAGATCACCCTTCTGGACCTCAACCCGGCTTGTGATCATGTCGGGCGTATACACCGACAGGTCGCTCATCTCGTTCGTGAGATCTACGATCACGCCCGGCCCGTACAGCCACTCGAGCGGTATCTGATCGATCGTCATCCCGTTGGTCACGAAGTGGCGCGGGGCGTCCAGGTGCGTGCCCATGTGGTTGGACGTCTGAATGTACTGCGCGTTGACTCCGTGCTCGGCCTTCCGCTTGATGTATTTGACCTCGAACGGCGGATAGTACGGCCAAGCGTAGACGTCCTGGTTCAGAGGCTGCGATAGATCGTAGATCTTCATTCAAGTCTCCAGTTCAGCTCGAATCTCTTCGTTATGCTCACCGAGGCGAGGAGGATATCGCCGATACGTCGGGCCCGCAGCAGAGGTATGGATCGGATTGCCGATCGAGCGGACAGTCCCGAGCAGTGGATGCTCGAGTTCGACGATCATGCCGCGCGCTATCGTATGCGGATCGGCCAGTGCCTCATCCGGAAAATTGACGGGTCCGGCCGGGATGCCTTCCGCCACGAAATCGGCCAGCCAGTCATCGGCGTCACGGACCGACAGGACCTCCTCCAACAAGGGCAGCAGATCGCTGCGGTTCTTGTTGCGTGCGCTGTTGGTCGCGAAGCGCGCATCCGTACGGACATCTTCGTAGATACCGAGTACGGCGCAGAACTTGTCCCACAGGCGTTCGCTGCCGACGGCGACGAGCATCGTCTTGTCGCGCGCTCGGATCGGCTGATACGGAGTGATCGTGGGGTGCGCGTTGCCCATGCGGCGAGGACGCTCACCGGTCACGAAGAACGAGCTGCCGATGTTGGCGAGCCAGGTCAGCTGACTGTCCACCAGCGACACATCCACGAATTGTCCCTCGGCGCTTCCGTCCTCCGACCGGTCGCGAGCATAAAGAGCCGAGACGATACCGATCATGGCATACAGGCCGGCCGTGATGTCCGCCATGGCAGTCGGAAACCTCACCGGGCCGCCGTCCGCATCTCCGGTGATGGACATGAGCCCGGCCTCTCCCTGCGCGAGCAGATCGTAGCCTGGCTGACCGGCTTTCGGCCCGGAGTGCCCGTAGCCGCTGATCGCGGCATACACGAGCCCGGGGTTCCGGCCGCGCACCGTATCAGGGTCCAGGCGGTAGCGCCGCAGAGACTCCATGCGCGGATTGTTGGTCACGAACACATCTGCCCTATCCAGAAGGCGGTGAAGCACAGACAGGTCGGCTGGCTCTTTGATGTTCAGCTCGAGACTGCGCTTGTTCCGGTTCACGGACAGGTAGTAGGCGCTTTCGCCTTCGACGAACGGCGGGCCCCAGCCGCGTGACTGATCTCCCACGTCGCGCCGTTCGACCTTTATGACATCCGCTCCGAGGTCACCGAGCATCATTGCGCAGTACGGGCCCGCAAGCGCCTCGCTCATCTCCACGACTCGAAGGCCGTCGAGCGGGCCGTCGAGCAGCTGCCGAGCGGTGCTCACGCGGGCGCGGGGCTGGGCGTGACGGGTTGCGCGGCGGCGCCCACGGGCGACACGTCCGTCCTTCGCATGAGGGCCCAGTAGACGGCGAACGCGACGAGAGTGGCGCTGAACCAGGCCCCGCTGAACAAGAAAGAGAGCGCGGGCACCAGGGCGCCGAGCAGCGCCGCGCCGGCACCCGCAAGGGTGGCCCAGACGGCGGCCGGATTGATCCCGCTCCGGTACGCGTACTGGGAACCCGGCCGATACAGAGCCTCGATGTTCAGCCGCATTCGGCGGATCAGCAGGTAGTCGCACATGATCACGCCGCCCACTGCGCCGAGGAGACCGGAGTAGCTGATGAGCCACGTCTGATACAGGTCGAGCAGCTTCCACGGAAAGATCACGATGGCCAGACCGGCCGCGATGAGCCCGCCCATCCGGAAGCTGATCCGGCGTGGGCTGAGATTGGAGAAGCTGTTCGCCGGTGCCACCACATTGGCCGCAATATTGGTGCTCAGTGTGGCGACGACGACCACGAACATCGACAAGACTCCTGTTAGAACGCTTCCCTGCTCTTCCGACATCCGAACCAGCAGATCCACCGGATTCCAGATCGCTTCCCCGTACAGCAGCACTGTCGCGCTGGTCACCGCGACGCCGATGAAGGAAAACAGAGGCATGGTCACGAGTAGACCCACTGCCTGCCCCATTATCTGGTCCTTCTGGCGGGCGGCGTAGCGCGTGAAGTCCGGGATGTTCAGAGATAGCGTAGCCCAGTACCCCACCATGGCTGTCAACCAAGGGAGAAATAGCTTGAGGAAAAAGTCGCCAGTTGACCGTTCTGCTTGACTTTGGACAAGGCTCTCCGACCCGCGGAGCATGGCTCCGACCCCGCCCACCCGGATCGCCGCCCAGGCCAGCAGCGCGAGGCCCATGACAATGAGGAACGGGGCGGCGACGGTTTCCATCCACTTGATGCTCTCCGTCCCGGCCCACACGAAGTATACATTGATGAGCCAGAAGATCAGGAAACTCGCGTAGTGCGAGACGCCGTAGCCCATGAACGATGAGCTTCCGCCTAGTTCGTGCCATCCCGGCCACACAAATCCGATCAGCGCGTTGATGGCCAGTCCGCCGATCCAGGTCTGAATTCCGAACCAGCCACACGCGACTACGGATCTGGCAAGCGAAGGGATGTGGGCGCCCGCGTGACCGTAGGAAGCCCTGGCATAGACCGGAAAGGGGATTCCGTATCGGGTGCCTGCGTGTGCGTTGATCATGAGCGGGATCAGAACAATTGCGTTGCCAAGCAGGATAACCAGCAGACTCTGCCACCAGCTCATGCCCGACTCTATCATGCTGGCAGACAGCATGTAGGTCGGAATGCACACGCTCATCCCGACCCACAGGGATGCGATATGCCACATGTTCCAGGTGCGTCGCTCGGCCGGAACCGGCTCCAGGTCCGGGTTCGTCAAACGGCCATCCATCGCCGTCATGTGCCACTGTGGGCTGTCACGCCGCTCCGCTGCCCGCCCTGGCTACCGCCTGGCCGATCACGCGCGCGACCAGGACACGAGCCAGCTGCCGCCGGTACGCCGCAGACGCGTGGATGTCGGCCGGCGGGTCGATGTCCCGGGTCGCTACTACCTGAGCGGCTTCGCGTATCAGGTCCTCGGTAGGCTCTTTTCCTGCGAGCAACGAACTCGCTCCTGCGGCCGTCACCGGGGCGTCCCCCACGCTCAGCAGGGCCAGCCGAACACCGGCGCAGCGCCCCTTCCGGTCCAGCGTGACGGCCCCCGCTACTCCGACCAGGGCGTAGTCGCCGTGCCGGCGCGCTATCTCCGCGAATGCGTATCCTGTCCGCTTCTCCGGCCGCGGAATCTCGATTGTAGCCAGAAGCTCCTGAGGCTCCAGCGCGGTCGTGAAAAGGCCGGTGTAGAAGTCGGCGGCGGGCACCGTGCGGTGGCCCCGGCTGGAGATAAGGCCGAACTGGGCCCGCAGAACCAGCATGACCGCCGGAAGCTCCGCCGCCGGGTCCGCATGCGCGAGGCTGCCTCCGATGGTTCCGCGGTTCCGGATCTGGGAATGAGCGATAAAGGGCATCGTTTCGGCCAGTAGTGGAGCCAGGTCGGCTACGACCGGACTCTTCTCGACCTCAGAATGTGTTGTCATGGCCCCGATACGGATGCCGTTTCGGCCCGCTTCGATACCCCGTAAATCGTCCAGGTCACCCAGATCGATGAGCACTTTCGGCTGCGAGAGCCGGAAATTCATGGTGGGTATCAGGCTCTGCCCACCGGCCAGCGGTTTGGCCTCGCCCGCGTGCTCCGCCAGCAGCCGCAGGGCCTCCTCGACCGTGCCCGGCCGGTGATAGCCAAACGGAGCGGGCTTCACAGAACGAAGAGCAGAAACGCGAGAATGATAACGATCGCCACGACCGCGCCCGCCCTCTTACCGCCCAAGCCGGCCAGCCCTCTCCTATCCTTTGCTTGACCCGTCACGGGCCCCGTCAGCTCCCGGTTGATCGCCTCAAGACCTTGCTTTGCCATGCTCTTGCCCACGGAATCGATAAGGCGCTGACCTACTGCGGCGACCCGCCCGCCTATGTCGAGATCCGCGCTGTATTCCATGAGCGTCGCCTCCGGCCCCTGTTCCGTGAGCTTCACCTGGGCTTCGCCGGCTGTATAGCCTGCGTTGCCCCGCCCGTCTATGACCATCGTGAAGCTCTCGGGCGGCACCTTGTTGATGAGTTTGATCGTTACCGCGAACGAGGCTGCCGTCACCGGCCCGACGCTGACCTGCATTTCGCCTTCGTAGTCGTCCTCCCCCACCATTTCCAGACGCTTGGTTCCGGGCAGCGCCTTGGCCAGGATGGCCGGGTCATGCAGCATCTCCCACACCTTCTCCCTCGATCCGGCAAACACGAATTGGCTGGCCATCTGCATTGGATTACTCCTGCTGGCTCGGGGATCTGTAGTACCCTGCCTCGGACAGCAGCTCGAAAAGCCGATTCGGACTGAGTGGCATTTCCAGTATCTCGGGCGCTCCATCGCCCAGGGCGTCCTCGATCGCCTGGGCGAATAGGGCCCCGACCGGAATGGCTCCTGCCTCTCCCACCCCCTTGGTTCCCAGCGGATTGTACGGAGACGGAGTCTCGACGTGGTCCACCTCAACGTGCGGCACATCAGTGGCGGTGGGCAGAAGGTAGTCCATGAACGAGGCGTTGAGGAGTTGCCCCGCCTTGTCGAAGTGGAGCTGCTCGTAGAACGAGTTGCCGATCCCGTGCGCCACGCCGCCGACGATCTGGCCCTCCACTATCATGGGGTTGATGACCCTGCCGCAGTCGTGGACTACCAGGTAGCGCAGAATCTTTAGCATCGCCGTTTCAGGGTCCACTTCAACCAGCATGGCGTGGACGCCGCTGGCCGTCGTTCCGCGTTCCGGGCCGAAATAAGCGGTCGCCTCGAGTCCGGGATTCGTCCCTGGCGTGACAGCGCCCCTGAGTGGGTTGGAGCGGACCGCCAGATCGCCGAGGCTGATGCAGGTTTCCGGACGACTCTTCACGCGCGCCGTGCCTTCCGCAAGTTCGATGTCGTCCGCGTCCACCTCAAGCGCGGCCGCGGCCTCCGCCACGACCATGGCCCGCACCGCAACAGCCGCCTCATGGCACGCGCTTCCGGCGACAACCGCGCCGCGGCTGGCGAACGTGCCTGTCCCCCAGTTGAACCTGCCCGTGTCACCAGTCACAACATGGACGCGGTCCGGAGTCACTCCGAGTTCGTCCGCCACGATCTGCGCGAACGTGGTGAAGTGACCCTGCCCCTGGGTCCCCACGCCCGTTGCCAGACATACCGTTCCACTCGGCTCCACGGTCACCCGCGCGCCCTCATAAGGGCCGATGCCGGTACCCTCGATGTACGACACGATTCCGATCCCCACATTCCGTCCCTCGGCACGCAGCCGCGCCCGTTCCTCCCGCACGAACTGCTTGTACTCCATCCGCTCGACCGCTTTGTCCAGGGCTGCCTCGTAGTTCCCGCTGTCATACACGAGCGGAGCGGAATCCTGGTAGATGATCTCGTGGTCGTGCGGAAAGTCTTCCGGGGCGAGCAGGTTTCGCCGGCGGATCTCGACCCGGTCGATGTCCAGTTCGCGGGCCGCGATATCCAGCAGGCGCTCCATTACGAAAACGCCATGCTGGCGGCCGGCGCCCCGGACCGGTGTCACGATCGGCTTGTTCGTGAACACTGACCGGAATTCGCTGTAATAATTTGGCACCTGATACGGGCCCAGGAGCGTACACTGGCTGTTGATGGGAACCGTCAGGCCGTAGGGATCGTACGCTCCCGTGTCGTGCCAGAAGACGTCCCGAACCCCCAGAATGATGCCGCCTTCCGTAAGCGCGAGCTCCGCATCGTGGATCTGTCCACGCTCCTGGGTTGTGGCGAAGAAGCTCTCCTGTCGGTCCTCGATCCACTTCATCGGACGGCCGTGCCTCATAGCCAGCCACGGGATCAAGACCTCTTCCGGATAGAACATCATGATCTTCGGGCCGAAGCCGCCGCCTATGAACGGCGCTATAACGCGCACCTGCGCCTCCGGAATATTCAGCAGGCGGGCCAGGCCGTTCCGAATCGGAATTGGAGCCTGAGTCGTATCCCAGACGGTCAGCTCGCCGCTCTTGGCGTTCCAATCGGCCACGACGCCGCGGTTTTCCATTGCGGCGGCGGCTCCCCTGTCAAACCGGAAGCGGCGTTTGATGACGTGGGCCGCCTTGTCGGCAACCGCCGAGTAGTCACCCTTTTCCTGGATGACGTGTGCGGCCAGGTTCGATTCCAGATGCTCATGCAAGCGCGGCGACTCATCAGCGAGGGCCGCCTCCAGCTCGACGACCGCGTCGAGAGGCTCCAGGTCCACCTGGATCAAGGCGAGCGCGTCTTCAGCTTCATAACGGCTGCGGGCCACAACCATGGCGATGGGCTCGCCGACGTGGCGCACCTTGTCTCGAGCCAGCGGAACCTGGGTGGCCTCGTGGAACTCCAGCCGCTCAATGGGCGGCGGCGGCACCAGAAGCGGCCCCGGCTGCCAATAGTCGCCCAGATCGCCCGCCGCGTACACGCCCAGCACGGCATCCCGCGAGCGGGCCGTGGATAGGTCTATAGACTTGATCCGCGCATGAGCGTAGTCACTTCTCAGGAAGGCCACGTGCAGCATTTCGTCCAGGTGCACATCATCGACAAACAGGGCCTGCCCGGTCAGCAGGCGCTCATCTTCGTTACGCCGGACGGAGGCCCCAAAATACCGCGCGTTCACTCTGGCACTTCCGGTTGAGTGGCCATGCGTCTCGCCGCGAATCGGACAGCGCTGACTATGTTCTGATATCCGGTGCAGCGGCACAGATTGCCTGACACGGCCTCGCGGATCTCGGTTTCACTCGGGGTCGGATTGTCCCGGAGGAAAGGGATCAGAGTCATGAGAAAGCCGGGCGTGCAGAAGCCGCACTGGAGGCCGTGCTTCTCTATGAAGGCCTCCTGCAGGACGTGAAGCCGCGGACCCTCGCCGGTGTCGCTCGCCAGGCCTTCGACGGTGGTGAGTTCGGCACCTTCAGCCTGTACGGCGAACATGAGGCACGACCGAACCGCGTCGCCGTCCATCAGCACGGTGCAGGCGCCGCATACGCCGTGTTCACATCCTACATGAGTGCCGGTCAGGTCAAGCTCATGCCGAAGAAAGTCGCTCAGCAGCATGCGAGGTTCAACGCTTCGTTCGACCGGCTCGCCGTTGACGCTGAACCTGACGGTCACAGTTTCTTGCAACGCGGCTCCCCTCTAAGGTGAATCGCCCCCGCCCAGCCGACTAGGGAACGAGAGGTTCGTCCGGATCCATTTCCACGACCCAAAGGCCGGACGACCCATCGCTGGCGAAGATCTTGCCTTTGTAGGGCTGCGCGCCCCAGGTCGAGGTAGCGTGCGGAGTCAAGCCAGTTGCGTCCTCTGTCATGAACCAACCGATTTCCCGTCCCTGGCGGTACAGGTCGCCGCGAAGTTCTCCGGAGATATCCACGACACGAAGGCCTGCATGGTAGTAGCCGATGTATAGCTTCCCGTCTTCGGCCCACATGTTGTGCGCCCCGGCCTCGGGCACCCTGTAGAACGCCACCTCTCTCGGATTAAAGATGTCCGATACGTCTATGACGTGGATATAACCCCGGGCGCCGTTCACACACTCGGAGCAGCCGAAGATTTCATCCCCCGTGAACACGTAATCGCCATACCGGATGGCGTGGTGCGTGTTGCCGTAGCTCTGGTCGCCAAGCTTGTAGCTGTACTGGTAGCTCGACACGAACTTCGGATCCGCGGGAGTGCCGCCCCTGATGCCCGCACCCACATCCAGGATGACCACTCCATCGTCCCAGTAACTCAGGTAGGCCAGTCCGTCCAGAACATTCACGTCGTGTATAAACTTGTCTTCTTTGGGGAGGCCCCAGCGCCCGACGTTCTTGGGCTCCTGTGGGTTCGAGACATCCACGATGTGGATATCCCGCGTTCCGTAGTTCACGGCGTATACAAGATCACCTTCAATCCATGCGTTGTGAATCCCGCCCGTCAGGTTTTCTGTGAAGTGGGTGATCTTCTTCGGGTGGGCAGGATCCGAAATGTCTACCAGCGTGATGCCGTTGCGACGGGTCGGCGCGTTCTCGCTCGTCACCACGGCCAGTGTCGCGTCAGAGTTGATCTTTACGTCATTCACCCGCCGCCCATCGATCATCAGCGAATCAGTGATCGTCGGCTTGGCCGGGTCGGTCACGTCCCAGGCGTACAGGAGTCCGCCGGAGAACGTGCCCGTATAAGTGTAGTCCCTTCCGTCCGTGCCCTCGAACACCCACAGGTCGGTGGTCGCCTGCCCCGCCGGGGCCGTGCCGTGCGCGATTCGGCGCACCTGTCGCCGCAGCGGCCGAGGCACAGCCTCGAATTCGACCGCCGTAGTGAGGGACCCTACGGTCGCCGACACGCGATACGGACCAGGCTCATTCGGCACTATGATTGCTTCCGACGACATGTCGGACTCCAAAAGCAGCGCGTCATACGCCTGGGCGCCGAGTCCGGACCATGACCAGCTGGGGTCGATCCCGTCTACCGCAGTGCCCTGTCTGTCGAGTGCCACAACCTCCAGCCTCAGCACGTCCCCGACGCGGGCAGAGCTCTCACGCGGCGCTATGACGAGCGAGGCGATGGGGTTGGCAACGACCTCGACCTGGACTAAGCGGCGTATGTCTCCGGCGGACGCAACGAGCGTCGCCCGGCCGCTGGACAGTGCGTGGGTCGCCCCGCCCTGACTGACGGACAGGACGCCCGGATTCGATGATGTCCACGTTACCCGAACATCCTCCCGTTCCCGCTCGGCAGAGTGTGCCTTGGCTCGCAGCGTGGCGCGCGTGCCCTCGAACACGCGCCGAGGGGCGTGGCCCAGCTCGATACTGGATACCGGGAGTGGTAGAACTGTCACCGTTCCGCGACCCCGGATGGTCTGAAAGCCCGGACCCTCGGGAACCGGCCTGCGGACCCTGCCTCCGACCGTGGTTCTCCCCGGTACCAGGCCGACCACCTCGGACGTGACGGGGTCATACCCGATCTCAGCACCGCCGGCCGAACCGAGAATGTCAGCGCCCTCGACCGCGTTGCCGTCCGCGTCCAGGGCCAATATTTGGACATGTGCCCGCTGCCCGACATGAATGACCACGGAATCCGGTCGTACCTCTACGCGGTCCACCAGCAGGTCGGGGTTGTCCTGCGCGACGACGGGCGACGCCCGGCCAGCCAATAACACCGAGACGGCTAGCAATCCAAGCGGATGTATCTGAATAGCTATCGGAAAAACCTTCATACCGGATCTCCTGCCTTGGACTTCTGAGCAGCGTGCCACTCTGTGATTGAGCCCATCAAGCTGGGGGATGAACCTGTTGGGGCGCAACACGATCGTCGTCGCCGCCCAGCGCGAGGTTCAGGGCGGCATGGAGACCCACACCGAGCAGCACAGCCAGTACGACCGGGTTCGAGAATACCAGGCGGCCAAACAGCGGCAATTGAGCTAGCCACTCTTCTCCCAGACTGTACTGCACGTAGATCGGCACG
>JAZGCO010000026.1:0-17311 GCA_036476995.1 Gemmatimonadota bacterium
CGGCCGGACGCGCTTCTGCCGACCATGGGCGGCCAAACCGCGCTCAACATCGCGCTTGAGCTCGAAGATTCGGGTGCCCTGGAGCGCTATGGCGTTGAGCTCATCGGAGCCGATTCCCGCGCGATCCGCATGGCGGAGGACCGTGAAAAGTTCGCCGCGGCCATGTCCCGGCTCGGCCTTTCGGTTCCGCACGGCGGCTTCGCGAAGTCCGTCGAGGAGGCGCACCAGATCGTGGGCGATGTCGGGTACCCGGCGATCATCAGGCCTTCCTTCACTCTGGGCGGCAAGGGCGGCGGTATCGCGTACAACAGCGAGGAGTTCGACGACCAAGTTCGACTCGGGCTCGATGCGTCGCCGATTTCAGAAGTATTGATCGACCGCAGCGTCATCGGCTGGAAGGAATTCGAGCTGGAGGTGATGCGCGACTGCGCCGACAACGTCGTCGTCGTGTGCTCGATCGAGAACTTCGATCCGATGGGCGTACACACGGGTGACTCGATCACGGTGGCCCCCGCCATGACGTTGTCGGACCGGGAGTATCAGTCGATGCGCAACGCCGCTCTGGCCATCATGCGCGAGATCGGCGTGGATGCGGGTGGATGCAACATCCAGTTCGCCCTGGACCCGGTGTCCGGCGAGATGCTGGTGATCGAGATGAACCCGCGCGTGTCGCGAAGCTCCGCGCTGGCCTCGAAGGCCACCGGCTTTCCGATCGCGCGAATAGGTGCGAAGCTCGCGATCGGCTACCGTTTGGACGAGATCGATAACGCGATCACGCTCAAGACTCCCTCCTGCTTCGAACCCGTGCTCGATTATGTCGTGGTGAAGATCCCGCGGTTCACGTTCGAGAAATTTCCTGCCGCTGATCCCACGCTGGGTGTGCAGATGAAAGCGGTGGGCGAGGTAATGGCGATCGGAAGGACCTTCAAGCAGGCCTGGATGAAGGGGTTCCGGTCCCTCGAGAACGATCGGCTGGGCTGGACTTTGGCCGCGACACCGGGTGCACAAACGACGACGAAGGCACTGAGAACGCCGACGGCGGACAGGCCGTTCCAGATCTACGAGTCATTGCGTGATGGCGTATCCGCCGAGGAGATCGCCGAGGTCACGCAGATCGATCCCTGGTTTATCCATCAGTTGTCGGACCTGGCGTCAGCGGCCTCTGAATACAGTACGGCGGAACAGATCGACAAGGCGCATCTGCTGCGGATGAAGCGGCTGGGCTTCGGAGACGCTGAGCTGGCGGCCCTGCGTGGTGAGACGGAGGCGGTCGTGCGCGACCTGCGGCGGGAGCACGGCCTGCGGCCGGTCTACAAGACTGTCGACACGTGCGCCGGAGAGTTTCCGGCCGCTACGCCTTACCTCTATTCGACGTACGAACTGGAGAATGAGTCCGTGCCTTCTGAGCGGCGGAAGGTGATCATTCTCGGAAGCGGGCCCAACCGAATCGGCCAGGGTCTGGAGTTCGACTATTGCTGCGTCTCCGCAGCTCTCGCGCTCCGGGAAGCGGGGGTAGAGACGATCATGATTAACTCGAACCCGGAAACGGTCTCCACCGACTTCGACATTTCCGACAAGCTGTATTTCGAGCCGCTCACCCTCGAGGATGTTCTCGAGATCGTGGAGCTCGAGCGGCCCGAAGGCGTAATCATTCAGTTCGGCGGACAGACGCCGCTGCGCCTGGCCCGGCAGCTCGAGGAATTGGGAGTACCGATTCTGGGGACCGGCGTGGAGCAGATCGATCTTGCGGAGGACCGGCAGAGATTTGAGAGCCTGTGCCAGTCCCTCGGAGTGGCCACTCCCGATGGCGGCACCGCGATGACTGTCGAAGAGGCCCGTACAGTGGCAGACGGGATCGGTTACCCGGTCCTGGTTCGGCCCAGTTACGTCCTCGGCGGCCGGGCCATGGAGATCGTCTATGACAGCGAATCACTGGAGCGCTTTTTCACCAAGGCGATCCAGGCCTCTCCGCTACATCCAGTCCTTCTAGACCGCTTCCTGGAGGACGCGTTCGAAGCAGACGTGGATGCGGTCTTCGACGGTGAGCGAGTGGTGATCGGCGGTGTCATGCAGCACATCGAGGAAGCGGGCGTTCACTCGGGCGACTCGGCCTGTGTCATTCCCCCGTATCTCCTGGAGGATGATCACATTCAGCAAATGCGGGATTACACGGAGGCGTTTGCCCGCGCTTTGGAAGTCCGCGGCCTGATCAACGTACAGTACGCCGTTCACGAGGGCCGGGTCTATGTGCTGGAGGTCAATCCGCGCGCTAGCCGTACCGTTCCCTTCGTGAGCAAGGCCACGTCTGTGCCACTGGCGCGGGTCGCGGCGAGGGTGCTGGCGGGCGAGAAGCTGTCAGACATGCAGCTTGCCGAGCCGGTCATGGCCGATGTGGCCGTGAAGGAAGCGGTGTTTCCGTTCACGCACTTTCCTGATGCCGATCCCCTACTCGGGCCCGAGATGCGATCCACCGGCGAAGTCATGGGCCTGGCAAACAGCTTCGGCCTTGCGTTCGCTAAGGCTCAGGCGGCTGCCGACGGCCAGCTGCCGGAGAGCGGAGCGGTGGTAGTCACGGTGCACGACCGCGACAAACCGGCGGCGCTGCCGATCGTGAGGCGGCTGCACGAAATGGGCTTCGCGGTGCACGCGACCAGTGGAACGGCGCGATACCTCCGTGCCAGAGGGGTTCCGTGTGAGGTGGTTCTGAAGGTTTATGAGGGCCGTCCCCACATTCTCGACCTGCTTCGTTCGGGCGAAATCCACATGCTGATCAACACGCCGCTCGGGAAACTAGCACAGCATGACGACTACATGATTCGGCAAGCCGCGATCGCTCGGGGAGTGCCATACGCAACGACACTGTCCGCGGCATCGGCCGCGGCCGACGCGATCATCGCGCTCAGAAGCCGGGATCCGAGCGTGCAGAGCCTGCAGGATCGTTCGGCCACAGCAGGACTTGCGCTTGTCGGGTAGGCCGGGATCGGACCTCCGAACGAACTGTTTTCGCGGGGCATTTGTTGACGATGACGCCCAGAAGGGTGTATTTCATGGTTCGCGGGCCGAGACAGTTGTACCCGCGTTTTGGTGATGTCCGCGGGAACGGAGTTGTCCGCGTCCGACATCTTGTGAAACTGAGTTCACTGGAGGCATCATGCTGAAGACGTTCCGCACCGCATGGGTCGTCCCCGCTCTGTTCTTCCTGGTCGCAGGATGCAGCAGCGGTGAGACGGACGCAGCCGCGGATAATCCCTGCGCGGATAATCCGTGTGCCGCTGAGGAAGGCGCCATGGATGACGCTGAGGAAGGCGCCATGGATGACGCTGAGGAAGGCGCCACGGATGACGCTGAGGGCGCGATGGAGGAGGCTAACCCCTGCGCGGCTAACCCCTGCGCGGCGAATCCCTGCGGCGGCTGAGCAAGGATAGGCTACGCGGTGAGGAGGGCTAGCGCGTGACGCCTCGCCGAAGTCTGACCAACGGGAAAGCCCGGCCGTCCGCGGCCGGGCTTTTTTGCGCCCTGGCGCTTGGGTCCGGCGCGCTCCTGACTGGATGCGCCGACGCCGAGGAGTTCGCACAGCCGATAGCGGACGTGCGCACGTTCTCGACGCTGAGCGAGTTTTTGAGCGGATACTGGGTGAGGCCCATACCTGCCCAGGGTTCCGCACCCGCAGCGTTTTCACCGCTCGAAGCCTCGCTACAACCGAATTCATGCGGTACCTGCCACGTGCAGCAGTACGAAGACTGGCAGACCACCGTTCATTCAGAAGCCTACTCGCCAGGATTTTCCGGTCAGCTGGTGACGCAGGAGGACGGTAACTACGGGTTCGTTCGCAGCTGCCTGGCTTGCCACGCACCTCTCAGCGAACAAAACGCCAAACTTCCGCAGGCGGATGGCCGGTATCTCGCGAACCCAGACTACGACCCAGCTCTCCGGGACCATGGACTGGTGTGCGCCGTGTGCCATGTCCGAGGTGGGAAGCGATACGGCCCACCGCGGCGTGATGGCTCGACCGGGCCGTCGCCGGAGGGTTCGCCGCACGGGGGAGTGACGCGGACCTCCTACTTCGAAGACTCTAGGTTCTGCGCCGGATGCCACCAGTTCACAGGCAACCTTCCGGCCCCCAATGGGAAGTATCTCGAAAATACCTTTGCGGAGTGGGAGGCCAGCCGCTACCCGGCCGAGGGAACAAGCTGCCAAAGCTGCCACATGCCCGACCGGCACCACGTGTGGCGCGGGATCCATGACGCGGAGATGACGGCTTCGGGCGTGACCATTGAATGGTTAAGGCCAGTCGGAGGCCAGGTCGGCCTACGCGTTACAAACACGGGCACCGGGCACATGTTTCCCACGTACGTGACGCCGTCCGTGATCGTCCGGATCAGCCTGCGTGATGGCGACAGCAACGACATTCCGGGAGCCTCACGGGAGGCGCGGATCGTTCGTCAGGTCGTGAGCCAGCCCGGCGGGTGGGTGGAGATCTCAGACACCCGCCTCGCTCCGGACAGCAGCATGACACTCCTGGTGCCTATGGCGGACGGGGCCCTCTCGGCGCTCGGAGAAGTCGTGGTGGTCCCCGACGAGTTCTATCGGAGCCAGTTCGAAGGCATGTTGTCCAGGTCGATGACCGACTCAGCGCGGGTTCTGATCGGGCAGGCTCACCAGCGGAGTGTAGCCACCCCCTACCACATTCTAAACGACACGATTCAGTTTGGCGGCGGCCGGTAGCCGGCTGGAGTCGGCGGCCGGTCCAAATTGTGTTTGGTTTCCACTCGCTTAGGGTACCGTCCGCGCCGTCAGCCGGTAAAGCTGCTCGCCACGTTCATAGCTGCGCTCAGCCAATTCCGTTTCCTCCCTAAGTGTCAAAGCGTCACCCAGGACCAGATGCGCCAGTGAATACTGGGCGGGAATGCTGGCCCGCGTGGAGGGATCGGGCCACAAGTCCCAGTCCAGGAGATACTCGAGCTGGAAGACGTCCCACAGCAGGGTGCGCGTACGCTCGAGATCGAGCCATAGCCCGCCGTATCTACCGTCCAGCCGAACGTGATTGACCGTGGACTCCGGCTCCCCGTCCATCAGCTTGAGCGCCAATCCCTGCCGCATCAGATACGGATCCAGATTCCATGCCTTGTACACCGGAGGGGCCGTCGAAGCGAAGTACACCGGCCTGTCCCCTAGTGAGTAGCGGGCAATGAGAATCGCGATGATGTCCGGGTGTGTGACGATCCGGTCGCTGGGAAACGTAATCTGCAGCGCTTCGGTGATGGGGACAGGCACTCCGGCCTGAAGCTGCTGGTAGGCAGGAATTCCGTCGATCTGCTCGTCGCTTAAGTCTGTAATGGCTCGGGTCGGAGCCGGGAAGTCCCGTCCGCGATACGGTTCAACCGCGTTCTCGGTGTCGAACGGGCGCTGGCAGATGACGACCGTATCGTCCGCCAATGGGTCCACCCCCTCGGGACAGGGGGAGGTGAGTTCACGCAGCTGCTTGGGATACCACTTTGTGCCCAGGTACGAGTGCACGATGACGGTCACATCGCGCCTGATTCCCTCCACCTCCTGCAGATACCACAGCGGGAATGTGTCGTTATCACCGTTCGTGAACAGCACGCCATAGGGCTCCACCGACTGCAGCAGATTGTAGGCCCAGTCGCGTGCGGCGTAGTCGCCCCGCCGGTCGGCGAGCGAAAAGTTGAGTAGAAGCGGGAGCAGCGCCAATCCGAGAACGGGCGAGGCGACACGCAGAGCCGAAAGGCTGGGCGCGGCTCGGCGCGTACCGGTCTTCTCAGTTGAGCCTACGCGTTCGGCCAGCCACTGCCACACCGTGACCAGGCCCATTCCGGCGTAGAGCCCCCACACATTGAAGCTGAGAACAAAGAAATAGTCGCGTTCCCGCACCTCATGCTGTAACGGCGGGATCCGCGGGTACTGCGAATATCCGTACTTGAAGTTGAGGTACACGACCAGCACGACGGTAGTGGTCAGGAGCAGCGTGAAGAAGTACACGAAACTGTCCCTGTCCCCCGATCGATGCCTGGCCAGACCGATAATTCCCAGTGTCATGAAGAGAAGCGTGACGAACATTCGGCCGCCTGGAGCCAGGGAGCGGGCCCACTGCCAGTCGAAGTACTGGCGGTACATAGCCAGCTGCGCCTTGGGAGGAGACTGACGGGTGCTCAACGGCGGCTTCTGGTACTGTTCGCGGAGCAAAGATGCGGCGAGAGCATCACACTGAACGGACACCTTCGTAGCACCCTGAATCGTCTGATAGGTGCCGGGCATTACCATGGACGCCAGGCTGGGGCACTCCGGGTCCGCCTCATCGATGATCGGATTCTGAGCCGATCGGATCGGCACGAAGAGGAGCTGCACTGAGAAGCCTACCCAGGCGAACGCGAGCGCCGCCGTAACGAGTTTCCAGCGAAGCAGGGTTCTCCAGCTGTGCCATAGCAGGAAGACACCGAGCGCGATGATCGGCATCAGCGACATCTGATGGTTGGTCGCCCCGAGGCCGAGCAGGAAAGCCACGAGAATGATCAGGCGGTCGCCGCGAAAGGTGTCGCTGTGATCCTCCCAGACCATCGCCAGGTAGGAAATCAGAGCCACGAACAAGATCGAAACAGTGTAGACCTTCTCATTGACGTTGGACTGGGTCCAAACCGTAAACGCGGTCGCACTGAGCAGAACCGCCAGAGCGGCGGCCACCAGCGCGATCGAGCGCCGGGGACTAAAGTGCGCCCAGATGCGCATGACAGTGAGGAACCAGAAGAACGCGGCGGCGGCTGACATGAACGCGCTGAGCACGTTGATCCGTGCGGCAACCTCAAGGCCCGTCCACCCCAGAAGCAGAATCCAGACGCGCCCCAGCAGTACGAACAGCGGGTTGCCGGGCGGGTGCGGCAGGCCCATAATCCGCGCCGTGGCGATGTATTCGGAGGTGTCCCAGAAGGCCGTGCTTGGAGCCAGGGTGAGCAAATAGAGGCCGAAGATGGTCACGCTCATCAGCAGCGCCCAGGTCCAAACGCGCAATCCGCCGATGCGCTCGTACTCGATCCCTTTCATTCCACCCCTTAGTCGGTCAGGTTGAGCCCCGTGTGGCGGACGAGAAGCTAACGCGCGGCCACAGACGGGCCAACCGCGGTTTTGTACACCTTTGCCGCTGGACGGATGCACCCCGAATGAGCACAGAGGAGCAGATCCGAAGGGCGAGCCGGCCGTGGGGTTCGCGCCGGGCCGAACACAGGCGCGGACGTATTCATGAGGCGCTGGCCGGATCCGATACCAAACGGCTCTACGTGCGTCAGTTATTCGGCCGCATCGCCCGCCGCTACGACGTGACGAACGACGTGATGAGCCTGGGCCTTCACCGGCGCTGGAAGAAACAGTTGCTTCGCCTTGCAGATATCCGTCCAGGACACGTCGTACTGGATCTGGCCTCGGGCACGGGCGACCTGGCCCTTCGCGTTGGTGAAGGATCGAGGGTGCTGGCGGCGGACCTGACGATGGAAATGCTCAAGGTGGGTCGTTCAAAGCAGAAATCACGCCAGGTAGAGTGGACTCAGTGCGACGCGCTGGCGCTGCCCCTGCCCGACCGCAGCGTGGACCGGGTTCTGATCGGCTACGGGCTTCGCAACTTCGCGGATCTGGACGCCGGGCTGCGAGAGATTCAGCGGTGCCTCAAACCGGGTGGCCGGCTGGTGGCGTTGGACTTCGGCCGCGTCTCTCCGCCGCGTCTTCACCGTCTGTATCTAAGATACCTGGACATTTCGACCGCGGTGGTGGGGTGGTTACTTCACAGAGACGCGGAGTCATATCTCTACATCCCGGAGTCTTTACGTCAGTTCCCGGCGCAGACGGGCGTGGCCGACAGGATGCTTCGGCTGGGATTCGAGCGGTGCGGCTACCTGGATCTATGGTTTGGGGTCATGGCGATCAATTTCGGAGATGTGCCAGTGTGACCCTACGCCTCGTAGGTACTGTCGTAATTTCAAATTAGGACCGAGCCTCATCGTCCTTCTTTTTCCAGATCGTGAGCTGCCTTTGTCCGCCCTCACCGCCCTCCATGCGGGCCGTAAGGACGTCTCCGTCATCTAACCCCAGCTCATCTCGCATGTCCTGTGGTATCGTAATTCGACCGCCGCTTCCAACGGTGACGGTGGAATAGTACAGGACGCGATAGATTCCCATTCCCGCTCCTCCTGGAGATGGCGGGTGAAGAATGCGTCCGCCGGTCGACGACCCGGGCGCCCCGCCGCTTGAAGTTTGGTAGAGCCATATAGTATAGCGCTACGTGTCTATCGAATCCACTATTGAGCCGGGCGAGAACAGGAGAGTGGATGCCGGAAACCTTTATTCGTCTGACAGATGTGAGCAAGGCCTTCGCGGGCACGCCCGCCATCAGCAACCTCGATCTCACGGTACCTGGCGGCTGCATCTATGGGCTGCTGGGACCGAACGGTGCCGGAAAAACGACCACGATCCGCATCATCCTCGACATTGTCGGACCGGACAGTGGCAGCGTTGAAGTCCTGGGCGAGCGGTGCACGGACGAGACCAGGACCCGGATCGGATACATGCCCGAGGAACGCGGGCTGTACCAGAAAATGCGAGTCGCGGAGCACCTGGCCTTTCTGGGCGAGCTTAAGCACCTGCGGCACGCGGAGGCAATGCGGCGGGCACGTTACTGGCTTGACCGGCTTGGTCTCGGGGACCGTGCCGACGACAAAGTGGAAACTCTCTCCAAGGGCATGCAGCAGAAGGTGCAGTTCGCTGCCACCGTTCTGGCCGAGCCCGAGTTGATGATACTCGACGAACCGTTCAGCGGGCTTGATCCGATCAACGTGGATCTGTTTCGGGAGATCATCCTGGAGCGAAGGAGCGCGGGTACGGCCGTTCTGTTTTCCACCCACCTGATCGAAGATGCCGAGAAGCTGTGCGATCGTGTGTGCATGATCGCGGGCGCCCGAAAGGTGCTCGACGGCACCGTCGCTGAGGTGAAGGCGGGTACGGGGAGTCAGAGCGTGGCCATCGAATCGGAGGGACCACGTGGATTCCTGGACTCGCCTGACCTGATCGACGGTTTTTCCGACCAGGGCCGTGTCGTAGAGGTGAGGCTGAGGCCCGGGGCCGATCCGCAGAAGCTGCTGAAGCGCGCTGTGGACGAGGGAGCCCGGATTCGCCGATTCGAACTCGTCGAACCTTCGCTGCGTCAGATTTTCCTCCAACGGGCAGGAGCGGGCATCGCGAGCCGGCTGGAGGGAGCAGAATGAGCCGGCGCGCCTGGGTGATCATCAAGAGAGAATACCTGCTGCGGGTGCGGAGTCGGTGGTTCATCTTCTCCACCCTATTCGTTCCGGTTCTGATGTTCGCCGCCATGTTGCTTCCGGCGGTCCTTATAGGCGTCTCGAGCGACGATCCGGAGCGGGCCATAGCGATCATCGACGAGAGCGGCGTGGACCTGGCGCCTCTAGTCATTGAGGCGCTCCGTGCCGATTCGGTGACCGCGGAGCTTCTGCCCGAGCACTCGGCCACGGAAATCAGGGCCGCGGCGGCCGACTCCTCCGACGGTCCATTCCGGGCCTATCTCCTGTTGCCGGCTGACGTTGCTGACACACGCACGGCGAGCCTGTTGGAGGCGGAATCACTCGGGCGCAGGGGTCGGAGCCGCCTGGAGAGGGCGGTTGCGAGCGCTGTCGCCCAGCGCCGCCTGGAGGCGCAAGGCATCAGCCCCGAGATGGCCCGCGAAGTCATGCGGCCGGCTACGCTCGAGGTCGAGCGTCTCGACGGCGGCAGCGACACGGCCGAGGAAGTGTCGCAGGTCATCGGC
This sequence comes from Gemmatimonadota bacterium, assembly GCA_036476995.1. Taxonomy (GTDB): domain Bacteria; phylum Gemmatimonadota; class Gemmatimonadetes; order Palauibacterales; family Palauibacteraceae; genus JAZDDE01. The sequence goes on from JAZGCO010000026.1 coordinate 9,821, forward strand.
TTCATCATCGCGATGATTCTGTACATGATGTTCGTGGTGTACGGCCAGATGATCGCGCGTGGCGTGCTGGAGGAGAAAACCTCTGACATCGTAGAGATCATGGTTTCCTCTGTCCGGCCCCGTGAGATGATGCTGGGGAAAATCCTCGGCGTCGGTGCGGTGGGTCTGACGCAGGTGGGCATCTGGGGCGTGATCGGAGCCGGCCTTTTCATGTACAGCCTCGCGGGGGCCGCTCCGCTGCTGGCCGAGGTCGGGATCGATCTGAGCGGGTTTGCTTTCCCCTGGATGTTACTCGGACAGGGCCTGATCTATTTGGTGCTGGGCTACCTGCTGTACGGCAGCATGTTCGCCAGCGCGGGCGCGATGCTCAGCAACGAGCACGATGTTCAGCAGGTGCTGATGCCCGTTACCCTGCCGATCATTGTGCCGGTCATCCTCATGCCGGTTGTGATCGAGAGACCCCAGGAGACCTGGATCGCCCTGGTGTCCATGGTGCCGTTCTTCAGTCCGATCCTGATGATCGTCCGGTCTACCGTGGGCGAAGTGCCGGCCTGGCAGACGGCCACGGCCATGCTGCTCTTGGTGGGCTCGGTTCTGCTCATGGCGCGGGTTGCCGGCCGGATCTACCGGGTCGGGATCCTGATGAAGGGCAAGCGCCCCAGCCTCCCCGAGGTGCTCCGATGGGTTCGGCACGGCTGACGAGCCACACACGAGTCGCCGCCGCGGCCGGCCAGGCCCTGGCCTGGGCCGCTGGCGCGGCCGCGCTGAGCATGATGGCCGCCGGGTGCCGGCCGCCGTCGGCTGGCGAGCCGGGGGGCCGCGGGTTGGCTGGCGGTGAGCCGGGCCGATCCGCCATACAGGTGGGCACGACCACCTCGGCCTACGACTCCGGCCTGCTCGAGGCTCTGGGCCAAGCCTTCGAGGCCACGAATCCTGAGTACGAGATCCGCTTTTTCGCGGTCGGAACTGGCCAGGCGCTGGAGATGGGACGCAGGGGAGACGTCGATCTCGTACTCGCGCATGCGCCGGCGGCAGAGCAGGAGTTCGTGTCAGGCGGTCATGGCTGGCGCCGGAGACCGATCATGCGAAACGACTTCGTCCTGGCGGGGCCGCCGGAGGATCCGGCCGGCATTCGCGGGGCGGAGGATGTGCTGTCGGCGCTCCAGCTGATCGCCGCCGGAGGTGGACCGTTCGTTTCCCGAGGCGACCAGTCCGGCACACATGCTCGCGAGCGATCGCTATGGATGTGGGCTGGTGTCAGTCCGGAACCAGCATGGTACCGGGAAGTCGGGCAGGGCATGGGAGCGACGCTGCTCATCGCGGGTGAGCAGCAGGCGTACACGCTGACGGATCGGGCCACGCTGACCATCACCGGACCAGCAACCCGCCTGGAGGAGCTGTTCGGAGACGATCCGCTCCTCGAGAACGTGTACGCCGCGATCGAAGTGCGCGCCGCGGCCAATCCGGCCGGCGCTTGTGCGCTGAGCGAGTGGCTGGGCTCGGCGGAGGGCAGCCGCCTGATCGAGTCGTTTCGGCCCGGAGGCGGCGAAGCGCTGTTCACTCCCGTCGCCGAGGGTGGATCGCTGGCACCGTGCGCAGTCAGCCTAAGGGGTGCAGCGGCCGCGGCGGCGGCTTCCGCGGCAGGGTCCAGCGATGCCCGGCAGTCGCAGCCACCGAGTGCTTTCGGACGCGCCTGGGATCTTCTCACATCTGGCGACGGCTATGTGTGGCAGATCGTGCTCCGCTCGCTCGCGATCTCGGGAGCGGCGCTCCTCCTGGCCACAGTCATAGGCATCCCGATAGGTATCGCGGTGGCCCTGTCCCGGTTCCGCGGCCACGGAGCGGTGATCGCGCTGATTCACACCGGGCTTGCGCTCCCGCCGGTAGTAGCCGGACTGGCCGCCTACCTGCTGCTGTCCCGGAACGGCCCTCTGGGGCCGCTCGAGCTTCTGTACCGGCCCACCGCCATCGTTCTCGCCCAGATCGTGCTCGCGGGACCGTACATCGCGGCAGTTACACTGGCCGCCGTGGCCGCGGTTCCGGCCGACGTCCGCCTTCAGGCCAGAGGTCTCGGCGCCACGCGCCTCCAAGCTCTCCTGCTTCACCTGCGTGAGGTCAGGGGGTCGCTCATCGCGGCCGTTGCGGCCGGCTTCGGAGCGGTAATCAGCGAAGTGGGGGCAGTCATGATCGTCGGGGGCAATATCCTCGGCGAGACGCGCGTGATGACCACGGCCATCGTACTGGAGACACGGCGGGGCAACTTTGAAGTCGCGATCGCGCTCGGGGCGATCCTCCTGGCGATCGCCTTCGTCGTCAACATCGCACTCCTGGCCGTAGGCCGCAGAAGTCTGCGGCGGCCGCTCGTATCATGAGCCCTATCCTGGAAGGCGCCGGCCTTCGCGTCTCGCACGGCGGCCGTACCACGCTGGACGTTCCGGAGATCCAGCTGTACGAGGGCGAGCTGCTGGCCGTCCTGGGTCCAAATGGAGCCGGTAAATCAACTCTTCTGAGGGTGCTCGCCATGCTGGAGCGCCCGGAGGCCGGCGTTGTATCCTACCGGGGCACAACCGGGGGAGAAGCGGAGGAAGGGCTTCGCCGCTCGTCCGCGATGGTGTTTCAGCGTCCTCACCTGTGGACCGGTACGGTGCGTCAGAACCTCGAAATGGGCCTGCGCCTGGGAGGCCGGCGGAGGTCCGGCCACTCCGCGGAGGCGTTGGACGGGATCGCCTCTCAGATGGGTATCGATTCCCTGATGGATGCCGAGGTCGGCACCCTGTCGGGTGGAGAATCCCAGCGCGTGGCCATCGCGCGCGCACTGGCCCTGGAGCCTGACGTGCTCTTCCTGGATGAGCCGACCGCCAACCTCGATACGGGGGTGCGGCGGTCCCTTCTCGAGGACCTCGAGCGAGTGGCCCGAAACCGAGGGCGGGCTACGGTCCTCACGACCCACAACCACTCGGACGCTTTCCGGCTCGCCGACCGGGTCGTCGTTCTGAAAGACGGCCGTCACATTCAGGCCGGAACCCCCACGGAGTTATACGAAAACCCTTCCGACGCGTTCGTCGCGGAGACGACAGGCGCCGAAATGGCGCTCACGGGCACGGTTCAGAGACAGGAAGGCCGGCTGGTAGTGGTGGATATCGGAGGAGCCGAGCTCAGCGTGGCGGGGTTTGCTGAGGTCGGATCGAAAGTGAAGATCGCCTACAGACCGGAGGACGTGTTCGTCTCCACCGCGCCACAGCTTCAGGGGAGTGCGAGAAACCGGCTTCAGATGACCCTGGCTGAGATCCGGCCGATACTCGGCTTGCTTCGCCTGAGACTCGAGGGCCCCGCGGAGATGGTTGCCGTGGTAACCCGGGCCGCAGCCGATGAGCTGGAGCTGACCGCTGGATCTACGTTGTACGTTCAGATCAAGGCGACGGCGCTGCACGCCTTTCAGCTGTAGCCTCGGTCTCGACCGCCTCTACTATTCGGACAGACTCTCTCACCGCGACGACGGTTTCCTCGTCTGCGGATTTGTGACCCGATACGTCCAGAAGCGGCATCTGATCGTCGAGACCGGACGGCACAACGTGATGCCGGCGGCAGCGAGCTTCATAGGTCTCAGACCCGCCGACCTGGATCGTGGGACCCTCGGCGGGCGCGGGCTTTCCATCTATCAGCCGCTGATTGCGGGTCGCGAGATCGCCGCAGATCACGCAGATGGCGTAGAGTTTGTCGATTCGCTCGGCCACGGCGAGGAGATCTCCGATCGGCCCGAACGGCTTTCCCCGGAAATCCATATCGGTGCCTGAGACGATGACCCGGCAGCCTTTGTCGGCCAACGCCGTCACCACCCCGACGATGCCGGGATCGAGGAACTGAACCTCGTCCACAGCCAGCACCTGCGTCCCGGGCTCGAACCGTTCGGCCACCTCGATGGACGCCGAAACGGGCACCGCCTCCACGCGCCGGCCGTCATGGGAGCTGATGCTCTGGATCCCGCTGTAGCGATCGTCCAGGTGTGACTTGAATACCTGCACGTTCTTGCGCGCGATCAGCGCCCGGCGAACCCGCCGGAGAAGCTCTTCGGATTTTCCACTGAACATGACGCCCGTGATCACTTCGACCGACCCTTCCCTGCCTTCCTGCATTCTCATCTCAGTCGCTCTCAGTGCTCTTGGCCAGAAGGTCCCGCAGCTCATCATCCGTCATGGAGATGAGTTCCCGCTCGGCTACGGCGACGTCCCTGCTTTCGTGTTCCACGAACCTCGCCCGGCTCATGGGGGAGTCCAGGCACAGGAAGAACAGTCGGGCGGCCTGAGGCGAGTCGGGCTGGCCGCCGGACACGTAGATCTCCCAGTTCATCAAGTTGCTGTCCATGATGGTTCGGGCCATTAGTGCTACACCCGTACAGAGGTAGCGAGGAGTTCTCGCAGGTCCGCTTCGCTGAGCTGCTCGGCCGCCTCGTCGGGCACTTTCGATATCCCCGGAGGGGTCAGCGTATAGCGCTGGGGCGTCCCGGGGCTGGATAGGCGTCGGAACATGACGAGCAGTTGGGGCGACTGCGGATCGGTACCCGAGTGGAGCGACAATTCCGCCTGCCAGCGGTTGCCGCGCTCACTTGTGAACGTGACGCGCTTGCTGTCGGCAGCGCCGTCGAGCCTGAAGATGAGCTTCTTGAGCAGTCCTGATCCCTTGGCCATCGGGACAACCTAGGATGGCCACGCTGCTAGCTGCAACCGGTTGAAGCGGTTCTCAGCCGTCTGGCGCGGGGTGTGGCAGCGGCGCCACATCGACCCTTTGTAGTTTGGGCGTTACGCTCTACCGACCGGTGCAGCATGAGAGACTGAATCGAATCCGTAAGTCGGTGTGGCCATGTATGTTATGGCCATCTTACGCTGACTGCGGACATATACCCGGCGGGGGAAGCCAACCGGACTGAAGCAGGGTATGCTTCTTGTTCACTTGCCCTGACTATGGGCGCCCTCGCGCGGAGCGCCCAACCCGGGGAGACAGCGAGAGTATGGGCCTAGAGTTCTCGATCAACGACAAGTGCACCAGGTGCATGGCGTGCGTACGGGTTTGTCCCGTAGACGCGATCGCCGTCACCGACGATGAGGTTCGCATCGTCGGGGACGCGTGCATCGAGTGCGGCCTGTGCGTTCCCAGCTGTTTCCACGCCGCGATCGATGTCACCGGTCAGATTGCGGAGTGCCGAGCGGCCATCGAGGCGGGCTTGGCCGTCCTGATCCTCCCCTCCGAGGCTTTTGTCTTCTTTTTCCCGGCCACCCCCGAACAGCTCATGAACGCCTGCTACGCGGCCGGCTTTCACGATGTGTATGTCGAGTCGCTGGGTGACGAACTGGTAGCGCGAGAGTATCTGCGAATCTGGCATGAGCGAAAACGTCGCGGGATGGTGCGCTCGACCAGCCCGGTCGTAGTCGACTACTGCCGGGCGCAGCTTCCGGAGCTTCTACCCTTCCTGGCCCCAGTCGTGACGCCTGCGGAAGCTCTCGCCCGCTATCTCCGGCAGGTTCACGGAGAGACGGGGACGCTGGTCTATGCAGGCCTCGGCGCCCCCGCGTCGAAGGGTACGGCCAGTGAGATCGGCTGTTGTCTCTCGTTCGAGGAGCTCGAGACGCTGCTTGTCGAGCGCGGCGCGGCGCCTGGCGATCAGGCATTTACGCTGGGACGCGTTCCCCCGGAGCGAAGGCGGCATCTGTCGCTGGCCGGTGGACTGCCGCGGGCGATGCTGGAACAGGAATCGGCATCATCCAAGTGGTTCAGCAAGCAGCGCGGTTTTGACGCCCTCAGGGCCGTGGCACGGGCTTTCATTGAAGACGAATCCTCGTTCGGCTTCGTCGATGCCCTGCCCTTCGAGGGAAACCTGGCTCACCCGGCGCTCGGTCCGCCGGAGGATCTGTTTTGGCGCAAGAGCATAGCCGAGCTCGCAGAGCCGGGTCGAGCAGCCGCACCAGTGCTGGAAGCGACGCAGGTGGACCTGCGAGCGTTCTTCGAACCGCTGAGCGAGGATGCGGGCCGGCTAGACGACGCGGCCGTTCAGCGAGTCCTCGACCAGATCGGGACGACTCCGGAGGGCAATCCGTGGAATTGCGGCGCCTGCGGACGGGCTACCTGTGACCAGTTCGCCCGGGCCGTCGTGCGAGGGCGGGCCTCGATGTCCCTGTGTACGATCTATCTGTCAACCCAGTATCAGCGGGCCTCCGACGACGCACTGTACGATGCGCTGACGGGCGTTTACAGCTACCGGGTGCTGGAAAGCAGGCTCGAAGAGGAAGTGGCGCGTGCCAACCGGGCGGGAACATCGCTGGCGGTGCTGTTTCTGGATCTGGATGACTTCAAGCCGGTGAACGACCAGCACGGTCACGCCGCCGGGAACCAGATCCTCCAGGGAGTCGCTGAAATCCTTATCGACGCGATTCGCACGTCCGACGTGGTCTGCCGGTACGGTGGCGACGAATTCGTAGTCATTCTGGTAAACCCGGACAGGGACGGTGTCGGCCGAGTCGCCGAACAAATGCGAGCAGGCGTGGAAGCCCTAGAAATCAGCACTCACATGGGGAAAGTCGGGGTTACGCTCAGCATAGGCCTGGCGTATCATGCGGGGAGCGAGCGCTCTTCCGTAACGAGCGACACTCTCATGTCGGAAGCTGATGCGTCTCTCTACGTGGCGAAAGCACACGGCGGCAACACCGTTCATCCGGCAGTGGAAGGAAAACTCGTTCGATGACGACTGAAGGCGGCGAAGGACAGCGCGAGGTCCCGGGGATCGATCCCTGGGGACTCCTCCGCATAGAGAAGCTCCTGGTGGAGCTGGAGGGTGTCGATTCTATCAAGCTCGTGGCCGACGGCCAGGGCGGAATCGACGAGATTCACGTCCTGAGCTCTTCCGACCTCGGGCCCAAGCAGGTCGTCCGGAACGTCGAGTCGGCCCTCCTGGCCGAGTTCGGCCTCCAGATTGATCACCGCAAAATTTCCGTCGCGCGGATCAAGGGATCCGATCTGCCGCGAATTCCCGCGGCGCAACCAGTGGACGCGAACGCGGCTGAGATGGCGGCGGCAGGCATCAGCCCTGAGGCGGCACTCTCTCTCGCCAACAACCGGATCCAGCTCACCGATATTCGCATCGAGCGGCGAGCCGGCCAGCGCGTCACCTCGCGTGTCACCCTATTTCTGGGCGGTGAGAGGCACTCCGGTGACGCGTCGGGGCCCGACTTTGAGCGAAGCCGCCTGGAAGTGACTGCCACGGCAGCGCTCGAAGCCATCGAGAAGTCCCTAAGTGACGAGACCACCCTCGCGCTTCACGCCGTGAGCCACTTCGAGTCGAACTCCGAGAGGGTTGTCGTCGTATCCATCCGAGCCGCGAGCGGCCGTGATCGAGCCTATCTGAGCGGGGTCAGCCGCGTGAGCGATTCGCCCGAAGAAGCAGCCGTCTACGCCTGCCTCAACGCCACGAACAGATGGGTGGGCAAGCCCTAGTAGCTGGCG
>JAZGCO010000027.1:0-17902 GCA_036476995.1 Gemmatimonadota bacterium
ACTTCCTGCCCCGTCCCGCGTCCACTGGCCTCGCGTCCAGTCCTCGGCTGAGCCGGCAGAATCGATCCCCAAGCGCCTCTCCGAGCGCTTTCTGAAGGCGCGCCTGGGAGCACGCGGCGACATCGCCGATCGTGGCGCATCCGAGACTCCTCAACCGCTGCTGGGCTTTAGGGCCCGCTCCCCAGAGACGTTCGATCCCGAGGGGAGCCAGAAAGTCCGCCTCGCGTCCCGGCTCCACGACCACGAGCCCGTCTGGCTTGTCCAGGTCGCTGGCGACCTTTGCTACGAACTTGGACGCGGCGCAGCCGACGGACGCTGTAAGCGACTCCTGCCGCCGGATCTCATCCTTGATATACCGCGCCACCACTGGTCCGTCTCCGATAAGACGCCTGCTGGCGGTGACGTCCAGAAATGCCTCGTCGACGCTAAGTGGCTCCACGAGATCCGTAACCTGCCCGAGAATCTCGAATACGCGCGCCGACACCTCGGCGTATAGCGACATGCGCGGCCGGATGAAAACAGCCTGCGGGCAGGCACGGTACGCCTGGCCAATCGGCATGGCCGAGCCGACGCCGTAACGGCGGGCCTCGTAGTTGGCCGTGGCGACTACGCCGCGGCCACGCCCGCCCCTGGGGTCTGAGCCGATCACGATCGGCTTTCCTCGCAGGTCCGGATTCTCGCGTTCCTCGACGGCCGCGTAGAAAGCGTCCATGTCCACGTGCAGGATTGTGCGCGGCCTGCTGCGCTGTACGGAGTTCACATGGACCCCAGGGCCAGTCGCTCGTTCACGACGCGCCTGAGTATGGCAGGGAAGTCACTGATCAGGCCGTCGACGCCCATGTCGAAAAGCCTGCGCATCTCCTGCGGCTGGTTCACGGTCCAGACGAACACGCCCTGGCCGGCCCGCTGTGTTCGCCGCATGAAACCGCGGGTGACGACGCGCAGGCCGTGGCTCCGGACCGGGACCATGGCGGCGGTCACCCGGGCCGGCAAACCACGTCGCAGGCCGATCTTCGAGAGGAGCACGGCCGGCCGCAGATCGGCGGCGCTGGCGCAGTTGTATTCCGCCGCCTCGACTGCCGGCGCTGAGTCACGCGCCGACTCTCCGCCCACAAGGATGCGCGATCTGGCCGGGTGTCCACGCAGCCACTCGCCCAGCGCCCGGCCTGCGGCAGCGCTCTTGACCTCTACAATCAACGGCAGCTCACCGCAGGCCTCCACGGCCTGGTCGAGCGTCGGAACACGGACCCCGCTCTCCCGAAACGGAAACGACAGCCCGCGGTCCAGCGTGAAACGATAGCCCGCATCGAGTTGCCGGATCTCAGCCAGCGACAGGGCTTCCACCGGCCCGCTGCCATCGGTCGTGCGATCCACGGTCGGGTCGTGGAATACGACCAGCTCTCCCGACGACGCCCGGTGAACATCCATCTCAATCGCCTGCGCGCCACCCAGCACCCCCCGCTCGAACGAGACAAGGGTGTTCTCGGGTGCCACGCCCGCCGCGCCCCGATGGCCAATGATGCGGATGGAACTGCCGTGCCCGAACATGTCTCACACAGTAGCTTTTCGTCCGCACAAGTGTCCACGCTGAGCGAAGGAGGCCGTGATCCGAGTCGTGATCAGCCCGGCCGCGTTTCGGGAGAGCTTCACCGGGCTCGAAGTGGCGGACGCGATCGAGTTCGGCGTCCGGCAGGCCCTCCCCGACGCGGACATCGTCTGCATGCCGATCTCGGACGGCGGGCCCGAGCTGCTCGCCGCGCTCGACCGTGTCCTCGGGGGGCGTGCCGAGCGCGTGGAAGTCACCGGTCCGGTGGGGGTGCGCGTGGAGGCGCGGATTCTGTGGCTGGATTCAGCGACCGCCGTGATCGCGTCGGCCGAAGCCTGTGGCCTGCATCTTGTGGCGCCGGGCGACCGGAACCCCTGCCTGACGCACTCCCGCGGCGTCGGGGAACTCATGACGCACGCGGCCAATACGGGCGCGACTTCGATCATCATCGGCCTGGGTGGCTCGGGGACGGTGGACGGGGGCGCGGGCATGGCACGGGCACTCGGGTTCTCCTTTCTCGACGCACAGGGCATTGGCCTCGAGGATGGGGGCTGCGCCCTGGCCACCCTGGCACGCATCGAGCCGCCTCCTGCTGCCACGCCACCCACCGATCTCGCCGCGAGCGTTCTGGCGCTGGCCGATGTAACCAGCCCCCTGCTCGGTCCCGACGGGGCGGCCCGCCGGTTCGGCCCGCAAAAGGGCGCCACGGACGAGCAGGTCGAACTACTCGAAACAGGCATGGAGCGACTGGCCGAGTGCGCGGCACGAGATCTGGGCCGTGAGGTGGCCGGCCTTCCGGGAGCTGGAGCGGCTGGCGGCCTTGGAGCGGGCCTCGCCTCATTCGCGGGCGCGAGCCTCGTTCCAGGCGCCCACTGGGTGCTGGACCGAATCGGGTTCTTCGGCGAAGCCCGTGGAGCAGATCTGGTGATCACCGGCGAAGGTTCCTGGGATGAGGGCAGTATGCTCGGCAAGGGACCGGCCGAAGTCCTTGCCGAGGCCCGGCGGTACGGGTGCCGAGCGATTCTGGTGACCGGACGCGTGGCCGGAGGCTTGCCTGAGGATGTCGAGGTGGTTGGTGGAGGCGGCCAGACGCTCACTCTGGCAGACATCACGAGACTGGTCAGGAAGGCCTGCCTCGATCGCTGACTCCGGTCGGTAGCAGGCCGTATTTCTTGGCGCACACCGGGGAAACACCTATTCTTCGGGACTTTTCACGACACCAGACCGTTCTGGCGGAACCGCCGCGGGAGATAGATGGCTACTGACACGTCTGACACGTCCACATCGGCAGCGGCATCAGCCGAAACTGAAGCGCATCCGGAAGATCTGATGAACCGCCTGGTGTCCTTGTGCAAACGAAGGGGCTTTGTCTTCCAGTCGTCGGAGATCTATGGCGGCGTCGGCGCGGTCTACGACTACGGCCCCCTCGGCGTGGAGCTGAAGCGCAACGTTCGCCAGGCCTGGTGGACGGAAATGGTTCACCGCCGAGAAGATATCGAGGGCCTCGAGGCCGGAATCATCATGCATCCGGCTGTCTGGGAGGCCAGCGGCCATGTAGAGGGCTTCACGGATCCGCTCGTCGAGTGCCGTAATTGTCACCGCCGATTCCGGGCCGATGAACTGGAAAGGGACCGGTGTACGGCCTGCGGCGTCACCGGCCAGCTCATGGAGCCGCGCCAATTCAACCTGATGTTCCGGACCTTCATGGGCCCGGTCGAGAACGAGGGCTCGGTCGCCTACCTGAGGCCGGAGACGGCGCAGGGAAGCTACGTGAACTTCCGAAACGTACAGGACAGCGCGCGGCAGAAGGTTCCGTTCGGCATAGCTCAGATCGGGAAGGCGTTCCGAAACGAAATCACGCCCGGCAATTTCATCTTCAGGACCCGGGAATTCGAGCAGATGGAGATGCAATTCTTCGTCGAACCCGGCACGGACGACGAATGGTTCGACACCTGGCTTGAACGGCGCATGGCATGGGTCCAGTCGCTCGGGATCCGCCCGGAACGGCTGAGGTTCCACGAGCACAGCCCCGACGAGCTAGCGCACTACGCCAAGAAGGCCATCGACATCGAGTACCATTTCCCGTTCGGCTGGAACGAATTCGAGGGAATCCACAACCGAACCGACTTCGATCTGCGGGCCCACCAGGAGAAATCGGGCAAGAAGCTGGAGTATGTGGAGGCCGCATCGAGCAAGAGATTCCTTCCATATGTGATCGAGACGGCGGCGGGTCTGGATCGCACTGTGTTGGTGCTCCTGACCGACGCATACGCGGAAGAAGCCGTGAACGATGAGGAACGAGTCGTGCTGCGGCTGAGTCCATCTCTCGCGCCCATCAAGGCCGCTATCTTCCCCTTGATGAAGAAGGAGGGAATGCCGGAGATGGCCCGCCAGATCCACGCGGATCTCCAGGGACGGTTCCCGGTGTTCTACGATCAGACAGGTTCGATCGGAAAGCGGTACCGGCGCCAGGACGAGGCGGGAACGCCGTTCTGTGTGACCGTGGATCACGATTCGCTCGAGGATCACAGCGTCACAGTACGTGACCGTGACACGCTGGAGCAGGACCGGATCGCAGCCGATCAACTCACCGAATACCTGGCCAAGCGAATCTCCACTGCCTAGCAAAGTGGTCCTGAGCGTGGACGAGGTGGAGGCTCTCGCCGAATCGTTCGAGAGTCAGCGCGAAGCCGAGCTGTTCGCCGCCGCCTCCGGCCGCAAGAGCTGGCCCGAGCTAGGCCCGCTCTATGAGAGTCAGGCTGCGCTCACTCCGGCGGATATCCTACCTGCGATACAAACAGAGCTGGCAGCCGAGCCAAGCGGAAAGGAACGCCGCCGCCTGGAGGCTCTGCGCGGCTGGGTGGCACGCCACAACTCCGGCCGGGCTTCCGCCAGGTTCGATGATGAGTATGCCGCCTGGTCCGCTACGGCGTCGGTAACCATTGCGGGCGGCGGCGTCCCGGTTCGGGAGCTACCGGATCTCATTGCCGGGATGGCCGACAGGAGCCAGCGCGCAGCCATCGAGGCGTCACGATTGGACGCGGTGGCTGATGTCTCATCTCTCTTCACCGATCGATATTCAGCCTGGCGATCCTCCATCGAGGATCTTGGGTACGGCGCGGGTCCCGAGGCGGCGGAACGTACCCAGGGCGTGAGCCTGGACGGCCTTCGCCGGGAAGCCCGCCGGTTCCTGCATGACACGGACGATCTGTACCGAGAGCATCTCGGGGAGCAACTGTCGGGCATGCCGGATGGCCGCCCCGAGCGACCGGCCACACACGACGAAGCCCGGCTGGCGCGGGTTCCGTGGCTTGACTCCGATGTGGCGGCGGCTGATACGCTGCAGGCGCTGGCCACGGATCTCTCAGACATCGGCCTCTCTCTCGAGGCCGAGAACCGGGTGACGGTCCATTCGGAATGGTCACCAGCACCCTGGATGCGGCCGTTCTGTGCGCCTATACGCGTGCCAGACGAGGTGGCGCTTCTCGTGACCCCGATCGAGCACGTGCCCGCCGCCCGGCAGCTTCTCCGGGCGATCGGGCGGGCGATCCACTACGCCTGGCTCGACCCCCGCTGTCCGTTCGCCCTTCGTGCCCTCGGTGATCCCTCCGTGGTGGAAGCCCACACTCATCTGTGGGCGGACCTGGGCAGCACCGCGAGCTGGGTGGGCCGGGTGTGGGGACTGACGGGCGAGAGGCGCCAGAGATACCTTCGCCTCGCCGCTTTCCTGGATCTACACGAGGTGCGCTGGCACGCGGCGCGGCTGGAATTCGCTCTGGCAGAGGCCGACGAAGGACACCCTGAGGGTCCCGGCGAGCTCTGGATTAAACTCATTCAGACTGCCACCGGCTTCATTCCAGATCCGCGCGAATACCTGGAGTGTATGAGCCCGGGAATCCAGGTCGCTTTCTGGCTCCGAGGCCGCATGCTCGCTGCTCAGTTGAGCCGCGAACTGCGGGATCGGCACGACGAGGACTGGTATCGCAACCCGCGGGCTGGAGCCTTCCTGAGTCAGTGGCTGCAGGACTATGACGGCCAAGATGCTGGCGAGCTGGCTGTCCAGCTGGGTGACGACCGCCTGAGTGCCGGTGCTCTGCTGACTCTCACCAACGAGCGCCTTGCGTAGCCCCAGGCTGCACGCGCGTTCGGCGCTCGGGGCCGCCCTGTGGGGCCTGGCTATGGCCGTGACTCCGGCCAAGGCAGCCATGCTCGCCGCGTTTGATGCAGGTGTAGCCCAGCAGTCGCCCGAACCCGCGGCGCCGGACACGCCCGCCGAGGCAGACGACTATCTGGCCTTCACACCGGAGAGCGAGATCGGCGGATTCCTGGCCGGCCTGGGATCGGCGGGCGGCCAGTTGAGCGTAGATACGGTGGCGTGGCAGGGGGACCTTCCGATCGTCCTGGCGAGACTCTCGGGCCGGCGCCCGGCGGCCAATCGGGCGACCGTGCTCGTGATCGGACTCCAGCACGGGGACGAACAAGCCGGGAAGGAAGCGGCCCTACGGCTCGTTCGGGACGCTGCGTTCGGCGCCCTCGGCGACGTTCTCGCCGACATGGATCTGCTCGTCATGCCGGCCATCAACCCGTGGGGCGGAAGACAGCAAACACGCTATGATCCTGGTTCTGCGGACCTCAACCGGGATCACATGCGCCTGACGGCCGGCGCCACGCGGGCTCTACATGAAGTGTTCGTTCAGTACCGGCCCCACGCGGTTCTCGACCTCCACGAGCTCGGGCCCGTGGGCTACGACGTCCAGATCGGGGTGCCGACCCACCCGAACGTCGAGCCACGCCTCGTCGAGTTCGCCCGCTTCTATGTGCTGCCCCACGTGGTGCGCGACCTGGCCGACGCCAACGTTACGTTTCACGAATATGTTTCGAGCTACCCGGAACCGCCAGAATCGGGCGAGTATCTGACCTACGCTCCAATCGCGGCCAACAACGCACGGAACGTGTTCGGCCTCTCCGGGGCCGTGAGTTTTCTGGTGGAGACGTCTTCGACTCGTGAAATTGAGGGGCTGGGGAGCCGGACGGATCGTCTCCTATCGACCGTCGTATCGTTGCTGCGCGCCCTGGCTGCCCACAAGAAAGAGCTTGTGGCACGGGTTGAGGCGGCCCGGGCCCGGATGCCGTTCACGACAGTCCTTGAAGCCCGAAACGCAGTTGACCAGAACCGACCAACCCTGACCTGGCGCGTCCGGAACAGATTCGGATCTTTCAGTACGGAGACGGTCCAGCGGTGGCGCCCACTGGTGCAGGCGGTCCTCGAAATTAGCCCGCCCGCGGCGTATCTGATCGCGCCGCACGAGCGGGGCCTGGTGGAGCTGCTCACTCGTCACGGTATCCCGGTTCGGCGACTCGTGACGCCGGTCCGGGTCCTCACCGGTGAATACCCGGCTCTCCCACGCCTCAGCCACGAAGAGATTGCTGTCTCCGCCGGGCCAGGCAGCGGCCAACCGGCCCCCGCTCGATCCGCGGACGACCTGATTAGCTGGGAGGAGCGCGAGGTACCGGCCGGCACCTGGGTCGTGGTGCCCCAGGCGCCGTTCGCACGCCTGCTTCTGACCCTGGCCGAACCGTATTCACAGGATGGCTGGTTTGCGTTTCGGGGTGTGGGTGAGGGTCTGGCATCCGCCGGAGCCACCTCGGTCGCGCGGGTCAACGATCCCGCTGATGTGCCCACACTTCTGCGGGCCACTCGCCCGCTGCGCGACTCCGACATGTTGCTGGCGGAGTAAACCGTGAGCCCGATCGCCTGGATAGTCGTCGCATGTCTCGCTGCGGCTGTGCATGGCACCATCATGGTGAGGCGTAACCGCCGCCTCGTCCCCGCTCCCTTGCTGGGCCCCGGCGGTGAGCCTCTCGAGACGAAGTCGTTCACGTTCTCGGATGGGGTATGCATCGACTACGTGGAAATCGGCTCGGGTCCGCCCCTACTGCTGATTCCCGGCGCGGATGGAATCAAGGAGACCTTCCGGTTCCAAGTGGTAGAGCTGTCGCGCCAATACCGGGTGATCTGTGCGGACCTGCGCCGCACGTTCTCGGGCTCAGATACGTTCGACCGGCTGGCGGAAGACAGTCACGAGCTGCTCGATATGCTCGGGATCGAACGGCCGATCGTCCTGGGGCAGAGCCTGGGTGGAGCCATCGCGATGCGTTTCGCCACGATGTACCCCGCGCGAGCCGAAGCTCTGATCCTGGCGAACACGCTGGCGACTGTGAGCTACGATCACGTCGGTTTGAACCGAGCCAGTCTTGGAGCGGTAGCCATGTTCACGACGCGGTACTTTCCGACGGCCGTGGCACGGGCTTTCGGCAGATTGTGGTGCCGACTGGGCGTCTGGCTATACGACAACTCGGCAGGGTGGCGCCGTACCATCGAGTACGCTCTGTGGACCGGTGGGAGGGCTATCATTCCGGCCGTATCTTCAGGTCGGGTTGATCTTCTCCGCGCAACAGATCTGCGCCCGGATTTGCCTGACATTGCGGCGCCGACTCTTATTCTCAAGGGGCCGGCGGACACCTACGTGCCGCCGGCCTGGGCGAAGGAAATCGCGGGTCTCATACCCCGCTCGCGTTACATCGAGATCCCGGAAACAGGCCACATATCGCACGTCTCGATGTCGGATGAGTTCAACCGGATCGTCCTGGAGTGGCTCGCCGAAAGGGAGGTGCAGCAGTGACGGAAGGACAGAGATTCTCGTCCCGCTGGGGGGCCATGGTAGCGATGCTGGGCATGGCCGTCGGCACCGGTAACATCTGGCGATTTCCGCGCGTAGCGGCCTCCAATGGGGGCGGATCCTTTCTCATCGCCTGGTTCGTGTTTCTGCTCCTATGGTCGGTCCCTCTGATCCTCGTCGAGTTTTCCATGGGACGGCAATCGCGCGTGGGACCGATCGGAGCCTTCACGCGTCTGGTGGGCCGAAAATACGCCTGGATGGGGGCATGGATCGCGTTCACGGCGACCTCTATCATGTTCTACTACTCCGTGGTAATGGGCTGGACGATACGGTACCTGATAGGCTCCATCACAGGCTCGGTTCCGACCGCGAGCCCGCAGGCGGCGGGCGCCTTCTGGGAGACCTACGTTGAATCGGGCTGGGCGGTGGCAACTCACGCCGTGGCCCTCGGTCTGGGCCTGGCCGTAGTCGCGAAGGGTGTATGGGGAATCGAGCGTGCCGCCCGAGTGTTGATCCCCAGCCTGCTCGTGATGATTATCGTGCTGGCTATCCGAGCGGTCACGCTGCCTGGCGCCTCGGACGGCCTGGCCTTCTTGTTCACGCCACACTGGTCGGACCTGACCTCCGCCAGTGTGTGGCTCGAGGCTCTGACCCAGAACGCCTGGGACACCGGCGCCGGGTGGGGGTTGGTGCTTGTATACGCTACCTACCTGCGCTCCCGTGAAGACACTACGCTCAACGCCTTTATCCTCGGTTTCGGCAATAACTCCGTGTCGCTGCTCGCGGGGATCATGGTCCTGTGCACGGTGTTCGCTCTGATGCCGGAGGCCGCCACGACGATCGTTGGCGCCGGTAACGAGGGTCTGACTTTCATCTGGGTCCCGCAGCTGTTCGGACGAATGCCTGGTGGCAGCGTCTTCATGGTGATCTTCTTCCTCGCTCTGGTGTTTGCGGCGTGGAGCAGCCTGATCGCCATGATTGAACTGGCCGCCCGCGTTCTCATCGACGCCGGAATGCCACGGACCCGGGCGCTCAAGATCGTCGGAGCCTTCGGATTTCTGCTCGGTGTGCCTTCGGCACTGTCGATCGAATTTTTCCGAAATCAGGACTGGGTGTGGGGGGTCGGCCTGATGCTGTCCGGCTTCTTCTTCGCTTTCGCCGTCCTGAGGGCGGGAGTCGATCGCGTGCGCCGTGAGTGGATAAACCAGGAAGGGAACGACCTCACGATAGGTCGCTGGTGGAACTGGATGATGCGTCTTGTGGCAGTGCAGGCAGTCGTGCTGATGGTGTGGTGGCTGTATCAGGCCGTGGATCTGGATGACCTGGGCGCCACGTTCACTCCGTTCTCGAGCTTCAACGTGGGATCCGTCCTCGTACAGTGGGGAATAGCCATAGCCGTGTTCCTGACCCTGAACCGTTGGCTCCAGCAGCGATACGGTGATCAGGCCACCGACGATTCGGGACTGGTACCCTGACGAGCCGGATAGAGTCGGGCGGCTTCAGTGTAGGCCGCTGGCTGGGCTTTCCCGTACGAATCGACTATTCGTGGTTCTTCGTGTTCCTGCTGGTCCTATGGACGTTCACGGAGCGGGAGTTTCCGGCCCAGCTGCCCGGCTTGAGCCAAATAACATACACCCTGATGGGGACAGCGGCCGCGGTACTCTTCTTCGTCTCTGTGCTGCTGCACGAATTCGCCCACGCGGGAATGGCGCAGGCGCGCGGGATCCCCGTGACCCGGATTACTCTGTTCATCTTCGGCGGGCTCGCCGAGCTGAGATCGGAGCCCCGCCGGCCGATCGACGAATTTCTGATCACGGTCGTCGGACCCCTGGCCAGCCTCGCCCTTGCAGGCCTTTTCTTCGGTGTGCTGGCAGTCTCGGAGAGCCTGGGATTACCCACTTCACTCTCGGTGGTGGCCCGATTTCTGGCTGTGATGAACCTGGTGCTGGCTATCTTCAATATGGTGCCTGCCTTCCCTCTGGATGGCGGCAGACTCCTGCGGTCGTTGCTGTGGAAGCTCAGCGGAAACCCACATCAAGCGACCCAATGGTCGGCCACGCTGGGCAAGGCCTTCGGGCTCGCTCTCCTGGCATACGGTGGATTCCTGGTAGTACGGGGACTGCTCTTCGCAGGCGGCTGGTCGGCTATGATCGGCTGGTTCCTGTACAGCGCGGCCCGCAGTGCTACACGTCAGTATGGGCTTCGGCAGCTGCTGTCCTCCGCTTCACTTGCGGACGTGCCATCCGTAGACCATCCGGGAGCGCCGGAAGAGCCTCTTCCCGGACTCGCGTCGGCCCCAGTGCTGGTGCCGGCTGACACGTTGGAGGAGGCACTGCTGGTCATGCATGAGGGCGGCGTGGATCGCGTGCACGTCGTGGAGTTCGAAGGCGCGGCTCCCCGCGTCGTGACGCTCCGCGATCTGGATGGCTGGTTCACCGCACACCACCGCGGCCGTGGCTAAGCAGACACCCGGCGCAGCCGGCCGCGCGGCGACCAGGCGTCCCACCGGAGCGCGGGATAGGGCCGCAACCATCGGGCCCACGCTCGCCAAATTGTATCCCGGTCTCGAGATTTCCCTGACGTACTCGAATCCGCTCGAGCTCCTCGTCGCGACGATCCTTTCCGCGCAGTGCACAGATGAGCGAGTGAATCGAGTGACGCCCGCTTTGTTCCTGAGATATCCGGAGGCGGCCGACTATGCGGAGAGCGACCCGGACGAGCTGGAACAGCTCATTCACTCGACCGGATTCTTCCGCAACAAGGCCAAGAATATCCGGGGCATGGCTCAGCGACTCGTAGCCCAGCATGAGGGTCAGGTACCCGATTCGATGGACACTCTTGTCGCGCTGCCGGGTGTGGCCCGCAAAACGGCCAACGTGGTTCTCAGCAATGCCTTCGAGAAGTACGAGGGGGTCGTCGTGGATACCCACGTAAAGAGGCTCTCTAATCGTCTCCGTCTGACGAAACACGCCGACCCATTGAAGGTGGAGCAGGATCTGATGGCGATTCTCCCTCGCGACGAGTGGCGGCCTTTTTCCTGGCGGCTCATCCAGCACGGGCGAGCGCGCTGCACCGCACAAAAACCCGACTGTGCCGGCTGCGAGCTGGCAGACAGCTGCCCAAGTGCCGGTTCCTTCGACTGATCCCGACGCCGGATCCCGGCAGGACCCATGAACGAGCTCCGGGAAGCCATTCGCCGCGAGGGGCTGAGGCTAGGCTTTTCTCAGGTAGGTTTCGCGCCGGCTGAGTCGCCGGCCCATTCCGATGCGTATCTGCAGTGGCTCGACCATGGCTGGCACGGCGAGATGGCTTACATGGCGCGCGAAGATGCCGTGCGGCGGAGACTGGAGCCCGGCGCTGCGCTTTCGGGCTGCCGCACCGTGATCATGGTGAGTCTCCGGTACGGGCCGTCTGATCAATCGGCCGCGTCCGCGGCTGAGAAAGGCGCGCCTGAGGTGGTGGCTGAAGGAGATGCCAGCGGCTTCCTGCGTCCGATCCTGGCCCAGTACGCGCAGGGCCGAGACTATCACTCCGTTTTCGAGGAGCGGCTGTCCACTCTTTCCGAGGCCATTATTGGGCTCCACCCGACGGCGGCCATCAAGACCTATGTGGACTACGGCCCCGTTCTGGAACGGGATCACGCACAGCGTGCAGGGCTGGGCTGGATCGGCAAGAACACGATGCTCATTCATCCCAAGCTCGGATCCTGGCTGTTACTGGGAGAGCTGCTTACCGATCTGGCCATCGAGCCGGACGATCCGTTCCTGCCCGACCACTGTGGCACGTGTGAGCGCTGTATCGAAGCCTGTCCAACGGGAGCGATTCGGGGAGCCCGGGAACTCGACTCGCGTCTCTGCATTTCGTACCTGACCATCGAGCTGAGAGGTTCCATACCGGAACGGTTGCGCCCTCTGATCGGTCAGCGAGTGTTCGGGTGCGACATCTGTCAGGATGTGTGCCCCTGGAACACGGGTCCGGAGCCGGCCGACACAGCGCCGTTCGCTTTCGGCCAGCCGCTCGCTCCCACGTCGATGGTTCTGTGGGCGGAGCAGCTGATCGAAATGAGTGACGAAGAGTTCGCGCGGCGATACCGGGATACCGCTCTGATCCGCCCGGGACGCGCCGGACTCCTGCGGAACCTGTGCGTCGGACTTGGTAACTCCGGCCTTTCGGCGGCTCTCGGGGTGTTGCAGCGCTGCGTGGAAGATCCATCGCCTGTGGTTGCCGAGCACGCCTCATGGGCGGTCCAGCGGATTCAGAAAGGCGGCGTCTCGGGGTGAAACAGCGGGACCAACCAGTCCGCTACGACCTGAAGCTCAGCCTCATCCGCGGGCCCGAAAGCGCCCGGCGTGTCGCTGTCGAGATCGAGCTGGCCTAAAATTGTTCCCGCTTCGTCACGGATGAGCACGACGATCTCAGACCGAGTTTCCACGCTGCACGCGAGGTAGTTATCCAGGGACCGCACGTCGTCGACGAGAATGTTTCGCTCTTCCGCGACGGCGGTTCCGCACACGCCCACACCCACCGCGATTCGCTCGTGGTCAGTTACGGCGCCGAGGTAGTTGTGAAGGATGAGGGTGTCTCCCTCGAGCACATATATGCCGACCCAGTCGTACTTGTCGCCCAGCTCAGAGATGGCGCCGACCGCTCCCCTGAGCAGATCGTCGCGTGCCGCGCCCCGCTCTCTCAGCGCTACCAGCCGTGCTACAACGCTGTGGCCGAGTCCCATAGGGTTAGAAGCCCAGAGAAGCGCGCACTATCGGATCGATCCGATCGGCCGTCCAGAAAGGCTTCCACACCAGATTGATTTCGGCCCGGCTGATCTCGTCCAGCGACTCGGCGGCAAGCTGAGCATCCCCCATGATCTGTCCTCCAGCGGGACAGCCCGGACTGGTCAGCGTCATCGTGATTCGTGCGGTATCATCTTCCACATCCACATCGTAGACCAGACCAAGGTCAACAATATTGAGCCCCAGTTCCGGATCCTTTACCGTGCGGAGTTCCTGCCGGATACGTTCGCACAGCTGTTCTTGCTCTTCAGTCATAGCTTCCAACCCTAATCTGTATCGGTTGACGAGTGGTCGTGAATGATCTTCCACCCACCTTCTACTCGCCTGAGAACCAGTGAAAATGGTCCCGACGCCGCGACTTCTTCTCCAGTGTGGATGAGCCAGCGACCCGTGACCAGAGAGTACATGGCGCCTAGTCTCCGTGCTTCAAGATCCTCGAAGCTAAGACTATCACGCTCAGCGTCGGGCTCAAACCAGGACTCGTACCGCTCGCGGATCTGGTCGTACCCATGCACCAGGCCTCGGCCCCCGATATAAGTCGTATTCGGAGACCGATAGTAGTCACCCATGAACGCGTCGAGGCGGCCTTCGTTAAAGGCCCGCGCTCCCCCCGCCAGCATATTCTGAATCTCTGCCTGCAGCTCAGACATTCCGTCGGTAGAAGCATCAGGCGTGGAGGCGAGCCGGCAGCCGGCCGTAGCCGTTAGCAGAGCGGCCAGGATAGCTCCGAGCCAAGGGGCTCTCATTTTCATTCCGTGCCTACAAGATGTCTTCGGTAGTGTTCGGCGGTCGCCGCCGCCGCGCCCTGCAGGTGGGGACCCGCCTCCAGGAAGGGGTGAACGCTCCCCATCGTGTGGCCAGCCCCCGCGATTACTTCGAGCCGTCCGTTTCGGCCAGCGGCATCCGCCAGCGCCCTGGCCTCGGCCACCGGAACGGTCATGTCCGCATCTCCATGAACGATTAGATATGGACACGTCATTGTCGCCACCGCGCCGAGTATATCGAGGCGGGCTCGATTCTCCCTGATATCAGCCAGGATATCCGGATACAGCGGCATTTCCTGTCCCGTGCGGGCATTCGTGATGTATACGACGCCGTTCGCCTCGAGCTCTTCTACGAAGCTTTTCTCGTAGCGTTCTACCGAGGAGATCGCGGCCCACGTAGCGACCGCACCCACGTCTTCATTCTCAGACGCCGTGATCACCGCGGCGGCCCCGCCCCGGCTGTGACCGAAGACTCCGAAACGGCTAGCGACCTCTACGCCTTCGGCCAATTCACCCTGGCGAAGCCGCTGAAGCACCTCGGACAAGTCACTCAGTTCCCGGGAGAACGTGTTGTGTCCAAATTTGTCGAGCTCTGTGAAGTTCATGAGATCGCTGCCCACTCCCGATCCCGTGAAGTTGAAGCCCACGGTCGTGCAGCCCGTCTTATCCGCCAACTGGCCGCACAAATAAGGAAAGAAACCCCAGTCCTTGAAGCCCTTGAACCCGTGACACACCACGATCGCAACCTCCGGGCGGGCGGAGTCCGGCGGTGTCCACACGTCGCCACGCAGCACATCATCATCTCTGAGGGTAAACTCGAACGCCGTGCGCTGCACGGGGCGCCCAGCCTCGCTTATCAAGCCACGTAGTCGCTGATATTGATGGAATAGCGAGCCGGGTCCGTCGAACGCGAGATGGTCCGGCTGACCTTTCCGGTAGACGGGTCTGCCTCGGTCAGATCCCGGATAGGACCATTGGCGATCCTGGTCCCGTCCGCCTCCGCCACGAGGCGAACCAGGGGGCGACTGAGTGCCCTCGCCGCCGGATTCTTGGCCACCACCACAGCCAGCTCCCCGGTGTCCAGTATGACCGTGGTGCCAACCGGATACAGGCCCATCATGTTGGCGAACGCCTTGACAACAATCGGATCAAACTGGTTGTTCTCGGCCTCCCGAAGCTGCCGGATCACCTCGTCCGGAGAGCTGGGAGCAAACTGCTTGCTAAACGGCGAAATCGCCGCGTCGTAGGCTTCTGTTACCGCGATGATGCGACCGAACAACCCCTGGCGCCGACGACGGATGACGCGGGGGTATCCGGAAAGATCCGGCTTCATATGGTGCTCATATGCGGCGAGCATGGCCCGGTACGGCGGTTCCTGGAAACCTTCTACGTTGAACAACATGAGAAGGCCGAAGTCAGGGTGCTGGCTCACCTTGTCCCACTCTTCCTCGTTGAGCCATCCCTTCTTGTTCAGAACATCGGGTGCGATCAGGATCTTGCCGATGTCGTGGAACAGTCCGGCGAAGCCGAGCTGGAAAAGCTGTTCCCTCGAGAAACCGAGATGATCGCCCAGGGCCAACGACAGAATGGCGACATTGACAGAGTGGATATATGAGTGATCATCGAAGTCCCGCAGGGTCACCATGCCCAGAATGGAAGCCGGGTCCTGCAGCACTTGATCCACGAGCCCGAGAATCGCGCGTTCAGTGCGCCGAGCGCCGATCGCTTTCCCCGTCAACATTGTACTCATCATGTCCCGCGCCGCCTTCACCGAGATAGCATAGGTCCGGCGCGCCGCCTCTATAGCGTCGTCTTCTCCCTGAGGATTGAACAGAGGGGCTGGCGCCGCCACCTTGATCACAGTGACGCCGATTTCCGCCAGGCGGGTCTCGAACGTGCCCAGCGCTCCCGAGCCCGGAGTGGACGGCGCTCCGGCCAGCCCAAGGAAGCCGAGCCAGTCGCGGCGTGTCACTTCTGAGGACACGGTAAGCCGGCCGATGCCGTGGCCCCGCAAAAGCTCGCGAAGCGCTGCCAGTGTAGCGTAGTCGGTCAAATCAACCCGGACACGGAGGTCATTGACGAAAATGAAGCTCCCGGCCAGCCAGACGGCCAATCCGCCCTCGCGTTTAATCAAGTCGAAGGCCAGACGCTCCAACTGGGTGATGGCGTCTTTCACTACCTGATTCTCGTCCGGGTATATCTGGAGCGCTTTAATAGCCGCATACAGAGCGGATAGAAACTCTGTTCCGGCTACATTCTCTGATTTACCGGTCAACGGCCCGTTATGGTTCATTCGCCGTCCTCGGATCCATCGGGTGCATCACCATCGCCGTCCTCGGATGCATCGGGTGCATCACCGTCACTGTCCTCGGACGCATGAGCGTGTGCCTTCAGTGCGACCCGAACCGCGTTGCGAACCGTGTCGTCCTTGTCCTTGCCCGCCTTGTCCAGAGCCTTCTTCGCCGCTGGACTGTGGAGAAGCCCCAGAGCTCGAGCCGCTCCTGCCCGTACGGTCGGCACACCGTGCGCACCGTACCAGCTACGTTTGTTGAGCAGTCTTGCAAGAACCGGTACCGCCTCGCTTCCGGCCGCCTCCGCGTAGGCCTTGAACAAACTCATCTGCTCGGCTGCCTCACGCTCGCGAATCGAAGTACCCATCACGACGCCAGCGAGGGTAGCCGCGGCATCGTCCGGATCGAACTTTGCCAACGCCTTGACCGCCGTCATGCGGATGTCCCGATTCTCGTCCTCAAGCGCCGTCTTAAGCAGGCGAGGGCACTCCTCAGAACCGATCTCGATCAGCGCTTCGAGGGCTGCCTGCCTGGTCAGGTGCTCGTGTCGCTCAAGTAGGGCCAGCAGGGCCGGCTCGGCAGACTTGAGAGCGAGCCGGCCGACGATTCGGGACGACTCGACGACGAGCACGGGGTCCTGTGATGCGAGCAGCTCCTGAACCGAGTCAGGATTCGAGAGAACGAGCCTATCCAAGGCCTCCATGAGCTGATGCCGGGTGCGCTGATTTGCCACAGACGGAACGGCGCGAATGAGAGTGGGGATCGCCTCGGGCTGCAGCGCGTCTGCCAGCGCTCGCACTTCGTCGGCCGCGGGGGTCGATCCGTCTCCGTTTACCGGTTCGGCGACCAGCTCCGCCATCGATTCACTCACATCTCGCAGAAGCGACGTAACCAATTCCTGTGTCTCGTCGTCGCCTGTCTTGTTCGCAAGCAACTGAAGTTCAGTGACTGTCAGCGCAACGCTCCCGAAATCCTTGGTGGCGAACTGCACCGGCAGAAACTCCCGCAGTATATCAATGACCTGCTTTCGCCGAGCTACGTCTCTCATCTCGAACTGGTCGAGCAGGGCCAGCGTCACGTCTCGAGTCAGAGGGCGAAGCCACTCCGCCTCCATCTCACGATTCAGGTAGGCCAGGTCCGCATCGGTAAGAGTGATTCCCGACAGCGCCTCCTCCTCGCCCGGCGGCAGCTCACCACTGGCAAGGACCTCTTCGATCTCCTCGAGATCCTCTACCGTCTCGCCCTCGCCTGCGCTCCGGTCTGGCTGTGGAAGCTCAAGGCTCTCGTCCTCAGCTACATCTACGTATTCCATCTGAAACGCATCGAGATCGCGGTGCCACAGCGTGGCCAGGAGATCCTCATCGGACGCACGCATGCCACTGCCGATGATAGCAACGAAGTCGGCCAGCTGCTCCTGCTCAAAGCCCTCCAGGAACGAGATGACCCGGATACCGTTCCGGAAGAACAAGAACGCCAGGTTCGTCGGACCGATCTCCTTCGCGTACACCGTCTGGTCCTGCCACAGGAATCGGTCCTCGTCCACGGTCAACGTGACGTGGCTGGTTCGTTCCCACAGTGTCGCCATTTGCTCAGCGGCGGCATCCACGAACTTAACGATCAGCGCATTGCCCTCAGCGTACGTCTGGGTGGCCCGGACCGCTTTGATCAACGCAGTTAGAAATTCCCGCACCCCGGCCCCATCGTCTTCGAGAGGGGAGGCGCTAGCCTGGGCCAGCTCTTGGTCCGCGCCCATCAGCAGCTCTGAATCAACCGAGAGAGGGGCATCGGTGTCCGGCACGGCCGCCTCGTCCGGCATCAAGAGCGCCTCGTC
>JAZGCO010000028.1:0-2846 GCA_036476995.1 Gemmatimonadota bacterium
AGCCCGCGCTGGCGACGGCGGTCGGCGACTCCTTGGCCCGGCTCACCAGGATTACGGAACCGATGATGAGCGCCGCGGCGATCAGGGTCCGGGCACCAAGCGGCTCACCGGCCAGCAGCCAGCCTAGGAACACGGCGATCACCGGGTTGACGTAAGCGTACGTCGAGACCTTCGAAGGATGCGCGTTGCGGATGAGCCAAGAATAGGCGCTGAACCCGATCAGAGAACCGAAAATCGTCAGGTAGAGGAACGCCGCCGCTGACTTACCGGACACGGCAGCCACATCGAACGCCGCCCAGTCGCCCGCCGCGGCTCCCGCGAGCAGCAGGAAGATGGCGCCCGTAAACATCTGCATGGCAGCGGTCTGGGTCGGGTTGTCCGGTAGATCGGCGCCGCGAGCGAACAGAGATCCGGTCGCCCAGCTGAGCGCCGCCAGGACGAGCACGATCATCGATATGAGGTGCGGCGCCTCGCCACCGATCGCGGTGGTCGGTGCGCTGAGGATCGCCGCGCCCACGAAGCCGAGACCGATGCCGAGCACCGTAAACCGGTTGGGTCTGTGTCCGCCGCGCCAGAACGAAAACAGGAGAACGATCCACAGAGGCTCGGTCGCGATGAGCAGGGCCGCGAGCCCCGACGGCACCCTCTGCTCCGCCCACACCACACTTCCGTTTCCGCCCAGGAACAGGAGGGCACCGATCAGGGCCGCGTGTGCCCAGTTTCTGCGTGTCGGCCGTGGGGCTCCCTTCCAACGCGACCAGGCGTACAGCCCTGCGCCGGCGAGGAGGAATCGCGCCCCCGACATCGAGTATCCGGGAAGCGTCTCGATGGCGAAACGGATCGCGAGATAGGTCGAGCCCCATATCAGGTACACGGCCGCGAACGCAATCAACAGCTGGGCCTGAAACCGGCTACGGTTCCGGGTCAGCCGCTCCATCATCATGCGTCCACCTCGGCGTGAACCGGCTCAGACGCCAGCTCCGGTTTGGCGTCCGTTTCGTCGTCCCCGATCGGAAGCTTGGTGGTCTCCTTGATGGTCTCCAACACGATAGTGGTGCGGGTAGATACGACGGTCGGGATACTCCCGAATTCCTCACGTAGAAGACGCCCCAGGGCCTCTGTGCTCTCAACACGTACCTTGGCCAGGTAACAGTCCTCTCCAGCCACGTGATGCACCTCGAGAACGCTGGGGATCTCGGCCAGGCGGTCACCCGTGTACTGCAGGCCGGTCTTTTCTTCGGCGCGGACGAACACGTAGGCGAGCGTAGTGCAATCGAGGCACTGCGGGCAGAGCTTCGCTTCGTATCCCTTGATGAAGCCGCGGTCTTCGAGCTTCCGGACCCGCTCGAGGGTCGCCGAAGCCGTGAGACCCACCTGCCGCGCGATCTCGGCGTTGGATGTCCGAGCCTCAGACTGCAGAATAGTCAGTATTTTTGTATCAATACTATCTATCATTCGGTATTCTCATAATTATACCGAATAATATATAGCGTTCCAGGCATATGAGACAAGAGGTGGAACGTGGACCATTCGGGGCGGGCACTTATCCGGTTGCGCGCCTGGATTCGGCGGGATCCGCGATCCGCCGGCCCTCCACGGATCTGCCGAGGCCAAGCGAGATTAGAGTAAGCAACGTCGAGTTCAGCGAAATACCACTTCGGGCGGCTTCGCCGGCGACCATTCGGTGCAGCTCCGAACCGAGCCGGACTACTGTCTTGCCCGAGTAGCTGGAAAGCACTCTTGGCTCAGGGAGTGGTTCCCCTTCACTGTCAGACATTTCGATCTCGAGTTCGAGGGCGGTGGTCAGTTCGCGGGCTGCCTCTGCGAGCGTACCGCCAAAGGCCGATACTCCGGCACCGAACTCGGGAGAGACGGCAATGTACGCAGCATCCTCGTCACTCCAGATGATGTTTACGCTATATTTGTTGGACATGATTCCGACCTCCATCCGCTCTAATTCGACCCACCATCCAATTCGCTCAGCAGCTGTCGCACCTGATACGGCTTCGCGTACCCATTCCTGTCAGGCTGGAAGTTCATGTTCCTACGACCTGGCTGTCGGTAGCTATAGTGACTACCCCTAACGCCCCGGAGCTTGTATCCAGACCACTCTGCGAGCTTGCATAGCTCTGAGAACCGCAGCGACCCGGGATTTCGGCGCCCTTTCTGCAGCAGCTTCTCTTTCCGCGACATTCCGACTCCACCGTATTAATAATACCGTATATAGTACCATGCAATACCTGCGCCAGCCCTGAAGCGGGTCCTAGACGGGGATTCACTACTGGTGGAGCGTGGAATCAAGCGGCAAACAACGCCGTCAGTCGATCGTAGCGATGACCTTTAGTTCGATCGAGATGGGGGTGGGAAGGCTCAGGACTTCGACAGTCGTCCGGCAGGGCCGTACCTGGCCAAAATACTCCTCGTAGACCTGGTTGTAGGTTCCGAAATCTTCCCGCATGTGGGTGAGGAAGACGGTGACGTCTACGATGTGGTCCCAGGAAGTACCTGCGTCTTCGAGCACAGCGCGTACGTTGTCGAACACGGACCGGCACTCCGCCTCGATATCGCGAGCCACTACGTTGCCGTCAGGGTCGAGCTCCAGACCGGGGATTTCGTTCGTACCAGCGCGCCGCGGCCCGATTCCGGACAGAAAGAGCAGGTTTCCGACACGCCGCGCGTGTGGGTATGCGCCGACGGGGTGCGGAGCCCGAGTGCTCATCGCCTCCCGTGGCTCGCTCACGCTCTCATGGCCGCCGCTCACGCGCCCGACTCCAGGCTCACACACACGTTCTTGGGCTCGGTGAAGAAGCGCAGGGCCTCCTCGCCCCCTTCCCTGCCGACGCCGC
>JAZGCO010000029.1:0-28320 GCA_036476995.1 Gemmatimonadota bacterium
CAGGGAGAAGTTGGGGGAGTGCCAAACCGGCAGAACTGGGTAATGTAGCTAACTAGCAGTATTACTGCGGCTTACAGCATACGCCCGGAGGGACTCGAACCCCCAGCCTTCTGATCCGAAGTCAGATGCTCTATCCAATTGAGCTACGGGCGCGTGTGAGGTGCGGTCGGATCCTACAGGAGGCGCCCAAAACCGGCAAGCAACCTTGGCGAAGGCGCGAAACTCCGCAGCCAGAGAAACCTCGGAGCCGGCTCCTCCGTACCGTAATTGTATCCAAAACCATCGTAATTGGAGGAACGATGCCCATAGCTATCGCTGAGCTGATATTCGCATTCGCCATGGTTACTGTCATCGGATTGTTTCTGCTGGCGATCCCTATCACCAGGCGACTCGGCCGCGTCCTGGACGAGTGGATCAAGCTTCGAAACGAGAGTCAACCAGACCGTGAGCTGACGGAGCAGTTGGTCACGGAGGTACGCGAGCTAAGTCACCACATCGATTCGCTGGAGCAGCGGATGGATCTCGTGGCCGAAAGACAGGACTTCACCGAGTCGCTGATCGAATCTGGCCGAAAGGCGCAGATCCCTGAATCTGTCGTCTAGCACAGGTGGACCGAGGTTTTTCCCGGACTGCGGTCGTCTTACGGATCTCGTGCGGGCGGCACCAGCCGCCTCAGGACGACGCGGTAAGCCGGGATGTGAGCGCTCTCGTACTCCGGTGAGTGATGCACCGCTGGATAGTCCGCAGCTCGCTTCTCGGCGGCAAACTGACCAAGAATCTCTGCATCCATCCGGTTCACGCCCTCCCGAATGACGTCAACCGCTGCCGCCAGATAATCGTCTAGCCTTGTGGGGCTCTCGCTGAACTCCGTCGCGGTCTGGGCGAAGGCGTCGGCCAGGCTGGCGGCGCTCCCTCCCGCCGCCAGGAACGGTCTCAGGTTCACGCGCACGAGCTGTCCGAGCGGATCGATCTCTTCAAGTAATGGTTCACCGGCCAGGGGCGCGAGGGCTCGCCTGGCCCGTAGCATTACGATCTCCCTGTCCATCCAGAGCCGGGCCAGTCGCTGGTCAAGTGCCGCGTGGGCCGGACCAAGCGCGGCCTGATACAACAGCTTGTAGACATCCTGCTCGCGCATGGATGGATAGCGTGCGGCCTGCTCGAGGAGAATCGCCCGCAGGCGGCTGTTCGGGTCGGCAGCAGGCCGGGAATCCGTGCAGCCCTGCGCGAAGATCGCGGCAAGCAAGACCGCGCAAACTGCCGGGATCAGGCGAGCCGCACCCACGGATGCGGCGCCCTTCAGGCTACTCGAACGCAGGGATCCCCGTAATCGCATGGCCCAGGATGAGCGCGTGGATGTCGTGGGTGCCCTCATACGTGTACACAGACTCCAGGTTCGCCATGTGCCGCATGGACTGGTATTCGATCAAGATCCCGTTGCCGCCCAGCAGCCGGCGCGCCTCGCGGGCGCACTCGCAGGCCATGTCGACGTTGTTGCGTTTGGCCATTGAAACCTGCTGCGGGGTCATGGTTCCGGCGTCCTTCATGCGGCCGAGCCGCAGGGCGAGGAGCTGCGCCTTGGTGATTTCGGTGAGCATTTCGGCCAGCCGGACCTGCTGGATCTGGGTCCCGCCTATAGGTCCACTGAACTGCACTCTGGTCTTGGCATAGTCCTGCGCCTCGCAGAAACAGGCCATGGCGGCCCCGATCGCGCCCCAGGCGATACCATACCGGGCCTGAGTTAGGCACTTCAGCGGGCTCTTGAGCCCGCCGCTCTCGGGCATCAGGGCCGACACTGGCACGCGCACGTCCTGCAGCACCAGCTCGCTCGTATCCGAGGCCAAGAGAGAGAGTTTGCCCTTCTGGTCCTTGGCCGAAAAACCGGGTCGGTCGGTTTCGACTACAAATCCCTTGATTGAGTCTTCGTCGTCGAGGTCACCCGTCTTGGCCCAGATGATGGCCACATCGGCCATTGAGCCGTTCGTGATCCACATCTTGGCGCCGTTCAGCACCCATTCGTCGCCATCCTCCACGGCCCGTGTGATCATGCCGCCTGGGTTGGACCCGAAGTCGGGTTCGGTAAGGCCGAAGCAGCCGATCTTTTCCCCGCTGGCCAGCTGCGGTAGCCATGTCTGTTTCTGCTCTTCGGATCCGAAGGCGTAGATCGGATACATGACGAGAGCCCCCTGCACCGACGCGAACGACCTCAGACCGGAATCTCCCCGTTCGAGCTCCTGATTGATCAACCCATACGCGACGTTGTTGAGGCCCGCGCATCCGTACTCTTCCGGCAGGTTGGCGCCGAGGAGTCCGAGCTCCGCCATCTGCGGAATGAGCTGACGGGGAAACGTGCGGCCGACGTAGGCCTCGCCGATAACGGGCATGAACTCTGCATCGACCCACTCTCGAACCATATCCCGTACAGCCCTCTCCTCTTCACTGAGGAGGCCATCCACATCGTAGAAATCTACGCCGGAAAAACTCATCAAAGCCTCGCTTAAGTGTCAGTCACTGGGCTTGGGTAGGTGCTGTCCGCTCCAGTTTCTCGCGTCGTGCCCGCAGCACGCCCTTCATAACCTCGCCACCGATCCGCATGCCCAGGTAGTAGGCCGCGGCCAGGGGGAGAAGCCAGGCGTAGGGCGGGAGCGTACCGTTTGTCCCTTCCAGAACGATCCACACCGCGAAAGGCAGCGTGATGCCGGCCGCGATCGCGTGGCGCCAGCGTTTGGCTCGTCGGTCTACGGCCGAGCGGCAGGCGTGGCACCATAGATGACGGTCCAGGCCCGAGCGCTTGCTCTCCCTGCCGCAGATCCGGCACTCGAGGTCAGCGTGAAAATCAAACCGCGGCGGCATCGGTCTCCAGTTCTCGAATGATGGCGTCAGAGAACTCGTCCGTGGACGCGGTACCGCCCAGGTCCCGCGTTTTCGTGCTTCCCTCGCGCAGAACCGACTCCAGGGCGGAGCGGATCCGGGTGCCGCGATCACGCTCCCCGATATGGTCGAGCATCAGGCAGGCCGCGAGCAACAAGGAGGACGGGTTCGCGATTCCCCGGCCCGCAATGTCGGGCGCCGAGCCATGTACGGCTTCGAAGATAGCCTCTGTTTTCCCGATGTTAGCCCCCGGAGCCAGACCCAGACCTCCAACCAAACCGGCCACCTCATCGGACAGAATGTCACCGAACATGTTCTCCGTCACGATGACGTCGAACTGATAGGGGTCGAGGACGAGCTGCATAGCTGTGTTGTCCACGATCTTCTCCTCGAACTCTATCTGGCCAGCGTAGTTCCGCGCTATTTCGCGGCCGACTTCGAGAAACAGTCCCTGCGTACACTTGAGGATGTTGGCTTTGTGGACCAGTGTGACCTTCTTGCGTTTGTGCTCAATCGCGTACTCGAACGCGTAGCGTACGATCCGGTCGGAGCCGTACCTCGTGATCAGCATCACGGACTCGGCCCCGGCCTTGGGATCCTCACCCATTCCGATGTAATGCTCGATCCCGGCGTACAGACCCTCTGTGTTCTCACGCACGATGACGAGATCGATGTCCTCGTAGCGCCCGTCCCGAATGAGCGTCTTGGCTGGCCGTACGTTGGCGTACAGGTCGAACTCTTTGCGGAGCGCCACGTTGACAGAGCGAAACCCCGTCCCCGAGGGGGTCGTGAGTGGGCCCTTGAGGGCGATCCGATTTCGCTTGATCGAGTCCAGGGTCTCTTGCGGGAGCAGGTCCTGCCCCGCATCGAGTGCGGAGAGGCCGGCCTCCTTCCGGTCCCACTCCATGGGCGAACCGGTTGAATCGACTATCCGCACGACGGCCTCGGCGATTCCGGGGCCGATCCCGTCGCCGGGAATGAGCGTTACAGTGTGTGTCATAGGATCAGGGCTGAGTCATGAGCATGTGACCCGGCACTATTCGCCGGCGAAGTCGGAATTATACTCGAACTGGGCCGTTTCTTCACCGTACCGGACGAGATTCTCCATGAAGCTCGGGCGGCGAGTGCCTTCGAGCCGCGCCTGACTGACCAGCCGCAGCGCCCGCCGCCAGGTGATACCGTTCAGGTCGCCGCGCCTGAGCATGGCTTCCGCCACCTGAGTCCCAGAAGACGTGAAGGTGCGAACCCGCACTCCTCCCAGACCCGACCAGTTCTCGAACAGCTCCTTGGTCTGAGGCGAAAACAGGTAGATATACGGGCCCACTCGCGCCCACAGCTTCCCGCCCCTCCGCAGCTGATCTCTGTCCTGCACAACATGAACGTCCACCACGTTTCCATTGAGCGCCACCTGCGGCGCCTCACCGTACAGACCCTCAAGATCGGCCTCGGCGGGGAGGGTTAGCGAAGTGTCCTCGCAGGCGGCGGCCACGGCCGACGCGGCTACCGCGAGGCTCAGCGTCCGAATACGGCCCATGCGAACCACGCTCGGGCGGCTGAATCGACCCGGCCCCGCCAGGCTCATTGCGGCGACAGGATGCGGACCACGCGCTGGGCGAGCAGAGCCAGCAGCGCGGCTGATTCGGGCTCGGCCGGGACCCCCTCGATCTCTCCGTGCCACATCACGTGGCTGCGCCGAATGTCGATCAGGGCGACAAGCAGCGTTGGCCGCACGCGGCCCGCTTCGGAGAACCGTGGTGCGCTTAGAGCCAGAGGGAGGACGACATACCGCGTATCGAACAGTGCGGCCACCGCACGTAGCTCGCTGTGCAGAGGCTCGTAGATCTGGCCCTTGATCGGGGCCCGAAGACCTTGATAAGCCAGGCGGCGAGGCGTAACCCGGACCGTAGGATTGCGCCCCACGCGGCGCTCTACGGCGGCGGGAGAGGCCCAGGCGGCCGAACCCCTGTGTTCGGCCATGGCGAACCCCAGTTCGGAGTCGAACGCCCGCAGCGTCTCCTCCAGCGAGCTGTTTCCGCCGGGCCAACGACCGGATTCCATCGGAATCACCGACTGAACGGGTAGAACGACGACCGGCCGGCCGGCCGGGAACAGCGGTATGCGCTCCGCCTGGCCGAACGCGGTTGACACCGCGCCCGGGACGAGGCCGCAACTCGCCCACGCCAGGAGGGCCACCAGGAGCCGGCGGCCATAAGCCGCTACGCGAAGCCGGCGCTTCAAGCGGAAGTGTACTGCTTCAGCAGCGAGACCGCCGCTCGCACATCGTTCGTAATGATTCCGTCCACTCCCCAGTCGGCCAGCCGACTCATGGTTTCCGGTTCGTCTACCGTCCAGACCTGTACCGTCCGCCGGTGTGACCGCATACGCCGTACAAAGCCGCGCGTGACGATGGGAACTCCCCATTTAGTGAGCGGTGTGTGTACAACCTCCGGAACCGCTCGTTCTCCGCTGCGCCCCGGCCAGCCCCGATCTAGCGCCAGCCGGAGGGCTTGTCGAGTAGATGTCGCCCGGCGGCCCTGGTACATAGCGAATTCCGGGAGCCCAGTGCCGTCCTCAATGTACAGAATCGTGCGGTCCGTGCGCTCGAATCGCTGGATGAGCGAAACCACATCGGGCGCGGCGCGGAGAGCCTTCACGTCCACCGTGATTTCGACGTCCGGAAAGCGCTCGAATACCTGATCGAGAGTAGACAGGGTCGGCTCGCTGCCCGGGGCCGCGCCCGGCCCCGCAGCGGCCCCCGCGCCTAGCGCTGGACCCGAGCTCGGCTTGTGCCGCAGACGAACCTCGCGCAGGTCGGACCACGCCATGTCGGCGATTACGCCTTCCGCGTCGGCCGTGCGTTCGAGAGTCGGGTCATGGATTACTACGATCTCGCCGTCCGCCGACTGCTGTACGTCCAGCTCCAGAGCGTCCGCTCCGATCTCCATAGCCAGTTCAAGCGCCGGCATGCTGTTCTCTGGCGCCTCGACCGCAGCACCCCGGTGACCGATGATCGCCGGGTGGGTCATGCAGCGTTATGCGACCTGCTGCAGGCTGCACGGCCCGAGCTTCGCGTGGCCGGCATCAACCCTCGGAAGGCCCGCGCAGCAACCAGAGCCCTGTCCCGAGCAGAAAGAGACCGACAACGGCGGCTGCTACGGCGGCGCTACCGCGGCCGGAGGCCTGGAAAGACAGGCCGCTGAACGCAATCAGCAGCCCTCCAAAGGCCAGCAACAGGGCCCATAGCCGGTGAACTAGCGGCGAGAGGCTCATGAGCAAAGTCCCGGCGCCTGGAGGCTCATCGGCCGCTACGCACCCTCAATGGAGGCCTGATATCGCTCGATTTCGGCCTCGATCTCTTCGGCCGACAACGTATGGTCGGTGCGCTTGGCCAGGGCGAACACGGCGTCGCACAGGGCCTTGTCGTCGGCATCGTATCCGTGCTCGCCGAGCCAGTAGCGAACGTTGCTGAGGCCCGAGACGGGCGAGATCTCGATAGTCTGACAGAGTCCGAAGAAGGAGGCCGGCACCC
The DNA here is from genome assembly GCA_036476995.1 of Gemmatimonadota bacterium. GTDB lineage: Bacteria > Gemmatimonadota > Gemmatimonadetes > Palauibacterales > Palauibacteraceae > JAZDDE01. Next base: position 6,398 of record JAZGCO010000029.1, read on the forward strand.
CGCTGTATACACGGTCGATCAGCCAGTCGTCCTTCATGCCAATCGCCTTGATGATGGCCGCGGCGTGGACACCGGTTCCGGTCCGAAACGCATCGCTCCCGATGACGGGATAGGCGTGCGGAATCTCGAGACCGCACATCTCCGCTGCCAGAGCGCCGTAGGCGGGGAGTCCGGTCAGATCGTGGTCGTGCATCTCGAGCAGCTTCAGGTTGACGAGAAGGAGGTCCATCTCCGTGTTTCCGACGCGCTCCCCGATCCCGAGCGCGGTAGCGTGGACCCGGTCCACTCCTTCCTCAATAGCCGCGAGCGCGTTGGGAATCCCGAGCCCGCGGTCGCGGTGTCCGTGCCAGTCGATCTTCACCGGCTCGCCTGAATCCGCGACCACCTTCTTGATGAACCGAACCAGCTGCCGGACCCCGTGCGGCGTCGCGTGGCCCACTGTATCGGTGAGGCAGATGCGGCCCGCGCCGTTCTCGATCGCCGTCGTGTACAGTTTACGCAGAGTCTCCGGGGTCGAGCGGGTCGTGTCCTCAGTCACATACATGACATCCAGCCCCTTGGAGACAGCGAACGTGATCGCCTTCTCCGTGGAGCGCACAAGCATCTCCTCGTCCCACCCCTCAGCGTACTGGCGGATCGGAGAGCTGCCGATGAACGCCCCAACCTCCAGGCGCAGGCCGGTAGCATCCGCGATATCCACGATCGGCTCGATATCGACCTGTACCGTGCGGGCGGCGCAGTTGGGCGATACGGGCAGCTTCTGGTCGGCAATCTCGCGGGCGAGCGCGAGAGCCGCCTCTCGGGCCCTGGGTCCGGCCCCCGGTAGGCCAATGTCCGCCGCGTGAATGCCAAGGCCCGCGATGAGATGGAGCATCTCGATCTTATGCGGAGTGGACGGATCGCGTACGGACGGGTTCTGGAGGCCGTCTCGCAGGGTCTCGTCGTCTAGTTCTACCGTCAGGCCAGAATAGTCGAAGCTGCCCGGCAGCCGGTTCCAGTTGTAGATGAGATCCTTGGAGCTGGCCTTCTCCGTCACGCCGGACTCTTCTCCGGGATTCGACACGTTCCTCAGGCCGGCTGGATGATCGTGTGATCGCCGAGACTGACCGCGCCCCGAAGGCCCCTGGCCTCTACGTGATCGCCGATGAGAGAGTCGGTCAGGTCACAGTCCACCAGAGTGACGCCTTCGCCGACGATGGAGTTGACCAGCCGCGACCCCCGAATGACGCTGCCGGCAGCGATGCTCACGTTCGGACCGATGTTCGACGCTTCGATGGTTACGCCGTCGGCCACACACACCGGGTCCTCGACCGCCGATCCATCCGATACCGGGGGCCGGTTGGCCGCTCCGTTTTCCAGCACCAGTCTGTTCGTGTCCAGAAGTGTTTCGATCTTGCCGCAATCCCACCAGGCGCTCACTTCGGCGGTCAAGAGCCTGTCACCCCGATCGATCATGTACTGGAGCGCGTCGGTCAGGTAGTACTCCCCGTCTCGCGGCGGCGCCGCCATCGTGTGCCGAATGCCCTCGAACATGAGCCGCCAATCACGGATGAAATAGACTCCGATATTGGCCAGGCGCGAAATCGGCTCGGACGGCTTCTCCACTATCTTCTGCATGTAGCCGTCGTCATCGTGGACGATCACCCCGAACCTCTGGTAGTCCTCGACATCCTTGGCCCAGATGATCCCATCCACGTCGGGCCGGGCCTCGATAAGACCCAGGTCGGCGTCGAACAGGGTATCTACGAACACGATCAGAACCGGGCCGTCCACCATGGGCTCGGCCAGCCGAATGGCGTCGGCCGTACCGAGCTGCTGTACCTGCTCGACCTGGCGGAACGAAAGGCCTGAGTGCCGCTCAGAGAGGTGGGCTTCTATCTGGGGAGCGAGGTGGCCCATGATACCGATGATCTCGTCCACTCCCGCCGCCTTCAGCTGGTCGAGGACGTAGTCCAGCACGGGCCGGTTCGCCACTCGGAGAAGCGGCTTCGGACGCGTATGGGTCTGCGGCCGGAGGCGGATCCCCTTTCCGGCCAGCGGGAGTATGGCTTGCATGTAGTGTTCTCAGTAGTTCTGATTCAGGGTCGGCATCGAACGTATGCCGGTTATTCGGGGCCGGCAACCGAGTTCGGGACCCCCTTTCACGGCAGCAGATGGAGGAGCAGCGGATGGACTCGGCGCGGGAACAGACAGCCCTGGCGAACGGAGGCGGAGTCGACACCCGAAGCCAGGGCGGACCGGATGGCCGGACCTATTCCGTGCCTTTCGCGCGTGTATGGGATGCGGTCGTGGCCGAAATCCAGAAGCGCTCACGCTGGCGGCTCGTACACTCCGACGAGGGTCTCGGGCTGCTGACCGTGACGTGCCGCCCCCGGCTTCAGCGCCGCGTGGACGACCTGGCCATCTGGGTCAGCCTGGACGAAAACGGCTTTACGAGAGTGGATCTTCGTTCTGGTCCCCGCGCCACGGAAAAGCATCCCGATGGTGCGCTAAAGCCAAGCCACAGAAAGCGGATCACGAGTCTGCTCGCGGCCCTGGACGATCGCCTCGGCCACGAGGCGAGGCTTACCACGGGCTGACCAGGCCGCCTAGGCCGCCTCCAAGTCCGGCATGTTCAGTTCGCCCTCCGAGCGCGCGATCACCGCAGCCGCCGTAAGGTCACCCGTTACGTTCAGCGCAGTGCGGCACATGTCCAGAAGCCGGTCCACACCAAGCACGAGTGCGATACCAACCGCCGGATCCACGCCCGTGCCCGCGAGTGCCTGCTGAAGCACCACTACGAGGATGACCAGTCCCGCACTGGGCACGCCGGCCGCTCCGATGGACGCCAGCGTAGCGGTGAGGACGATCCCGAATTGAGCGCTCAGGGAGATGCCGCCCACCAGTACCTGAGCGATAAACATCGTCGCCACGGCTTGATACAAAGCGGTGCCGTCCAGGTTGACGGTAGCTCCTAGAGGCAGCACGAAGCTCGATACTTCCTTGCTCACTCCGAGATTGTGCTCGGCGGTCTCCATCGTCACCGGCAGCGTGGCGTTCGAGCTGGAGGTGGAAAAAGCGATCAGCTGAGCCTCGCGAACGCGGCGGATGAACGTCAGCGGACTGACCTTGGCCAGGAACCTGAGGGCCGAGGTGTAGGTGATCAGCCCGTGTAAGAGGAGGCCCAGGATCACGACGAAGCTGTACATCGCGAGGCCGCGGAGGACTTCCGTCCCGAATCGGGCGATCACGGCGGAAATGAGCGTAAACACGGCGTACGGCGCCAGAATCATGATCCAGTGGATCATCTTCATCGAGGCTTCGTTGACGCCATCGAAGAAGTTGACCACAGGCATGCGCTGTGGATCGGGAAGCGCGGACAGTGCCGCCCCGAAGAATATGGTGAAGAAGATAATCGGCAGCATATTGCCGGAAGCCATAGCCGCCACAGGATTGCTCGGTATCAGATCGACCAGCAGCTCCACGATGCTCGGTGTGGACGCGGACAGTTCGACGCCGCGCGCGCCCTCCTCCATGTACGTGGACCTGAGATCGGCCAGGACCGCTGCGTCTATACCGGCGCCGGGCCGAAACACGTTGGAGAGAACCAGACCGATAGTGACCGCGATGACAGTCGTAATGAGATAGTAGCCCATCGTCTTGCCGCCGATCCGGCCGACCTTGGTGATGTCCCCCAGGCTCGCCGTTCCCACCACCAGGCTGGCGACGACCAGGGGAATCACGACCATAGTAATCAACCGGATCCAGGCTTTTCCTGCCGGCTCGATTGCGACCAGTGCGTCCCTCAACCACCCGATATCCGCCAGGTTGGCCGCAAGGCCCGCCACGACGCCGAGAATCAGTCCGATCGCAATCTTCGTATAGAGCTGCATAGGTAGTCGCTTTCAGCAGTTCGAAGGCCTGGCGAGCGAAACAAGGTACGCTGCCACGGGATTCCTGTCAGCCCGGAGCTTGGCGGCGTACGTTGTTGCCCGGGACTATTATGCGCCGCTTTGGACCGCGAGCCTGGCGGGCAAATGGACGAGAATGAGGACGGGCAAGCGCGACACACGGCTGAGAATCAGTGAACGTTCGGTGAGGATTCCGACTCGGGATTGGTGTGTCGTTTTTCTTGGTTTGGCGCTCATGGGCTGCGAGGGAAAAGCCGACCCATCTTCGGGCACTATTCCCGCTGTACCGGGGGACGAAGACCAGTCAATAATCACCCCCGCACACTACCGGGCCAGCCTCACGTTCGTGGGAACGGGATCTCGTGCGCTCCTTCTGCATTCGGCCCTGGACAACCGCACATCAGCCAGGGAAATGCGAATCGCGTACAGGAGCTGGCTCAGGGGCGCCGAGGGCTGGACCCTCGTGCTCAACGAGAGCTCGTCACTTCCGATTCCGCGTGCGGCGTGGCGAGTGGTTCCGACCTCCTCAATGCGTGTCATGATTGGCCCCGCCGGCGACGTTACAGGTTTGAACATCGCTGACGGTGAGAGGAGCATCCGCCTCCGAGCCTCTCGGGTGCTGGCTAGCTGGGCCGGCGCAACCGGGCAGCCGGAAAGCCTGCTCAGCGCCACGCTGTCCGACGGTACGGTGACACAGGCCGGCTTCCTCCTTGCCCGCCGGGGCGCACGATCCGCCCAGTCGCCGATGCCGAGCTCTCGGCCGCAGCAGTTCCTGCTGGCAGACACGCTCGGCAACGCTTTCCTCTTTATGCGCAGCCATGTGGGCTCCGGAATACCGGCCACAGCATGGACCGTGATCGACGGGGTCGAGAACGAATGGCCAGATCTCAGGATCGAGGACCTAGATCCATCCCGGGCCGTGTCGGACCACTGGAGAATCACCCTTCCGGAAGCGGGTATCACGGGAGAATTGAGCGGAATCGTACCCTTCGTTGACGACCTGGCGCGGCGCGACTCCGGAGTTCGTGCCTACCGCGTGGTGGGAACGCTCATGGTGGCGGGACAGCGCCGTCCGATAGTGGGCGTAGGCACCGAAGAAAGAGGTCCATGAGCGAGGCTGCGCTTCAATGGATCAGGGACGGCCTCACCGTTCTGTTCGGAGCGTTCGCGGGCGGGGTTACGAACCGCGTCGCCATCATGATGCTGTTTCATCCGTACAAACCGCCCCGCCTGTTCGGCTGGGAGGTGAGCTGGCTTCAGGGCGCGGTGCCCAAGAACCAAAGCCGCCTGGCGAGCACGATCGGGCGGACGATCGGGACGCGCCTTCTCACACCTGAGGATGTGGCGGCGGAGCTTCAGGATCCGCGCCTGCGGGACGCCTTCAACGAGCAGCTTCGGAAGCTCATCGTGGAGCTGCTGGAGGGGGAGAAACCGGCGCTAGGTGATCTGATCCCCGCAACGGCGCTTCCCGAGGTCCGAGAGACTCTCCAGACGATCGCCGAAGCGCTGTGCGACCGCGCGATCGGCGCGCTCGAATCCGATGCGTTCGGGGAGGACTCTCAGCGCATTCTGGCTACTCTGGCAGAGTCGCTCGAGTCCGAGTCGCTGGCTGACTCGCTGAGTCCGGAAGTGATCGCGGACCTCCGCGCACGAGCCGACGGCTGGCTCGACACCGTAGCCGCCTCGGACAGCTTCGCCGACACCGTCAAGCAGCACCTCACGCGGGCCGCGGAGCGCCTCCTTCAGCCCGGCCGCTCGTTCGAGCAGTTGTTGCCAGTGGGCCTGGTCGGCGCTGTGGAGCACGCGATCAGTGACTACCTGCCGGTCGCGATCGAGCGAGTCGGCCGGTTTCTGGAGGATCCTGCCGCCCGGAGCGGCGTCGAGCGCGCCATTCACGATCTCCTCGAGCGCTTCATGCAGGACCTGCGCTTCCATCAGCGGGTGGTGGCGAAGCTGATCATCACCGAGGAAACGGTCAACAAAGTCATCGACACGATCGAGGCGGACGGCGCGGACCGTCTGGGCGACCTGCTGCGCGAGCCTGATGCGCAATCTGCGATCGCGCGCAGCGTCAACGAAGGCGTGGTCGAGTTTCTGCGCCGGCCCGTAGTGCAGGTGCTGGGCAAACCCGGGGATCCGCAGGTGGAAACGGCGCTGGACGCGATCACCGGGTGGGTCGTGGAGGCCACTGCTGACGATCAGGTCCGAGGCTTTATCCTGGATCGAGCCGAGACGGCCGTGCTCAACGCTGGTGACCGCAGCTGGGCGGATCTGGTCCGGCTAGTACCGGCTCAGCTGGCGGGCGGCTGGGTGGCCGGTGGTCTGCGGTCGGAGCGCGGAGCAGAATTGTTGGCGCGCTTCCAGGAGTGGTTGGTGGAACGGGCGCTGAACCAACCGATCGGGACCGTGAAGGGCTTGGCTCGCGAAGGTACGGCGGATCGTCTCACCGAGGCTCTGTCCGAACCCGTCTGGGGCTGGATATCGGCCAAGATCCCGGAGGTCACGGCGAACGTGAGGATCGCCGAACGAGTCGAAACCAAGATCATGGAGTTTCCGCTGTCTGACCTCGAACAGCTGATTCGGTCAGTGACGCAGCAGGAGCTGAATCTGATCGTCCGCCTCGGCTACGTGCTGGGGGCCTTCATCGGGCTGGCACTGGTTGGAATTCGCTGGCTGCTGCCCTAACGTCGGGCAGTAGCGCGGCCGCACCGGGCCGCTCGCCGCTCAGGTCTGTCCTAGCTCACTCGCCTGATGATACATGTCCGAAGCCAGGTCCGGGCGCTGCAACCGGTCATACAGAATCCCCATCAGGTAAAAGGACCGGGCATGAGTCGGCTGAAGTTGAACCGCGTGCTCCAGGGCCTCCAGCGCCTCCTCGAAACGGCCGAGCCGATTGAGAGCCTCGCCGAGGTAGAACCACGCAGGCCCTTTTCCTTCGTCGAGCTCAATAGCGTGCCTCAGCTCCCCGGCGGCGGCATCGTAAAGTCCCTTCTTGAAGAACACGAGACCGAGGTTGAGAGCCGTATCCGAATCGTCCGGGTCGAGCCGCAGCGCCCGTCGGAGTTCTGTCTCCGCTTCCGAATATTGCCCCAACGCAGCCAGCACGGCCCCGATGTTGTTGAGCAGACGAACGTTCTCCGGGTCGAGTTCCAGGGCCGCCCGATATTGCTCCAAGGCTCGTTCAGGCTCTCCTAGCTGATCGTAGACGTAGCCGAGGTTGTTTCGGGCTTTCAGGTGATCCGGCTTGCGACCCAAGAGGCGGCTGTACACGGCCACGGCTCCTTCCAGATCCCCGCTCTTCGTCAGCTCTTTGGCCTGTACGTACAGCGCTTCCATGTCTCGCTGTCCGGGCGGGGGACCTCGCTCCAGCTCGATCCGGCCCAGCGCCGGAGTGAGAGCGGTCTCGCCCGCATCATCGTCGTAGCCCGCATCATCGTCGTAGCCCGCATCATCGTCGTGGCCCTCGTCATCGTCGTAGGGCTCGCCATCGTTGTCACCGGGCGCATCCGCATCGTCCGCGTCTGCCTCTGGCTCGGCGGCGGTCTCCACTTGCGTTTCAGAGGTCGCAGCCATTTCAGGTAGATCGAGCTGCGAGACGTCGGCTCCTGGCTCGTCGTCTGTGCCGACCTCGACCACCTCCGGCGCGGGGGGCGCTTTCTTATTGGCTCGCTTTCGTCCAGCCACTTTTACTCTCCTTCGACACAGTCGTGGACCCAGTCCGCGTACGCCTTCGAGCCCCCGGTCGAGGTCAAGACCACCACCTCGGGAACTTCGTATGGGTGCAATTCAGTAATCCGCTGCTCCAAATGCACTGCGCGGCTGGGCACGGTCTTCAGTATCACCATCACTTCATCGGCCGTTTCCAGCCGGCCTTCCCAGCGATAAATGGACACGGCTCCGGGTAGTACATTAGCGCACGCAGCCAAGCGTTCGCTCACTACTGTCGTCGCCAGTTCCCGCATGGAAGAAAGATCGGGTCCAGACACCAGAACAACAGCCACCGGCCGCTGCGGACTCACCTGTTGCCGTCCTCTGACTCTAGCTCGCCGTGCGCGCTGTCTTTCGCGTCCATTTCGGCTTCGGCCTGCTCGTACATGGCCTCGATAGCCTCCGCATACTGCTCGGCAACCACCCGCCGCTTCACTTTCATCGTGGGGGTGAGGGATCCGTTCTCGATCGTGAATGGTTCGTTTGCCAGCAGTACTTTCTTGGGTTTTTCGAATCTGGCCAGTCCGTCGAGCTTGCCGAGTACGGCGGCTTCTACGATTTCGTGAACTCTGGCGCTCCCGCTCAGTTCCTGGCCTTCGGGGTCGGAGTATGCGTCACCCGGCGACGCCGCCCGCAGCGCCCGTGCGCTGGGCACTACAATCACGAAGGGAAAGCGTTGGCGATCCCCCAGCATCACCACCTGCTCGACGAATGGTGACCGGCCGATCAGCTCTTCGATCGGTTGGGGCGCGATGTTCTTTCCTGCCGCCGTGACGATCAGGTTTTTCTTTCGGTCCGTGATCTTGAGATACCCGTCCGCATCCAGCTCCCCGATGTCGCCCGTATGGAACCAGCCGTCCGAAGTCAGCACTTCCTGCGTCATCTCGGGAAGTCCGTGGTAGCCCATCATGACCTGGGCTCCTCGTACCAGGATCTCTCCATCCTCGGCGATACGGATTTCGGTGCCCTGCAGAGGTGGCCCTACCTTTCCGAAGCGAATCGAGTCGATCGGATTCACGTTGGTGACAGGCGATGTCTCACTGAGGCCATAGCCCTCGATTACGGGCAGGCCCGCTGAGTAGAAAAACCGGGCGATCATCGGTGACAGGGGTGCGGCACCGCTGATGAAAGCGCGGATTCGGCCACCGGTGCGAGCCCGCAGCTTGGCGAACACCAGACGGTCCGCCACGCGGTGAGCCAGGGCCAGCCCGAAGGGAACCTTCTTCCCGGCCTGCCGAACATCGGTCACACGGTCGCCCACGCGCTTCGCCCAGGCGAAGATAAGCCTCTTCAAGCGTCCGCCGGCCTCGGCGGCTTCCTCTACCGCCTCATACACCTTCTCGTACAGCCGGGGGACGCCGATCACCGCCGTCGGACGCATGTCACGCAGATCGCGCGCGACGGTCAGAGGTGATTCCGCGTAGGCGATCTCAGCTCCGACGTACCAGAACAGGAAGTGGCCGGCTGTCCGTTCGAAGGCGTGCGACAGGGGTAGCCAGCTGAGCGCTCGATCGGAGGGTCCCAGAGGAAGCTCCCGCTCCGAAAATATGGCATTACTGTACATGTTCGAATGGCTCAGCATCACGCCCTTGGGCGCGCCGGTGGTGCCCGAAGTATAGATAAGGGTCGCGAGATCGGTCGGTTTGACGCTCCGCGCTCGCGTTTCATACTCGCCCAGCCGGCCCTCGGCTTCCAGCCGGCTGGCTTCGCGCACTCCCTCCGCCTCCAGGTCCGCAAGAGTCGTGACCGTTTCGCCCAACGGCGCGGACGATTCGGGCGACACATCGATCAGAATAACTTCACGCAGGTCAGGGAGGTCGGATCGTATCGAGTCGAGCTTAGCGAGTTGATCCCGATCCTCGGCAAAGACGGCGACGGAACCGGAATCGCGGATGATATACCCTACCTGATCCGCGGGAAGCGTCGGGTAGACGGTGACGACCGCGAGCCCGGACATGAGGGAGGCGTAATCGCACAGCGCCCACTCCAGGCGCGTGTTCGAAAGGATAGCCACCTTGTCGCCGCGCTCGTACCCGTGGGCCTGCAGAGCCAGAGCGATGGCCCGAACGCGCTCGACCACAGCGGTACGCGGGATCTCCTGCCACTCGCCGTCCGAATCTCTCCGGAAGAGCGAGCCTCCGTCCTGCCGGCTGGCTCCCGCCAGAAACAGGTCCACAAGAGTTCCGGGAGCGTAGTCTGCGGGAAGCGGGACCTTTATGTAGTCCAGGTTCGGTTCCAGGTCAGAGCCCAAGCTCCAGATCCTCTTCGAAGGCGGGAGTCTGGGGCTCGGCTGACGGAGGCGGCGGTGGAGGCGGAGGCCGGAGCCGGACCAGGGCCTCCTCGGCGTGCCTGACATGATCAGGGCCGGCCATGATCATGTCAGGCAGACTCAAGAACGTGTCCAGGTGACGCTCCGCCCTCTCTTCATCGCCCTGGTTCAGAAAGAGAAAGCCCAGGCCGTAGTGCGAGGCGGGTGAGGATGCGTCTTTCTCGAGGGCCCGCTGATACATCTTTACCGCATCCTCGGCCATGCCCATGCGCGTATATACTACTCCCATTTGTTCCAGCGTCGCTACGTCGCCGGGCCGCTCGCGGAGCGAAAGGCGCAGCGAAGTCAGAGCCTCGTGGAACCGCTCAGCGCGTGCGAGGCTCAACCCCTCCTCGTAGTAGTCCGGTTTCTCTTCGGATACCTTTGCGGTCCCCGACCAGAAGCTCAGCAATCCCATCTCAGATGTCCTCGCATTCAGTGGCAGTCCGGCGGCATGGCCAAAGTAGACCGGGGGAAACGAGGCGGCAAACGGGCTTAGTATCCTCGCCGAACCGCGATGGCGCGGCTCTCCGCGGCCAGAACCTGGGCGCCCGCTCCGTCTAGCAGCGCTTCCGTACCCGGCAGCGGATCGAGCACGACCAGGTTGGCGCCGGTTCGAATCGTGGCGTAGGCGGCCAGACAAAGTTCCGGCGATGCGGACGCGAGGCCCGCCCCGGCCAGTCGGTTGTTGAGCAGCGGAAGCCGGCCAGGTTGAGTGCCACAGACGATGCTAACCCGGGAAAAGGATTCTCCGCCTTTGAGCGATGCTGACTGCGCTGCGCTGAGGAGAAGGAACTCAATCCGGGCCGCCAGGTCCGTCAGGTCCTCGGCAAGCTCCTCGAGTCCAGGACCTAGCAGTACGTACCCAGTCGCCTCGTGCAGGCCCAGAAGCGCCGCCAGAAGGACGGCGCGGCTGGGCTCGGCGTGGCCACTGTTCGCGGCAGGCGCCCGAGTCTCCACGCGGTCCTCAGACTCTGACATCCCGAACGACACCACTCCGGCGTCAATCGGAAACCGGGATTCGCAGTTCGGGCAGTCCAGCCTTCCCTCGACAACGCGGCGCTCAGCTAACCGGTCCACCAGAACGATGAGACCCTGAGGAGGCCCACAGCGCGGGCAGGCCAGAACCTCCACCAGTTCCAGCAGCACTCTAGGCGCGAGTCCCGTGCGCGAATGCCAGTTGGAGAAACTCTTCACGAGTCCGGGCGTCACTGCGAAATGTCCCGCGAACGGCGCTCGTGATCGTCATGCTGTTCTGCTTCTCGACACCGCGCATCATCATGCACAGATGGCTGGCCTCGATTACGACTCCGACGCCGGCTGGAGACAGCCAGTCCCAGATGGCCGATGCGATCTGCTCCGTGAGTCGCTCCTGCACCTGCAGTCGTCGTGCGAACACTTCCACCACACGCGGCAGCTTGCTGAGACCCAGGATTCGGCCAGCGGGAATGTAGGCAATGTGCGCTTTCCCGAAGAACGGGAGCATGTGATGCTCGCACAGCGAATAAAGCTCGATGTCCCTAACGAGAATCATGTTATCATGCTCGTCCTCGTAAATGGCGTCGCCGATCGCTTCCTCGACACTCATCCGGTACCCACGCGTGAGCCAGGCCAGCGAACGCGCAACGCGGCCAGGAGTCGCTTCCAGACCTTCACGCTTCACGTCCTCGCCGAGCAGTTGTAGCTGCCGATGGACCAAATCGGAAAGCTCGGCCACATCGGGCTCTCCACGCCAAGACTCTGTACTTCGCAGGGCCTCCGGCGAACTGCTGTCCGTAGTCAACTTTCGCTCCATCGTTGTCTCCGCCTGTGGAAGAACCCGCCTGTAGAAGAAGAAGGGCGACCGAAAATGTCGGCCGCCCTTCAGTGTGACGTGAGGGGGTTTTTGAGACCCGCTAAACACGGTTGTCCCCTCCCCCCGGCCTCCGCCGTCCCGTTACGGGCCTGGCGTCCTCCGAAGGATCAAGGATTCTCGACCCTTAATGTTGGTTCAAAAACATTTCCTCACATCAGCCCTGAAAACGTAACTCGGCCCCGGAATCCGGTCAAATCCTGCCGTCAGACGGCCAACCAGGCGCCAACTCCGGCGAACGCTACGATAGCTACCGCTCCAGCCAGCAGAGCATACGGCAGCTGGGTGCGGACGTGCTCGATGTGATCGGAGGACGAGGCCAGGGAAGCCACGATCGTCGTGTCGCTGATCGGACTCGAATGATCGCCGAAGATCCCGCCCGACAGGGCGACGGCAACGAACGGAGCGATGGGCGCACCGATGGCGACGGCGATGGGCACGGAAATCGGAAGCATGATCGCGAACGTTCCCCAGCTGCTACCGGTAGAGAACGCGATTACCGCCGAAACTACGAAAAGGAGCGGTAGAAGGACCGGGAGGGGCACGCGCCCGGCCACCACTCCCGCTACGTACTGTCCGGTACCGAGTTCCTGGGTCACGTCACCCAGAGCGATAGCAAGAAGGAGCACCAGAGCCATACCGGTCAGCGCCGCCGCGCCCTTAAGAGCCACGTCGCTCGCCTTCTCCAGGCTGAGCAGCCGCTGCGAAACGGAGAGGACCCCCGCGACAAGCAGCGCGCCGAGAACAGCCCAGAGGACGCTCGTGGAGCCCGAGCCAGCCGCAATATCACCCGAGCCGGTGGCATACATCGCGATCGGCATGAGCAGCACCATCGTCACCATCGGCACGACCATGTTGCGCGCCCGCAGCGGAGTGCCTTCCGCCGGTGGGGGAGACATTCGCTCCGGATCGCCCAGACTGACGGCATGTGGCCACTGTATCTCCCCATCTTGCGTCCGCTTCTCGGCTGCCCGCATCGGCCCGATGTCTGTGCCGCGCATCGCGACGAGACTGGCCAGGGCGATCGCCGCCAGCGGGTACGCGTTGAACGGAATCGAGGCGATGAGAACCTCTACGTTGTTCTCGATGCCTAGCGTGGCCAGGATCCCCAGGATGTAGGCGCCCCAAGCGTTGAACGGAACCAGAACGCAGACCGGAGCGGAGGTGGAATCGGCCAGGTAGGCGAGCTTCTCGCGCGACACCCGGAAGCGGTCGAACAGAGGCCGGCACACCGATCCGGTGACCAGAACCGTGATGTTCGATTCGATGAAGATCACGATACCGATCATCCACGCCAGAAGCTGGGCTCGGCGGGCGTTGGTGACCCAGCGGCGGGACTCGACCCAGGCGACGAAGCCACGCACACCTCCGTTGGCCTCCACCAGCGCGATCAGCCCACCGATGGCGAACGTGAACAGGAGAACACTGGCGCTTCCGGGATCGGCCATGACCCGCACCAACGCGTCTGCAGTCCCGGTAGCGCCGCGAAGTGGATTCCAGGCCGCCAGGACGGTCCAACCCACGAAGATTCCGCCGGCAAGCGACAGGTACACCTGGCGCGTGTAGACGGCGAGACCGATGGCCAGGAGCGGAGGCAGCAGAGACAACGCTCCGTAGTCGATCGTGCCCTCCTATGTTAAGACTGTGCCAAGCAGGCGCTGGAAGTTGGCTCCAAGAAAAGAGGTCAGCCCGGCCGCGTCAAACCCACGGTCTGCCAGCGCTGCGGTGATGAGCGGTAGGTCGCGGGCGTCCCGAATCTCACGCGGAAGCGCGGGAGCGCCATCGAAATCGCTTCCCAGGCCGACATGCTCCGGGCCCGCCACGCGGACCGCGTGCTCCACGTGGTCGGAGAACCGGGACAGCGGAACGGGAGCGAGATGCTGGGAGCAAAGTTGGGCCATGTGGCGGAAGCTGTCGCGCTCATCCCGTGTAACACGCAGCTCAAGGGCAGCGTGCGCCTCGGCGTACGCCTCGTCCAGGTAAGCGCTGAACAGGTTGATGCCCATAACTCCACCGCCGGCTGCCAGCGCTTCAAGCAGGTCGTCCGGAAGGTTCCGCGGGTGGCTAGCCACGGAGCGACACCCGGAATGAGACGCCGTCACTGGCACATCCACTTGTTCCAGCACCTGGCATGCAACAGAGTCGGAAGAGTGGCTGAGGTCGATGACGCAGCCCAGTGTCTGGAGGCGGTCCACGACCCTGCGGCCGAAGTCAGTCAAGCCGCCGTGGATCTCCTCAGCACCGCTCGGGCCGGCCGCATCCGCCCAGGCCGTCGGAACCATCCAGGTTAGCGTCAGGCATCGCATTCCCTCGTCATACAGCCGGTTCACGGTGTCGAGCTCTCGATCGATCGCGTATCCGCCCTCCACCCCGAGCACGACCGCGACGTCGCCATCCAACCGGGCCGCATCGAGATCCTCGGCCTCGAGCACCAGGCGGAAGCCGGGTGTCTTATTGAGGAACTCCCGCGACTTGGCCAGGCCCTCCAGGGTGTGTGGCTCGGGATCTGGATGTCCGGGATCGATCCACACAGCAAAGATGCCCCCGTCGAGCCCGCCTTCACGCATTCGGGGCAGATCCAGATGTCCGTACTCGCGGGTTGACGTGACATCTTCGCCCGCCAGATGCCGGAGCAGCATGTCGTTGTGCCCATCGAACACGAAAGCGTCGTGGTGGAACGAAAGGCGGGACTCAAGCGAGGTCTGGGTCACCGGCCCGACACCCACGGGCTCGCGGCGTCGCAGAAACGAAGCAGTCGGTCAGCCGCCTTCGAGATGCCAATACGAGGCGTGATCAGAACCTGGCTGTCGGGAATCGGATCCCCGGCTTCGATCCACAGGGGCGCCGTAGCTAGGTCGTGGCGCTGCAGGTCAGGTCCGATCGCCAGGGCCTGAGTGAGCCGGCCAGGACCGCTCGTGAGCGTAGTGCGGCCGCCGCGGCGGTGCTGCATGAGATCCTGGCCTTCAAGGGGCTCCAGGGCCCGCAGCAACACCCCGTGCGGTACGCCGACAGGACCGGCCACCGCGTTCAGGCACCAGTGAATCCCGTAGTTGAGATGGATGTAGGCGCTTCCCGGGAAACCGAAAAGGGGATCATTGCGCGCGGTTCGGCCGGTCCGCACGAAGGCGTGCGACGCCGCGTCCTTGGCGCCCTCGTAGGCCTCCGTCTCAACGATCCGTCCCGAGACGCGGCCCTCGGGGGACTCTCGTACCACGACGCTCCCGAGCAGCGCTCGCGCCACCTCGGCGGAGCCTCGGTCGTAGAACTCCGGGAGCAAGGCCCTGGCGCGCCGCCGGGCCGCGCCCGCGGTCACCTCAGCTCGAGCGTTCTCGTTCGGCGCGGCGTCCGGCTTCGACCGCGCGCGCTCGGTGCTCCGGCAGCACATCGCGGAGCCGGTTCGGGTTCTGATCGATGACGTCGAATACGTCCGGCCCGAACGCCGACACGATGCTCTCCGCCGTCCGGCGGCCAACACCGGGATAGTTCTCAGTCATCCGTTCGATCAGCAACCCGTTATCCGACGCAGGCGCTGAGGCAGGCTCGCCCCGCGTGGAGCGAGGCGAAGCCGAAGCCTCCCGCTTCACACTGGCGGCGGTGTTTCGTTGCGAGCGGGCCCGACCAGCGGCGCCCTTTGTTGCTTCGGCGCTAGCCGGGCTAACAGCGCTAGCAGCCGGGGCCGTAGCAGCCGAAGCGGCCTTCGCTCCCGAAGAACCGCGGCGGAAACGGCCCAGCACCCGCCGGACGCCACGGTCCAGGGCTGTCAGACCATCCTCGTCCTGCTCGTCGCTCGAACTGGATGTCTTGCTCACGGCCGGCTCCGCCTTGGACGCGCGGCCATCCGTGGCTGGCTCTGTCTCGGACGGCGCCGGCTCAGGACCAACCGGGCGAACGTGCAGAGCGCCGCCGTCGGTGGAGACGAGGCTCACCTGGCCCTCCTCGCTGGCGCGGCGTAGGAACTCGCTGAACTTCCGAAATCCGATCGCGCCTTCATCAAAGGAAGGTTCTTTCTGAAGCATGCGCCGCTTCACTTCCGAGTCACGCCCCGATCGGCCCCGGTTAGCCAGGTCTTCGGCGGCCTGCCGAAGAAGTTCGTAGGCCGACGTGAGCCCAGCCGAGTCAATGACGGATTCCTCCGCGGCGGACGCGGCGGCGTCTCGGTCGCGGATCCGAGAGGCGCCGTCGCCCGACCTGCTCCCGCTCGGCCGTCCTCGGCCTGATGAGCCGCTTCGTCCCCGTCCGCGGCTCGACCGTTGGCTGCTATCTGGGGTTCGCTGAGAGGAATCGCCTCGGGGCTCCGGCGACGCCTGAACCTCGGGCTCCGCCGCAGACAAGGCTGCGTCCGACTTCACCGGGGCCACCTCGTACTGGCCGTTCGGAGACTTCCGAAGCTCTACGATGCCGCGGATCGCCGCCTCAGACATGAAACGGTTGAACTTGCTGAAACCAAGCGACCGTTCGCTGAAGCTGGGATCGATCTCTAGCATAACCTGCTTGAAGCGATCGCTCCGCATCACGTCACCGCGCTTAACCATTCGCTTGATCGTCGCCTCTGCAAGCTCCCACGGATCGTGGCGCTCCGTGACGATATCCGAAGCGGCCCGGAGGCCGGCCAGGGTGCTGTAGCTGTAGTACTCGTCACAGTTCTGGACCAGGAGATCGCTGCTCGACTCCTGGATCCCGACACCAATGACGTACTTGCCATACTCTCTCAATTTGAGCACCAGGCTCGAAAAGTCCGAGTCGCCTGATAGGAGAATGAACGTGCCGATATCGGGACGCGTAAACACGATCTCCAGCGCGTCGATCGCCAGCCGGATATCGGTGGCGTTCTTCTTTGTAGATCCGTATGCGGGCGCGAAAATCAGCTCGATTGAGGCTTCGGACAGCGGCACGATGTACTGCGGATAGCGCCGCCAATCCGCGTAGGCGCGCTGCACGGAAACCTTGCCCCGAATGATGTCCGAGTCGAGCAGTTTGCGGAGTTCCTGTCCGAGATCGGACCGGATACCCATGGTGACGTTGTCGAAATCGATGAGAAGGGCTGCGTTGGACAGCTGATTGTGTGCCAGGCTGGCCGGTGTGGCAAACACACCAGGTGTGATGTCGTTCATATTCCTCTCGTTAAGTGCACGTTGCCGTGCGCGTCGCCGCGCTTGGCGCGGCGGAGAGGCCCATCGATCTCGCCCCGGCAATTGCCGGGGAGACGGTGCGACGAGTCTCTCAGTGGGTAATTTGTGGCGACGCTCCGGCGTCGCCTTGGGTTCCGGGTCTTTCTGACCCATCGGAGCGAACCAGGCTCAGGAGCGCGGTTCGATCCACTTCACCGCTCGGCAGTTTCGGAAGCTCGTCCATGAAAGCGACGAGGTCCGGCACCTTGAACACGGCGAGCGCCGAGCGGCACAGCTCGCGTAGTTCATCCTCGGTAATAAGCGCACCTTCGACCGGGACGATACAGGCGCACACCAACTCGCCGAGGACTTCGTTGGGCACACCGATGACGACAGCCTCCTCCACAGCCGGCAGTGAACGGAGGTGATCCTCCACTTCCCCCGGATGGACGTTGAAGCCGCCCCGGATAATCATGTCACTCTGGCGCCCGACGATCCGAAGATAACCCTCATCGTCGAGCAAACCTAGGTCGCCCGTCTTCAGGTATCCGTCCGCCAGGGCGGCACGTGTCGCGCCCGGCTGGCGAAAGTAACCGCGCATGACGTTGTACCCTGCGACCGCAACCTCTCCCGGGACCCCGGGCGGCACGGTTCGCTCTTCCTCATCCAGAATCCGGAGACGTATGCCTGCAAGAGGCTTGCCGACAGACTCTGTGCGCGGCCCTTCGGCGTCCGTTGGCGTGGTAATCGTCACGGTCGGCGAGGTTTCCGTGAGTCCGTAGGCGATCTCGAGATCCGGCACGAGCTCCGCCCGCAGCGATCGGACCAGCTCGGGGGTCACGGGTGCCCCCGCGATAATTCCGGTACGAAGCGACGTTAGGTCCGGTTTCGCTTCGCCGGCCATTCGGAGCTCGCGCTGCAGAAGGACGAACATGGTCGGAACACCGTGCAGTACCGTGACTTCGTGCTCCGCGATGAGGCGCAGCGCCCCCTCCGGGTCAAACCGATCCTGAAGGACGACTCGCGAACCTGTTTGCAGGCACGTCAGCAAGGCAGCGCCCAAGCCGAAGATGTTGAATAGGGGTACCGTGCAAAGGGTCACATCCGAGCTGGTCATGCCGAGGACTTCGGCGGTCGCGGTGGCGGTGCGGAGCAGATTCTCGTGAGACAGCATCACGCCCTTCTGCTTCTCCGACGTTCCCGCTGTATAGAGCACCGCGAACTCATCCGTCTGCGGATCAACCTCAGCGCGGTCTACCTCACCTGCGCGACCACTGGACAGTACGTCCTCAAATTGAAACACGCGGTCGTCATACCACAGATCCTCTTCACCAACGGTGACGAGGTACTGCAGGCTTGGAAGTTCGGAGAACAGCGCTTCAAAGACTTCCAGGTAGTCGATACCGCCGTATCGCTCGGCTACGATGGCCACTGTGGCCTCTGTATTTCGGAGTACGAAGCGGAGCTCGCGCTGAGAATAGCCGGGATTGAGCGGAACGATCACGGCGCCGATCTCGGCCGCGGCGAAGACGGACAGAACAAATTCCGGCCAGTTCGGCATGTCGAGCGCCACCCGGTCACCCGGTTCCATTCCAAGAGCCACCAAACCGGCCGCGAGGGCGTGACTGTCGGTCGCTGCCTCTGAAAAGGACCAGGTTCGATCGTCGGTCACCAGGAAAGGTGCGTCAGGAGTGCTTATAGCGCGGTGGGTCAGCGCCCCCGATAGGCTGCCGGTTCCGGCAGCGATCGTCGTCGTCACTGAGCAATGCGTGGGCGCAAATTCGTTCTCACGCTCAAGAATCTGCGGCGAAAGTGAGCCGGCGTAAAGCATCACTGAGCAAGTCCACGGAATCGGCGCTGTCGATCGCCTGCGTGTACGTCCCATCGGCTTCTGGGGCCACACATCCGATGCGCTGTAGGAACACCCAGCGTACAGTCCCCTGGCGCGCCTTCTTGTCGGACACCGCCAGCCGCAAGAGCTCCGCGCCGGTATGCTCCGTTGCGGACTCGTACCCGATATCCAGACTATTCAGCAGGTGATCGAGACGCTCCGCCGTTCCTGGCGCCGTGCTTCCGGCTGCTTCTCCCATTCGGGCCTCGATCCGCATTCCGATGGCGACTGCCTCTCCGTGCAGAAGACCGTATTCCGAGGCCGACTCCAGGGCATGCCCAACCGTATGGCCGAAGTTGAGAATCGCCCGCCGTCCCTGCTCGAGCGGATCTTCGGCCACAATACCTGCCTTGATGGTCACAGCCGGGTGGATCAGCTCGGTCAGGACGTCCGTGTCTCCGTCTCCGAGTGCAGTCGACTGCGACTCCATCCACCCGAACAGGTGCTCATCCGCTACTGCCGCGGCCTTAACGCCTTCCGCCAGGCCGGCCAGCCGCTGATGACGCGGCAAGGTCCTGAGCAGCTCGGGGTCGATCAGCACGAAGGAAGGGTGATGAAGCGCGCCGACGCAGTTCTTTGCCGCCGGTGTGTCTATGCCCGTCTTTCCCCCGACCGAACTGTCCAGCATGGCCAGCAGCGAAGTGGGCACCTGAACCACCGGCATACCTCGCATGTAGGTGGCCGCAACGAATCCGCCAAGATCTCCCGTAACTCCGCCGCCCAGAGCGATGACCGCGCTGTCTCGGCCGTATCCCTCCGCGAGGATCTCGTCTGATAGATTCGCCCAGGATTGGCGGGTCTTATTCCATTCTCCGGCCGGAAACGTAAACAGGTCCGCTGCAAGGCCTGCCCGCTCCAGGGAGGCCAGGGCCCGAGGGGCATGAAGCGCTGCGACCTTGCTGTCGGAAATGAGGGCGTATCGATGAGCGGGACAGTGCCTCGCACACATTTCGCCAAGTGCGTCGAGGCTGCCCGGCTCGATCCAAATCGGGTACGAGCCATCCGGGCCGGAAGCGAGTGCGCGTGCCGGGATGGTTACGGAGATCTGCCTGGTCGCTACCGAGGTGGTGTCTTCTATTCTCCGCCCTCCAGCCTGACTGTGAGAGCGCCGTCCAGTTCCGCCGAGGACACTCCTACCGGGAGGTCCCACACGATGACGATGGGTCGTCCCGCTTCGTTATGCCTCGACAAAATCACATCCCGGCCGGAGCCGGCCTGGGCGCCTTCGGCACCCGGGGCTCCGTCGCCGCTGTACCGTCGGGCGAACGCTTCTCGCGCAGCTGCCTCGAACTCGGCCGCCTCATTGTCGGAATCCCAGACAGTGACCCACAGCAAGACTTCGCCGCCAGGACCATCATACAGCGCATATCTGTCGCCATCCCAACCGGCCGCTGCCCTCTCGGCCTGGGACTGCTCAAGCAGAAACTCCTCCAGAAAGATCCGGGTTTCATGCTCCCCCAGTGCGTCAGATGAGACCCGGTCCCAGCCCTCAGGCAGATCTTCGTCGAAGAATACGTCGGTCGGCTCATCGAGAGTTGGCCAGTACCGCTCGGGATGCATGATGACTTCAGTCGATCCGGGAAGCGCGTCGCCCAATGGAGTTACGCGTGATCCGCGCCGCGACCAGAAACTCTGAACGAAGCCAAGGCCGCCCAGATATGGAAACAGTAGTCCCTCCCGAATTACACGCGGAGCTTCGCGAAGCGCCGGCATTTCCACACCCGCCAGGGCCAATGGGTCAGCCCCGAGAGCCTGCGTCAGATTCGGAAGCTGGGTGAGGTCGACTCGGTTTCCGGTAAGCTGCCCCCACTGCCACTCCAGCATAGCGTACGTCGCGTGTCCTTCCAGGGCCGCGCGCGCGGCGGCGGCCCGATCACCGCGGTCCTTTAGCGACGTCATCAAGGAGTCCAGGTCCACGTACTGGTCCTGCAGGGCATGGACTATTTCATGCGCCAGCACCGCTTCGACCTGGGACAACGGCACCGAGTCTATGACGTACAGCGTGTCGCGCTCGGGATCATAGTAGCCGACGACCTGCTCAAGCAGGAGCGTTCGCAGGAGTCCGGAGATGTCGAGCGTCTCCGGAATCAAGCCAAAGCGCGCGTAGACCCTGCCGAGGGCGGCGGCTGTGGCGGGAGGCAAGTCCTCCGCCAACTGCCGCTCGAGGTAAGCCTCAAGCTCGGCCCGAGTTCGGGTGGCCAGTTTTAGAGCGGACCGTGCGGGAAGGCCACTGGCTTCTTGCATGAAAGGAAGCAACCCTGCCGCCATCCGTTGGAGGGCTGTATCCGCGGCCGTGGCGGTAGACTGCTCGCCGGGATCGGCAGCCGGGGCCGGAGCTTCGGCACGGGCCATATCTCCGCCTGACGGGCGCTCAGGGCTATAGTTGCGTGGCGACGAGGCGGGCGCCGATTCGGGCGTATCTGCCATGCGAACACCCTCGGAAGCTTCCGAGGCATCACTGGGTCCGCAGGCTGCAACGCCAGCGAACACTAGACATGCCAATGCCTCAAGGCCACCGCCCGACCTGCGCTGCTTCTTCCTGCTATTTGAGGCCTTCCTCACACGTCCTCCGTGCGCGAGACATCCGCGAGGTCGATTGCCAGTGGCGTGTTGGAAGGCGCGCCGGACGCCCCCTGCCCGAGCTGGCTGCGGGCGTTCTCGCCCCAGCAGAACACGTGCTCGTCAGCCGTGACGCCGCACGTCTGGTCGAAACCGGCGCTGATCTCCACGAAGGACAGACCGCCGGCCACCTCGACCGGCATGTCGCTGTCCGCCCAGGTTCCTATGCCCAGCTGTCCGTGCTCGCCGTCTCCCCAGCAGAAGGCCCGACCGTCGACGCCGAGTGCGCAGGTGTGGTCACGGCCGGCCGTCACCTCGGACGCGGCAACGGGCAGGCCCACCATCGTCGGCGCCATCATGTCGCCGGTACCGCCGACGCCGAGCTGTCCGCGACCGTTCTCGCCCCAGCAGTGCACGTCGCCGTTGTCGGTGAAGGCGCAACTGTGCATGCGGCCCGTCGTCACCGATTGGAACGACGCGACCTGCGCGCTCGGCATAGGGGCCAGCGCGCAGCTCAGAATTCCGCACAGATCCATTGCGGCGGTCGGGTTGCCGATCTGGGCCGTTCCGCCGCGACCCCAGCAGTACGGGTCGCCCGCCGTCGTCA
>JAZGCO010000003.1:0-13928 GCA_036476995.1 Gemmatimonadota bacterium
GGTCAGCGATCACATCCATGTGACGTTCCACCGCGAACAACGACTGCGGAGCGCCGAACCCGCGGAAGGCCCCGAAGGGGACGCTGTTCGACAGCTGCGCGCGCCCATCGATGCGCACGTTTTCGCACTGATACGGACCTGCCGCGTGGATGATGGCTCGGCTGAGCACGACCGGGGATAGCGTGACGTATGCCCCTCCGTCCAGCAGGACGTCGATGTCCTGGGCGAGAAGCCGGCCTTCTTCATCAACTCCGGTGCGATGCCGCACCCGGGACGGGTGGCGTTTTGTGGTGGCGGCCATGTCCTCGCCGCGCTCATATATGAGCTTGACAGGCTTACCGGCCTTCAAGGCCAGTAGCGCAGCGTGGAGAGCGATTCCTGAGGGGAACTCTTCCTTGCCGCCAAAGCCGCCGCCCGTTGGCGTCTGCACGATCCGAATCTGTGACTCGTCGCGCCCCAGCGCCTTCTTGAACGCATCCACTATGTAGTACGGGCACTGCATGGAGCCCTGGACCGTGATGACGCCCTCCTCTTCCCAGGCGAGCATCCCCTGGTTCTCCAGATAGACGTGCTCCTGCGCGCCGGTCTCGTACACGCCTTCGACAACGATCGGCGCGTCGGCGAGCGCTTGCTCCACGTCACCTTTTTCGATGTGGAGGTGCTTCAGGACGTTGTCCGTGCCGTACTGGATTTGCTCGGAGGTTGGGGGGAGCCGAAAATCCAGAACGGCCGGCTCTGGATCGATGGTCACTTCGACGCCAGCCGCGCCGCGCCGCGCCATGTCCCGCGACGGATGGGCTAGCAGGAGCACCGGCTCGTGAACATGACGAACGACGCCGTCGGCAAGCACGGGCTGGTCCTCTTCCATCAGGTAGATGGTGTTGGAAGCGGGAATGTCGCGGGCGTCCACGATTACGAACTCGTCCCAGTCCAGGTCTTCAGAGAATCGGACTTGGCGGATTCGGCCCCGAGCGGCTGGACTCCGCACCGTCGCGCCCCACAGACAGCCGTGCGCGGGAAGGTCGTCTACGTACTGTTCACGACCCGTAAGCTTGGACAACCCTTCCATTCGCTGCATGCAAATCCCTTAGCCGCTTGGGAGTTACAAGAGTAACAGATTGGTCAGATTGCCGCACTCGTGGCCGCCGGCCTACGCCTAGAACTGGTGCGCTTCGGTCGAATCCTCCAGCGCGAGTGTTGACGCCGAACCGGCAGACAGTATTTCCTTGACCCGATCGAAGTAGCCTGTTCCGACCTCGCGCTGATGGCGCGTGGCGGTATAGCCAAGCTCCTCGGCAGCGAACTCCTCCTCCTGGAGCCTGGAGTACGCGGTCATTCCATGATCGTGGTACGCATGTGCCAGCCGATACATGCCGTAGTTGAGCTGGTGAAAACCCGCCAGGGTAACGAACTGGAACTTGTACCCCATGGCTCCGAGTTCACGCTGGAATCTGGAAATCGTCACGTCGTCGAGATTGGCCTTCCAGTTGAACGAAGGTGAGCAGTTGTAGGCCAGCATCTTACCCGGATGCTCCTTTCGGATCGCCTCGGCGAAACGGCAAGCTTCGCTCAGGTCCGGCTTCGACGTCTCACACCAGATGAGGTCAGCGTACGGCGCGTATGCCAACCCCCGCGCAATGGCGCAGTCCAGACCTCCGTGAATGTGATAGAAGCCCTCAGAGGTACGTTCGCCGGTCAAGAAACCGTGGTCTTCCGGATCGGCGTCCGACAAAAGCAGCTTGGCGCTGTTGGCGTCGGTGCGAGCCACGAGCACGGTCGGCACATCCAGTACATCCGCTGCCAGTCGAGCGGCGATAAGCGTTCGAACGAATTGAGCGGTAGGGAGGAGCACTTTTCCGCCCAGATGACCACACTTCTTCTCCGACGACAGCTGGTCTTCAAAGTGGACGCCCGCGGCTCCCGCTTCGATCATGGCCTTCATCAACTCGAACGCGTTCAGAGGTCCGCCGAAACCCGCTTCGGCATCGGCGACGATCGGAGCGAACCACGTGCGGCCCGGATCGCTGGATCCCTCAGCGTTCTCGATCTGGTCGGCGCGTATGAGCGCCTGATTGATTCGTCTCACCAGCTGCGGCACGCTGTTCACCGGGTACAGGCTCTGATCCGGATACGTGTGGCCCGACAGGTTGGCGTCAGCAGCCACCTGCCAACCGCTCACGTAGATGGCCTGGAGTCCCGCGCGCACCTGCTGCATGGCCTGGTTACCGGTCACGGCTCCGAGCGCCGCTACGAAGTCAGTCTCGGACATCAGCTCCCAAAGACGCTTGGCTCCGACTTCCGCCAATGTGTGCCGAATCGGGATCGAGCATCGGAGCTGCCTTACGTCCTCCTCCGAGTACGGGCGGTACACCCCCTCCCAGCGATCCCGTGACCCGTTCGCATCGACTCTCTTTATAGGCTGATACATGGTGCGGCTCCTCTCGACCTCGTCCTATTCTTTATCCTGGGTTTGCTCCTGCGGCGTCCGGAGCAATTCGTATGCGGGAATCGTCAGGAACTCCTCCAACTCCGGCTGCGTGCAAAGAGCGCTGAACAGGTCAGCCGCCTCGCTGAACCGCCCGGCGCCGAACCGCTCTGCTCCAATCTGCTCCCTTACCGCCTGCATCTCTTCGACGATGACCTGATGGAACAGGTCGATTTCGATCGACCGGCCATCGGCGAGTGCGGCACCATGCCTCATCCACTGCCATACCTGGGTGCGCGAGATTTCGGCTGTCGCTGCGTCCTCCATCAGGTGATAGAGAGGGACGCAGCCCACTCCGTTCAGCCATGCCTCCAGATACTGGATGCCGACGCGCACGTTTTGCCTCAGCCCGTCTTCGGTAATGGTCCCGGACGGAATCTCCAGCAGGTCCTCAGCCGCGACGTGGACGTCGTCGCGCTTGCGGTCGATCTGATTGGGACCGCTCATTCGGGCGCCGAATGCCTCACGGGCAATCTGGACGAGACCGGGGTGCGCGACCCACGTGCCGTCGTGTCCGTCGGCCGCCTCGCGCTCCTTGTCCGCGCGAACCAGGGCTAGAGCCGCCCGGTTCGCTACCGGGTCATTCTTGATCGGGATCTGCGCTGCCATGCCGCCCATCGCGTGGGCCCCACGCCGGTGACAGGTTTTCACGGCGAGCTGCGTGTAGGCCCGCATGCAGGGCTGAAGCATCGTGACCTGCGATCGATCCGGCATGACCGCCGCTGGATCGTCTCTAAGCGTCTTGATGAAGCTGAAGATGTAGTCCCAGCGGCCGCAGTTGAGCCCTGCGGAATGCTCCCTGAGCTCCCACAGGATCTCGTCCATCTCGAAGGCCGCCGGCAGCGTTTCGATCAGCACCGTGGCCCTGATGGTGCCGACCGGAAGACCGAGTGACGTCTGCGCATCCACGAACACGTCGTTCCAGATGCGCGCCTCGTGGTGACTCTCGAGCTTGGGCAGGTAAAAGTACGGCCCGGTTCCGCGGGAGAGTTGCTCCCGCCCGTTATGGAAGAAGAACAGCCCAAAGTCGAATAGAGATGCGGGAGCTGGGCGACCAGCCAGGTGGGCGTGGGCCTCACTCAGATGGAACCCGCGAGGTCGAACCATAAGAGTGGCCACGTCGTCGTTGAGGCGGTACTCCTTGCCGCGCCGAGCGTCGACAAACTCGATCGTTCCACGAACCGCGTCTCGGAGATGGATCTGCCCTTCAACCACGTTCGGCCAGGTGGGGGAGTTCGAGTCCTCGAAGTCTGCCATGAACACATCCGCGCCAGAGTTCAGCGCATTGATGATCATTTTGCGCTCCACTGGCCCAGTGATTTCAACCACGCGCTTGCGGAGATCGACGGGCGCGGCCGCTACAGACCACTCGGCTTCGCGGATCTGCTTGGTTTCCTCCAGGAATCCCAGGCGGTCTCCGGCGGCCAGGCCGCGTCGCCGCTTCGCCCTGGCTTCCAGGGCGGCCTGAATCGCTTGGCCGTGCCGTGTCACGAGCCCTGCCACGAACTCCAGCGCCTCGGGCGTAAGGACGGACTCGTACCCATCCCCGGTGGGGCCGGTGATCGTCAGCGTCGGTGCCTGTGGCTGTCTCGTCTTCATCAGTCTGTGTCTCTACGTGTTGCGCCATTCCAACACCTGGCGCCCACGCCCCCGAGTTGACTACGGAGCCGCTTTTGCGCCCATGAAACCGCGCGATGCCGGTTCTCATCGCCTGGCCGTATCTGGCGCCAGAGTACCTGCGCGATGCCTGCTGGTTCAGGGAGGGGCAACATCCGGACCTGCTGAAAACGGTCTTGCGTCGGTGGTTACTCTGGATAGGGAGCCGGATTTTGGCTGGAGCACACCTGGGGATCTGGCGCACACCTGGGAGTGAAGCACAAAAAAAACGCCCGGGCATTGAAATATGCCCGGGCGCGCGTTCTCTATGGAGCCTGGAAGCCTAAAGCCTCCCTAGCCAACGTGCCGTACAAAAATGACGCGCGGCCGGCTGGTCCGGTATCGGCTTACAAATAGCATCCCGTCCTCCCCTCGATCTATGTGAAGGTGGCTCACCGCCACCCGTTCTGTTCGCTACATGGACTTAGACGAGTATTGGGCTCAAAAAGTTGCAAACGGACTACGGGCCTATTCGGAGGAGTGTCTCACGGCCCCGCTGCTACGAGACTGTCAGCCAGAGTCACCCGGCGGGCACCTCTCGCAACCGGTCGCAGCGTCCCGATTCCGAACAAGTAACCGCGGGGGCTCTCTTCCGATCACAATCTTTCAAATCATTATAAATCAATCGATTATATCTTAGCTTCCTGCGCTCAACTTGCGGCACCGGGCTTGCCAAGAACGAATGTGATGCATCATAAGCGCGTCTCTGACCCTACTACCTGCGAGTACAACGTCATGACACACTCCGATGTACGATTGGCAGGATCGCGTCGCATCTCGGCGTGGACTCTCTGTGCCGCCCTCTTGGTCCTCCTGGGTTCGTCTCCATTGGTCGCCCAGCCCGCCGTCCCAGTTTCTGACCAGGGCGCGCTTGTTCAAGTCACGACGATGACCGACACTCTGGAAGGTCGAGTTGGCGGGGTGACGCGCGATCAACTGGGCTACGTGTACGTAGCAGACTTCGGCGAGCAGGTTTGGAAAATCAGCCCGTGGGGTGACGTGGAGCTGCTCGCGAACACGATGTATGGTTCATCCGGAAACGCAGTGGATTCACGCGGTCGTCTCTATCAGGCGAACTTCAACGCGAATCTCATCAGCCGCATCGGTCGTGACGGCTCCGTCGAAGAGTTCGCCTCGGGATTTCGCGGCCCCGTGGGTCTGGCGTTCGACGCAGCCGGAGACTTAATCGTCTGCAACTGCCAGGCGAACACTCTCAGCCGAGTGACGCCGGACGGCGAGGTATCTCAGTTCGTGTCCAGCTCGCTGCTCAACTGCCCCAACGGCATCACCCTGGACGGTCAGGGCAACCTTTACGTCGTGAACTTCAGCGACGCGCGCATGCTGAAGATCACGCCCGAGGGAGACGTAAGTGAATTCGCTACGATCCCGGGAGGCGGGAATGGGCACGTCGTGTTTACCGGCGGCGAGTTCTACGTAACCGGCTTTCGCTCCAATCAGATCTACCACGTCACCCAGGCTGGTGACGTGACCGCCGTGGCCGGAACCGGGGTGCGCAGCGCCACGGACGGCACCGGGCTGGTCGCAACTTTCTCATCGCCGAATGGCATCACCTATGATCCGCTCCGCGACGTGCTGTACGTGAACGACCTGCTGACGCCTCTCCGGGGCCGCAATATCGCCCGCAACCAGAGCGTCGTCCGCCGGATTCAGCTTCCGAATCTACCCGCACAGTTCAACGCGGCCCTTGCTTCAGGCGGAATTGACGCCGCCGTTGTGGCCTACCACGCAGCCCGCGCCGCACGGCCTGGACGCAACACAGAAGCAGAGACAAACATTCTCGGCTACCAGCTGATGGGGAGCGGTCAGGTGCGGGAGGCGATCACAGTTTTCAAGCTGAACGTGGAAGACTACCCGAACTCCTCAAATGTGTACGACAGTCTGGGTGAGGGCTACATGACGGCTGGAGAAAACGAGCTGGCGATAGAGTTCTACGAAAAGTCTCTCGAGCTCAATCCACAGAATACGAACGCGGTCAGCAAGCTCACCGAACTACGAGCCCGCTAGGCAGCTTTCGCAGCGGAGGTGATGAGGGGCATCCTCCCTCATGCCTATAAGAGCCGCCGTCATGACTGGAGCGGGAAAGCCGGTCGAGGTGTGGGATCTGGATGATCCCAGCCTCGAGCCGGGAGGCGCCCTGCTGGAGACCGTCGCCAGTGAAGTCTGCGGTACCGACGTCCATATCCACCGGGGCCTCATGCCGGGGGTGCCGTGGCCCATCATTCCCGGACACGTGAGCGTCGGCCGACTTCAGGAGGTCAACGAAGTCTCAGCCGACGCACTCGGGATGCCGATCGCTCCCGGAGATCTCGTCACTTTCTACGACGTGCACGAAGTGTGTGGAACCTGCTGGTACTGCCTCATGGCGCGTCAGCCGAACCGCTGTCCGCAGCGGCGGGTGTACGGAATCACGTATTCCGCGGAGGATGGGCCCCTCGGGGGTTGGTCAGAGCAGATCTACCTCAAGCCCGGAGTGCGGATTCTCAAGCTGCCGCCCCCACTGTCGGCCGAGGACGTCATCGGCGGCGGGTGCGGACTGTTCACGGGATTCGCGGCCGTCGAGCGGTCGGACCTCGGCATGGGGGACACGGTCGTGGTCCAGGGCTGCGGGCCTGTGGGTTTGGCCGCGGCGGCCTTCGCCTCGCTGCGGGGCGCGGGACGCGTGTGGCTGGTCGGCCAGCCCGATGCCCGTTTGGAGCTGGGTCTGCGCCTGGGAGCCGACGACACCCTGCCACTCAGCCTGGCCGCCGAAGAACGGGAAGCCGAGATCCGTGAGGCTACCGGAGGACGAGGCGCGGATGTGGTCATCGAAGCGACCGGAAACCCCGCCGCGGTTCTGGAAGGCCTGGATCTGCTCAGGGATGGCGGGACGTACGTAATAGCCGGCCACTATGCGGAC
The DNA here is from genome assembly GCA_036476995.1 of Gemmatimonadota bacterium. Classification (GTDB taxonomy): domain Bacteria; phylum Gemmatimonadota; class Gemmatimonadetes; order Palauibacterales; family Palauibacteraceae; genus JAZDDE01. The sequence continues at coordinate 7,059 of JAZGCO010000003.1, forward strand.
GCGGGTCCCATTCCCATCAATCCGCACCGTCACATCAATCGCAAGCATGCACGGGTTCTGGGCCAGTGGGGGACGGACTTCCACCACGTTGTCCGTGCGCTCAGCATGCTCGAAAAACACGCCGAGCGCTTGCCTTTCGCGGAAGTCATCGGTGGCTCCTACACGCTGGATCAGGCTGGCCAGGCGCTCGAAGACGTGGCTAGCCTGGCGGTTACCAAGGCCGTGATCACACCGAACCCGTAATCGGGTCACTTTCCACCCGGCGGACTCGCTTGCACGGCACCGCCCCCGCGGCGATCATATTGGGCGATGCGACCGACCGACGTTTCGAATCCGGCCTATTACCACAAGGTCGTGGACTGCCAGTGGGCTTGCCCGGCCCACACGAACGTCCCCGAATACATCCGGTTGATAGCGCAGGGCCGCTTTACCGAGTCCTACCTGCTCAACCGCGCGTCCAACGTTTTTCCCGGAATTCTGGGCCGGACGTGCGACCGGCCGTGCGAGCCGGCCTGCCGGCGGACCCGGATCGATGGGAAGCCGGTCGCCATCTGCCGGCTCAAGCGAGTCGCCTCCGATCTCAGAGGCGACATCTCCGGTCAGCTCCCAGTTGCACCAGCGGTCAAGAACGGCAAGAAGATCGCACTAATCGGTGCCGGGCCGGCATCGCTCACGGTGGCCAACGACCTCATGCCCCTCGGCTACGAGTGCGTCATGTTCGAAGCTCTGCCAAAGCCGGGCGGTCTGATGCGGACGAACATCCCCGCCTTTCGGCTCCCGATCAGTGTTCTCGAGGAAGAGATAGACATGATCCTCGACATGGGCGTCGAGGTGCATTACGACACGCGGATCGAGAGCATGAAAAAGCTCCTCGGCGAGGACTGGGACGCCATCTTCGTCGGAACTGGCGCTCCGAAGGGAAAGAACCTCCAGATCCCCGGCCGCGAGGAGGCCGCCGACCGAATTCACATCGGCATCGACTGGTTAGAGTCGGTTCATTTCGGCCACGTGGAGTCGATTGGTGAGCGCGTGCTCATTATCGGAGCAGGGAACACGGCCATGGATTGCTGCCGCTCCTCCAGGCGGCTGGGCGGCACGGACATCAAGGTCATGGCGCGAAAGCCTCGCCCTCTATTCAAGGCATCCGATTGGGAACTCGAGGACGCTGAGGAAGAGCTGATCGAGATTCTCGAGAACCACTCGCCGAAGCGTTTCATCCTCGACAATGGACGCCTGTCGGCGATGGAATTCGAGATCGTCGAGTGGCATCCCGGCAAGGACGGCCGGCTACAGAAAAAGGTGCTGGACACGGTCGAGATCCCGTGCGATGACGTGATTCTGGCCATCGGACAGGACAACGCCTTCCCCTGGATCGAGCGTGACATCGGAATCACGTTCAATGACTGGGACATGCCGGTCGTCGACAAGGTGACGATGGAGTGTTCGCGCGAGGGAGTGTTCTTCGGCGGCGACGCTGCATGGGGGCCCGAGAACATCATCTGGGCGGTCGAGCATGGCCACCAGGCAGCGATCTCGATTCACGGATACTGCCATGGCGAGTCTCTGACGGAGCGGCCGCCTCAGGGGATGACCCTTTCCTCAACCAAGATGGGTTTCCACGAGTGGACCTACAGTAACGACTTCAATCCGGCCCACCGACAGAAAATGAAGCACATTGATCTGGCCGCTCGATTCAAGGAGCTGGCGGTCGAGGTGGAACTCGGTTTCGATCCCGACCAGGTCGTCCGCGAGGTCGAGCGCTGTCTGAACTGCGACATTCAGACTGGCTTCGTAGCTCCGCTCTGCATCGAGTGCGACGCCTGCATCGATGTGTGCCCGCTCAACTGTCTCACCATGACCTGGAATGCAGAAGAGGAAGAACTTCGGCTCAATTTGTCGGCACCCGCCGAGAACCAGACCCAGGACCTGTATGTGTCGGCTTCGCTCCCACAGACGGGGCGGGTGATGGTCAAGGATGAGGATCTCTGCGTCCATTGCGGACTATGCGCCGAGAGGTGCCCTACTGCCGCCTGGGACATGACGAGATTCGACTTGTTAATCCCGTATGCGGGACGCGAGGCGTGCGCGAGCCAGGCGTAGACCGGACGAACGATTTCGCGTTCAAGATCGCCACGGTCAACGGGACCGGATCGACGAGCGCGAACGGCCTCATCATGCAAGCGATCTTCCGCATGGGTATTCCCATCTCGGGGAAAAATCTGTTTCCGTCCAACATCCAGGGCCTTCCCACGTGGTACGAGATCCGAGTGAACCGGGATGGACACACAGCGCGCACGCCCCGATTCGACCTCGCGATCGCGATGAATCCCGCCACGTATGGCCGTGACATCCCTGAGGTCTGCCCCGGCGGATACGTACTCCACGACTCATCTTGGCCACTCGCCGACGAACTGAAGCGGGACGACATTTCGTTTCTCGGCATCCCGCTGGGTGAGATGTGTGTCGCGGAGTTTGCCGGTGCGCGCGAGCGCATCCTGATGAAGAACATCGCCTACACCGGAGCCCTCGCGGCCCTGATCGACATCGACATGGGCGTGATCCGCGGAATGCTGGAGGAGAAGTTTTCCAGGAAGCCGGCCCTCATGGAGTCCAACTACCGGGCTATACAGCTCGGGTTTGATTACGCCAAGGATCATTTCGAGTGCCCGCTACCAACTCGTCTCGAGACCATGTCGGCCACCGAGGGCTCGGTCGTCCTCGACGGCAACACAGCGGCGGCGCTGGGCTGCGTCTACGCCGGAGCCACCGTAGGGGCCTGGTATCCGATCACTCCCTCCACGTCACTCATGGACTCGTTCGAGGCTCTGTGCAAGCGGTTCCGGACAGATCCTGAGACTGGCAGGAAGAACTATCACGTCCTGCAGGCCGAAGACGAGTTGGCGGCGGCCGGGATGGTTATCGGGGCGGGGTGGGCCGGAGCCCGTGCTTTTACCCCGACCAGCGGACCCGGGATATCCCTGATGAGCGAGCTTATCGGCCTCGCGTACTATGCTGAGATCCCAGCAGTTTTCTTTGATGTGCAGCGCACGGGCCCCTCGACCGGGATGCCCACGCGCACCCAGCAAGGTGACCTCCTTCTGGTCGCCTATGCTTCGCATGGCGACACGAAACACCTAGCGCTGTTTCCGGCCAATCCGTCGGAGTGTTTCTCGCTCGCAGTCGAGGCGTTCGACCTGGCCGAACATTTCCAGACGCCGGTGTTCGTACTGTCGGATCTCGATATCGGCATGAACGATTGGGTATGTCCGCGGTTACAATGGGACGACTCCTACCGCCCGGACCGGGGCAAAGTGCTGGGAGCGGAAGACCTGGAAGAGATAGATAACTTCTATCGTTATGTGGACGCTGATGGAGACGGCATCGCGGCGCGCACACTTCCCGGGTCGCATCCGACCGGAGCGTACTTCACGCGCGGATCCGGACACGATCGCTTCGGTGCCTACACAGAAGACGCTGCCGGGTACACGGACGTCATGGACCGGATAGCGCGCAAGATTCAAGGCGCGGCGGAGAGGGTTCCGGCGCCTGTGCTGGACAGGCAGGACGGCGACAAGAACGCGCCAATCGGCCTCGTAACCGTTGGCGGCTGTGATAGCGCGGTTCGCGAGGCGGTCGACATTCTGCGTGCGGGAGGCCAGGTGCTCGACTACATGCGAATCCGCGCCTTTCCCTTCTCAGGCCAGGTGAAGGAGTTTCTCGAGAGTCATGATCAGTGTTACGTGATTGAGCAGAACCGCGACGCGCAGCTCAGGACTCTGCTTGCGACGGAAACTGGCGTGCCGTTCGACAGGATGCCGTCGATCCGCGACTACGGGGGACTTCCGCTCAGCGCGGACGTTGTCGTTGAGGCGGTCGAGGCCCGGCCATGACGTACATCCGGAAACCCGCCGTGAGTCATCCAGGGCTCGACCGCAACGATCTGGGGCTCACACAGCGCGACTACGAGGGGTCGATGTCCACCCTCTGCGCCGGCTGCGGGCATGACTCGGTCACAGCCGCGATCACGCGCGCCTTTTTTGAACTCAGTATTCCGCCGCACAGGGTCGCCAAGCTGAGCGGGATTGGTTGTTCAGGGAAGACGCCGACTTACTTTCTCGGCCAGGCGCACGGCTTCAACGGGGTACATGGCCGGATGCCGTCGGTCGCGACGGGGGCCAACGCGGCGAATCGAGATCTCGTGTATATCGGGGTCTCGGGCGACGGGGATTCCCTGTCAATCGGCCTCGGGCAGCTCAGCCACGGTATCCGCCGCAATGTGAACATGTTGTATGTGCTCGAGAACAACGGCGTGTACGGCCTCACCAAGGGGCAGTTCTCAGCCTCTGCCGACGTGGGTTCGCGCGCCAAGCGCGGCCAGGTGAACCGCCAGCCACCCATCGATCCGGTCCTGCTGGCCCTGAACATGGGCGCCACGTTTGTCGCACGGAGCTTCTCTGGTGACAGGGAGCAGCTGGTTCCGATCATCAAAGCGGGTCTCTCACACTGTGGGTTCGCACTTCTAGACGTTATCTCGCCATGCGTCACATTCAACGATCACGAGGGATCCACCAAGACCTACCTCTATACACGCCAGCATCTGGAAGAGGCGGCTCCGGTCGATTTCGTCCCGCTTCGAAAGGAGATCTCGGCGTCGGTATCGGAAGGTGCGGTGCGCGACGTCCGCATGCACGACGGAAGTACGGTTCGTTTCCGCAAGGTCGATAGGGGCTACGACACGTCTGATCGAGCCGCGGCGTATGCCTATGTGAGAGAGTGCCAGGCTGCTGGCGAGGTCGTTACGGGCTTACTCTACCTGGATGAGACCGGCGTAGATATGCATGGACTGAACGAAACCACCGACACTCCGCTCTCAGAGCTACCTTTCGAAACGTTGTGTCCAGGATCCAAGGCCCTGGCGGAGTTCCAGGCCGAATTGAGGTAGGCCTCAAAGAAAACGGGCTCTGACACACATGGCGCCAGAGCCCGCTAACCCGAGAGGGCAGAGCGTAGGTTCACCCCACCTCACATCACCTCACCACCGTCGGCCCACCCCCCTCAAGTTCCTGCCTCAGTCTCTCATAGAGACGACGCCGACTCTTATAGAGACGAAGCCGACAGATCCGCTGACACTAATCTGCGCGGAACGAGCTGGCGTCCGGCTAGCATCGAACCTTCCGCACGGCCCTCAATGCGCTCGAGGATAGCCGTGCGATCCGCCTCGGTCAGTAGCTCCGAGCCCGCGAGCTCACGCGCCAGACGTACCGACTCGCGCTTCTTGCCGCCGTAGCCTTCGCGGTTGGCTATGAAGGCCACATCGACAGCCACGTGCGCCGACGTGAGCACGTCACCGGTCGCCATGGCAACCTTCAGCGCCTCCTCCATGGCCCGCCGCGCCTGTCCGAACTCACCGGCGTAGTAGAACAACCGAGCAGCCCTATCGAAGCCGCCAAAAGACTCCACGGCCTTATCTCGCTGGCTCTCGGCAGCCTTCAGGTGAAGCTCGGCCGCCTCCGTCCAGCGCTCAGGCGTTTCATACAGCGCGACCGCTTGAGCGTGGAGCGCATCCGCGCTTGTCATGACGCTGACTTCAATCGGCGCCAGTTCATACATCGCCCTATCCTGGGCGAGCGCCGGACTTGCAAAACCAACCGCTGCCACACCGACCGCAGCTGACAGGATCATCCTCATCCCTCTCATCACCCACCTCCCGTTCATCCCCGCTATCTATCGTCTGACGGAGCACCCGTGCTCCGTTCCTACCTGCTTAGAGGCATCAACCGTACCAATGGTTGCAATGTCCAGAAGTTGTTGTTATTATGCACTTTACCAAGCCCTTCAAAACTGCCGCAAACTGATGATTGTGTCCGCTTTCGGGACAAACTGTGCGTCCTGAACACAGAACCCATTACGGAGATTCGGTTGCCGACGGGTCCGCTGCCGGCTCAGGCGCCTCTGCCGGGGCTGCTCCCGGAGCCGGTGCCGGATCTATCTCGGGCGCCTGACTGAGCGGATTCATGCCGAAACCGTCAATCCTTCCCTCCGGCGTGATCACCCAGCGGATCATGAGCGGCTCTTCGAAGTCCGTAAACGAAGCCGTGTGCCAGAACTGCGGCATACCGTGCCGCATCACGTATTTCTGCTCAATGACTTCGGCTTCGATTCCGGCCACGGTCAACACCTGATCCATCACCGACCGGATGTCGTCAGTCGATCTGCGTTCCTGCTGTTCGTGCGTAAAATGGGCCCACAGGCTGTCTGCCTCGCCATCCAGGAACCAGCCAGTGTATTTGGCCCCGATCTCCATCGAGTCAGGCGGCAGATGGGGGGTGTCAGCCGCATCGGCCACGTCCGCCACTTCGCCTTCCTGCGCCCACAAGTTGCCGCCTGTGAGCAGCAAACCAGCCGCCAGCGTCAGCGTCAGAGTCAGAGTAGTTTGCCTCATGCCTTCCTCCGTTTCGGTTCTCGTCTGGCTGTACGTACGGCGAGGTCCCAGCTGCGGTTTCAGGTTGAAAGAGGCCGGAGGGTTTCAGGTTGAAAGAGGCGGGAGTGTATCGCCATCTTGATGAATGACCAGGTCCGCCGAGAAAACGCTATATCCGATGTGTGGGAATCCGTGGCCACCGTACTCGGCGGGACGCTCTACAGGGGAAGGCACCGGCAGCCGAAGCTGTATGTTGACGGCCCCGGGTGGCTGGGCCGGGCCGATTCTGATCCGGCCGTGGAGACCGCCCGACGAGCGTGACTCGGGATCGCCGCCCGGCCGCCAGCGGTATTTCTGGAGATCCACGCGGCCGGATGTGTTGAAGGAGACGGCCTCTTCTTCGAGTAGCGTCCGCTGAAAACGCTCCCACTCGCGATCGCCGCGCCGAC
>JAZGCO010000030.1:0-18506 GCA_036476995.1 Gemmatimonadota bacterium
CGGTTCCCGCAGCGGCACCCGCCGCCGCACCGATCACCGCGCCCTTCACGTTCCCGCCGATCACTCCCCCGAGTACTGCGCCTGCCGCGGCTCCGCCACCGATCTTCGCACCCTCATTCGTCATCTCTGAATGCTCAGCCAGTCGCACCGTGGTGGGCTGTGCATCAAGAACAAACATATCCTCGCCGATCTCCAGCGCCGTGAACACCGCCGTCATCGAAGGGGGCTGCTCGGAGATAGCGGTGATGGTTCCGTGCAGCACGGATCCCGACGGGATGACGACATCGGCACCGACCTGTACCGGCGCTCTAAGGGAAGCGGATACAGCCTCTCCCACCTGTGTGATCTTCGTGTTCACTCCCCGGTCGAGGACCACTTCCAGCCCCGTGCCCGACGGCACCTCTGCAAAGTTTTCCTCGTCCGCACCAAGTCCGGAACACGATATTCCGGCCAGAGATGTCAGGCCGATCGCCCACAGTCGTCCATGAATATTCATCTTACGCACCTCTCGCTTCTGAGCTGTTCATATTCGTAACGAGCACCGGGTGCCCGGCTCGTGTATCAGCTTGCAAGTATGCAGCCTGGGGCGGCTGCGGGTCGCCGATTCTTGGGTTTGCTCCACCTCGGTTTGACGGGCGACCACAAACGATGATACTGGTGCCCTGACATCCCACCCAGCCTTGTATCAGGAGAAGGATCCATGGAAGCGCAGAACTATGGCAATCACAGGAAATTTGTACCGCTGTATCATTACCTGACGGCTGGACTCGTGGTCCTCTTTTTCCTTTGGTCGATCTATAAGCTCATCAGGCATCCGTCGCTGGGTCCGGTGATCAACCTCGGCATGGCCGCCGCACTGATCCTGGTGTTCTACTACGCGCGAGCTACCGCTCTTACCGTACAAGACCGGTTGATCCGGTTGGAAGAGAGACTGCGGCTGCGAGAACTGGCGGGCTCTGAGTTGGGCAGCCGCATCGACGAGTTCTCGACCGCCCAACTCATCGGTCTCCGGTTCGCTTCGGACGCCGAGCTGCCTGAGCTGGCCCGAAAGGTTCTGGCCGAGAAAATTACGGATGGTGATGCGATCAAGAAAATGGTGCAAAAGTGGCGGCCGGATCACGCCAGGGCCTGAGGCGGGCCAACTCTCACCTTCGCCAACAGGCCGGGAAGTAGCGCGAATTGGCCGAAACAGCGGCCACGGCACGAGTGTTGCTCAGTCAAGCCCGGGCAGCCGCATGGGGACCCCTGTACCAGGTACAGAGGGCCTCTTATCCTGAATAGGGCTGCTGGCAACCTACATAACGGGGAGTAGTTACCATGCGGAATCGATTTCTGGCTCTTGCGTTCCTGCTGTTTCTAGTAGGAACGGCGAGCGAAGCTCAGGCTCAGGCGCGCTTCGGTGTGCAGATGAGTATTGCGGATGATGCCGACCTCGGCGTCGGGGCGCGAGTAGCGCTTTCACCTCCAGGGCCAAGTCCCATCAAGATCCTCGGCACCTTCGACATTTTCTTCCCGGACGGGCCCGTGGACTACTGGGAGCTCAACGGAAATATCGTGTACGTCGTCCCGGTGCAGAACAGCGCCGTGGCGCCGTATATCGGCGGAGGGCTCAACGTGGCCCATTCCTCGGTCGACGGCGGAACGTTTGGGTCGTCGGATACGGATCTGGGTCTCAATCTGCTCGGAGGCATCGAGTTCGGGGGTGCACTCCCGCTCTTCGTGGAAGCCAGAGTGGAGGTTAATGGTGGGGAACAATTCGTCCTCACGGGCGGGATTTTCTTCTAGACTGCTCCCGGAAGCGGCCGAGGAAGTCCTCTACGTAGAGAATCTAACCGGTCTTCAGCGGTACCAGCTGATCACGTCGCTTGTCGTTCCGCGACCAATCGGCTGGCTATCTACGAGATCACTGGACGGCGTCAGGAATCTGGCGCCGTTCAGTTTCTTTGCAGCACTCAGCGCTTCTCCCATGCTTGTGGGGGTTTCGATCGGCCACCGCCGAGACCGGCTCAAGGATACGCTTCAGAACATCCGTGAAACCGGTTCGTTCTGCGCCAACGTCGTGACCGTGGCGCACCTGGACTCGATGAACATGTCCTCGGCCGATGTGTCGCCCACCGTGGATGAGTTTGAGCATGTCGGGCTTCAGTGGGCGGAAGCCGCCACCGTCGACGCGCCCTACGTGGCGGACTGTCCTGCTGTCCTCGAGTGCCGCCTATTCAAGGAAGTAGACTTGAGCCCGGCTCCAAACGGCCTCGTGATCGGAGAGGTCACTGGGCTTCGAATCTCGCCGGAGCTTCCTCGCCTGCCGGGAACGGATATCATCGATACAGAATACCTTCGGCCTGTCGGCAGGCTGTGGGGAAGGGCCTACTCGCTGCCAGGCGAGGTGCTCGAACTGGCCCGGCCTGAGGTAGACGACTAGTAGCTCAGCCTTGCCTCGTGATCTTGACCCTGCCCGCAACAGGGGCAATTGTGCGCACCGATCTTAGGCCACCCTCACAGTTCACCATGAGGGCCCGGGCCCCGTACCCCGCGAGTCACGCACCTCAAACCCGGAGACCAGTACGATGAGTGCTTGGGGAGCAGGACGCCTTTTCCTCGGGGGCGTATTGGATACGGACGGAGAGCGCTCTGGCGAGCAGCTAATACAGGACGCCGACGATCTGACTACCCATGCAGTGATTGTCGGCATGACCGGATCCGGCAAGACAGAAGCGCCTCGATGTCCAGCGGCGGACCCTCGAGCCACTCTGCGAAAGACGACGAGCTCGGAGACTGACAGGGGCCGGGGCGAAGATACGTCGCCCCTGGAAGCGGCTCGTAGGCTGAGTCCGCGGGCCGCTTTTCCATGAAGATCGGATTGGAAAGCTAATGGACGCGGTGATCGTGCGAGAGGTAGAGGGTAGATCGGCGAGATTGAGCTCGGTCGCGCTGGTGGCCTTGCTGTTCACGGGCTGCTCCGCGGAGTCAGGGACTCGCCCGAGCGCCGAAGAGACCATCGAGCGCGTCAGTGTGCTGGCTGACCGGTATACGGGTGCCTACTACACGGCGTTTCCGGAGGAGGCATCCGAAATGGGATTCCCGGGTGCGCCGATAGACCGGGTCTCAGACCGCGGACCTGAGGCGCGATCCGCATGGGCCGAGCAGACATCGGCCTGGCTTGCCGAGCTCGATGGGATGGACGCCGCGTTGCTCGAGGGTACGCCGGAAGCTCTTGAGTTCGCTTATCTAAGAGAACGGCTCGAAGCCGAGGGGAAGTGGCGCCGCCTGTGCCAGATCGATCTGTGGAACGTAAGTCCCACCTGGACCGGCTGGCCGAGTGCGCTCGCGCTCGCCTTCAGCGACCAGCCGGTGGGGACCGATGATTGGCGGACCGCTACGGAGGCGCGGGCCCGTGACGTCGCACGGTACCTGGATACGGAAATCGCCAATCTCCGTGAGGGACTCGATAAGGGGTACTCGGCTCCGGTAACGAACGTTGACGCCGTGATCGCCCAGGTCGAGGCCCTGGCCAGCGCAGAACCGCAGGAGTCGCCCTTCTTTGATCCCGCCCTGCGGGATTCCACCGCCAGTTTTCAAGCCTACCTGCTGGATGTCATCCAGGGCGAGATCACACCGGCAATCATGAGATACCGCGCGTTCCTGAAGGACGAGTATCGATTGGCGGCGCGAACGAACGTGGGGGTCTCGGCCAACCCCGGCGGGACCGAGTGCTATCTGGCGGCCCTCAAGTATTACACTTCCCTGGAGCTGACTCCGGAAGAGGTGCATGAAACCGGTCTCGAACAGATGGCGCGTCTCCGGAGCGAATTGACCGAGATTGGTGCCAGAAGCTTCGGAACAGGCGACCCCAGCGCACTACTCAGCCTCGTGCGGACTGATCCCTTGTTCACCTTTGAATCGCGCGAGGCCATCGTCTCCTACGCTCAATCCGCTGTAGACCGAGCGCACGCGGCCCTGCCCGATTGGTTCGGAGTCGTCCCGGATGCGGAGGTACTGATTCGGCCGTATCCGGAGTACCAGGAGCAGACGGCCCCCGGTGGGTTTTACAGCGCAGGCTCGGGCGACGGGCCGGGCACGTACTGGATCAACACGTACGATCCTCCCAGCCGAAGCAAGGCAGGCCTCGAGGCCACAGCGTTCCATGAAACATGGCCAGGGCATCACATGCAGTCCGCTGTGAACCAGGCCTTGGGCACGGCGCCAGCCATTTTGAAGTACTTCTACAACGCGGGTTTCGACGAGGGTTGGGCGCTGTATACAGAGCGCCTGGCGGATGAGATGAGTCTCTATTCATCGGATGTGGACCGAGTCGGCATGCTGTCGAACGAGGCGCTTAGAGCCGCGCGCCTTGTCGTCGATCCCGGCATGCACGCCCTGGGATGGACGCGCCAGCAAGCGATCGATTACCTGCTGGAGAATACGGCCAGTTCCGCCCAACGTGCTGCCTCGGAGATCGATCGGTACATTGCGGTTCCCGGCCAGGCCACGTCCTACATGATCGGAAGCCTGGAAATTCGGCGCCTTCGGGATGAGGCCGAGCAGCGGCTGGGGGACGAATTCGACGTCCGCACGTTTCACGACCAGGTGCTGTCAGACGGCTCCATCGCGCTCACCATGCTGCGTGTCAAAATCCTGGCTTGGCTGCTAGCGGAAGAGTCTGCCCTGGCCGAAGAGTCCGTCCTGACGGACTGAGATCACAAGTTCAGCGACACTCCCAGCGTGAAGACCGAATCGAGCTTGTCGAGCGGCACGAACACCGTAGAACCGGTCGGCGTTCCCGCGGGAAACTCCAGCTCCAGAGCCTGCAGGGCGGGCCTGTTGTCCCACAACAGCTGAAGGCTTGCCTTTAGAGCGATCAGGTTGCTCATCTGCACCGCCAGCGAATTGAGCAGGTCAAACCTCACATCCGAGGATGTGCTCAGGTTCTCGTCCAAGACCAGGTTGCTGCTGAAGGAAGTTGTCGGCGTCAGTACGTGACCCAGGTTCCAACCGAACCGCAGGCCCGCAAACTTTTCAGCGCCCCCAAACTGGATCACATCATTCTGAATCACGTACGTCGTACCAATGTTTACACTGAGCTGCGTGTTTTCGGTGTCGATCAGCTTTAGTCCGCCTCCGCCAACGACGGTGTAGCGGCTGTCCGTTCCGGCAAACGTGTTCCGGTCCCACCCGACGCCGGCGAATAGGAACACGAGGGGCGCCACCTGCCGCTCATACCGTGACCGCACGAAATAACTCTCTGCTGTCAATTCGGTATCGGTCGTTTCCTCAATCGTGAAACTTCCGACCGACGGACCCACGGCGGAAATCATGCGTGTGGACGCCTCCGAACGAATAGCGCTTACGTTGAGAATCAGGGTCGAGTGTCCCGATTTCAGGGTCAGCTCGTCGCTCAACCCCAATGTTCGCGTGGTCGAGTTCCCGCCCGTCGCCACCCAGGTCACGAGTGCCGTATTGCTCCACGCTTTTTCAGCGTCCTCGTCGCTCTCCTGGGCTAGGGCCGGACCGGCGTAGAGAATGTGGGCAAGACAGAGCGCGGCGATTGTCGAGTAACGAACGTGGGCCTCAGGCATCCGCCGACCTCTTAGGGTATGGTTCCAGCCAGTACGGCTTCCACCTGATGCTTCGCTTCCAGGCGCCAGGTTACTGCATCGTCGAGATCAGCGGCCAGGGATGTCAAGTGGTCCGCTGCCTGACCCGGAGAGGAGGAACTCGTAGCCCGGGAGCGGCCCATTACGGCCAGAGCTTCCAGAAGCTTCTGCATCAGTTTGTCCCGGGTCTGTGACGCTTGGGTGATCGCGTCCAGCCAGGTGCCCGCGGTGCCCTGTCCGCGCTGCGCCTCAAGAATCGCCAGGTTCTGGTCCAGACTGGCCAAATCCGTTGCAGCCTCGCAGGCGTGGTCGAGAAGAGCCACCACCGGGCCTTCCAGCACTTCGTCGTCAGTCCCGGCCGCGTACAGTCCTCTGGCCATGCGCACGAAATCGCCGAGCAGTCTGCGCGCAGGGCCGTCTGGCATGGCAACAAGCGTTCGGCGCGCGCGTTGCTCAGACGCGGCCGGAAGGGAGGAAACGGCTTCCGATCGGAGCAGCGGGTTCCGTTGCCGACGTATGGCGAACCAGACCATTGCCACGGCGTACACGGGCGTGGCGAGCAGCATGACCGGAGCCACCCGCAGACCGGCCAACATGCCCATCCCGATCACGAGTCCCAAAACTGCCCCGAAAACGGGCGTCACCCGCGCTCCGATCCGGGCCGGGTGTGCGACACGCACGGAGAGACCCTGTTTCCGCAGCCGCCGGGCCGCCTGCTCCGCGACGTCTGCGGGAACGCGCGCGAGTGGCAGCTCACCCCGGGCCGTCGCCTCGATCTCTGAATCGAGGCGAACGCCGTCCACCAGATCCCGCAGAGCTTCTTCGGTGTCGATCCTCTCTCGCCTGCTGTGGGGCCGTTCGACGAACAACAGCCGCTTGCCGCTGCCAACGCCGTCGCGGAACCGTGACTCCGTGCTGGTCGAGCCGGCACACTCAGGACACAGACCCAGGCTGAGCAGGTCGGACCCTCCACATAACACGCAGCGCCCGGACACAGTAACGTGGCCGGCCGGCGCTTCAATGCTCCCGTAGTTCAGTGTGGCAGCCGTGATGTCCCCGTCTCCGAGGCCGTTGTTCAGTGCGTCGAGCAGGGCTCCGGCTGTAGGGTACCGCAGGCCGGGATCCGTGCGCGTGAGGCCGGCCACGACATCGTCCAACCAGTCCGGAACGTCGGACTGAACGCTGCGCGGACGGTGTCCGCCCGGTGTGGGCGTCGGGGGCAGGTGGGGGGACGGGCGGGGCGGCAGATCCCCGGTCAGCGCAAAGTACAGCAACATGCCGAGCGCGTAGAGATCGGACCGGGCGTCGCCTCTGTGACCCGCCATCACCTCAGGCGCCGTATAAGCGACCGTACCGACGAGTCCCCCGGTGCGGGTGACCGTCTCCATGTCGGTGATCCGCGCTGATCCAAAATCTGTTAGTCGAGCCCGGCCGTCCGAACCGAGCAGCACGTTCTGTGGCTTCACGTCCCGGTGCAGCACTCCGTTAGAGTGCGCGACGCTCAGGGCGCCGGCTACGTCGCGAGCGACCGCGGCAGCCGTGGGCGGAGCGAGAACCCCGCGCTCGCGAACTCTTTCGGCGAGGTTCGGGCCCTCCACGTACTCCATCACCAAGAAGCTGTGGCCGGCGTCTTCAAGGAAGTCGTGCAGGGTTACGATGCTCGGATGGCTGAGCCCGCGTGCGGCCAGAGCTTCCCTTCGCATCCGCTCGCGTGCCATTTTGGCCACGGCAGGAGGCGGAACGAGCAGCTTGATCGCGACCACCGACTCCAGAGTCTGATCGATCGCTCGGTAGACAACGGAGTAGCCACCCCGGCCGATCTCGGCGTCGATTCGGTAGCGGTCGGCCAGAAGGGTCCCGAGCCCCAGGTAGCCGGCAGAGACCGGCTCATCAGACGGCCCGGATGTGTCGCTCATTCGATCTCGCGAAGCACGGCCAGCGCATTGCTGCGCCAGCCATCATCGGCGCCGTATTCCTCCAGGAACGCCTTCAGATGGGGTACCGCGAGTTCATGTTCCCCGAGCATGTACCGAGCCATGCCTGCGTGATAGAGGGCCATGTAATGATTCGGCCAGAACTCCACTACCAGTTCCATGATTGGTCCCGCGGACATATCGTCGCCGGCGTCGGCGATGGCGTGACCGGCACCAAACACGATACCGGCGGCACGCCAGCGGTCTGCGGGAGCCACGTCGATGATCAGACCTCTCGCCCGGTCGATCTTCCCGGCTAGCGCATAGCATGCGGCGCTGTAGCCGTTACCCTCGAGAGAGGTGGGAGGCGGATTCCAACCGTGCCGGGTCTGTACTTCCACCGCATTGCAGTACGGCTTCATGGCCTGAAACCATTCGGCCGCCGATCCACCGGCGGGCGCGGTATCAGTGCCTCCCGGATGAACATACCGGATCGGCTCCGGGGAGTCGCCTCGGAGCAGCAAGAGTCCGCTCAACGCTGCATACAGGCCGCCAAGAACGATCAACTTTCTCACGGAACACCTCTCAAACACGTTACGGCCGCCGCCGGCTATGACGACCCGTCCGGCTCTTCCTGCCTGAATCTACTACGCTTGACGTTCATACCAGGATTCGTTGCACAGGATCCAGGATCCGTCTTTGACGACGCCGGTGCCGCGCAGGTACTGTTGCACTGGTCTAAAGACTGTTACCGGGGAGCGAACGCTGGTCAACTCTTGATAAACACATGCAAATCCCCGGCCAGGCAGTAGCTAGATGAGGCGTCCGCCGCGCGGAACGACCCGGCTTGCGGCAGCCGCGGCAGCCGTGCTTGTGGGGCTCTCAGCCTGTGACCGGCCCGACGACGCCTCTCTGGTTGACCAGCTCTATGTGAATCCGGATGATTTTGACTTCGCAGCCAATCCGGAGCTACTGGAGAGGCTTGTCGGGACGGCTCACGGATACTTCCGCTTCATCAACATTCCGTTCAGCCAGGCCGTCTGCCGGCGGTGGGCGGCTGAGTGGGCCGACAGCGCTTCGATCGCCCACACGCAACGCCTGAACCTGCATGGCGATGCCCATATCGAACAGTATGCGGTGACAGAACTCGGCCGAGGTCTAACCGACTTCGACGACTCCTCGACCGGACCCGCCGCGCTGGACGCGCTCCGCTTCGCCGTTTCTCTCCATCTGGCCAGCCGGGCCAACGGCTGGGAAGACCGGGCCGAGGAGAGTCTGACCGCGTTCGAGAATGGCTATAGAGCCGCTCTCGAGGATCCCAATGCCGAGGCACCCGAGCCACAGATCGCGCGCCGCAAGGCGGCTTCGTTCCAACCCGACCGCGAAGCGTACTTCGAGTTCGTGTCCTCACAGATGCAACCCATTGCTGGCTCTGAGCGGAGTCGGGTGCTGCAGTCGATGCTCCCCTACGTCGACCGCCTGCGGATGGAGGATCCCGGTCTTCGAAGCGAGTTCTTCGACGTGGTTGCCATCGGCCGATTGCGGTTGGGTATCGGCAGTGCACTGGATCGTAAGTACCTCCTGCGCGTGAAGGGTGACACCGACGATCCGATGGATGATGAGGTACTGGAGATCAAAGAGGTGCGGAGTCTGGCGGGCATCGACTGCATCCAGGCCTCAGAGGACGATCCGTTCAGGGTTCTACTCAGCCAGGCCAGGATCGCGTACCGCCCGTTCAATCACTTGGGCTACCTGCGCCTCGACGGGCGGAATTTCTGGGTCCACGCGTGGGTTGAGAACTATGACGAAGTGGAGATAGGGAAATCCTTTCAGTCGCCAGAAGAACTGGCCGAGGTGGCCTACGACGCGGGGATCCAGCTCGGGCGGGGTCACCACAAGATGATCGCTGCGCCATTCGATACGCAGCTCAAACAGGCTCAACTCGAGTTTCTAGACAAGCACTCGGACGAGGTTGCGGCCGCTTCGCGGGAGCTCGCGTACGCTGTGGTGGTGGCCTGGGAAAGATTCCGCAAGGCTGTCGCGGCCACACCGGCTACCTCAGACTAGATTCGTGCTGTCGCTAGGCGGCTGACTCTGCAAGGCCAACCGGAACCGTGAACCAGAACCGGGCTCCTTCACCCGGCCGGCTCTCAACTCCGATGCTCCCGCCGTGCGCCTCGACAACATGCCTGGCGATGGCCAGCCCGAGACCAGATCCCAGGGCCCGCGCGTGGGAACGAGGCTGGTAGTACTTGTCGAAGATCTGCTCCAGTTGGTCGGATGGAATACCCTCACCCGTGTCGTTCACCTCGATGCGAAGTTCTGCTACCGATCCGAGCGCCTTAATCGCAATGCGCCCCCCGGCAGTAGTGAACTTGAAGGCGTTCGACAGGAGGTTTCCGAGCACTTCGTTCCGAAGCCGATCTACATCTCCCAAGACAGCGCTGGGAGCTGTAGACTCCACGTCAGTGGTCAGCTCTATCTGTTGCTGCCGTGCCAGAGCCTCGAAGGAACTCCTGGCGCCCGAGACCAGATCGTCTACCGACACCCTCTCCGGCTGCAGGTCGAACGCCCCCGCCTCGAATCGGCTCAGGTTGAGAAGCTGATTGACGTGGCCGGTCAGGATGTTTACCTGGTCCGCCACGGTCGCGAGGGCTTTCAGTTGTTCGGTCTTCAGTTCCCCGTAGACGCCCTCTTGAAGAATCTCGACGTTGCCGCCGATTACGTTCAGTGGCGTCTTCAATTCGTGGCTGGCCATGCTCACGAACTCCGCTCGAACACGCTGGAATTCGGCCAACTGCGCCGTCATCATGCGAAACGATCTACTCAGACCGCCGAGTTCGTCAGCGCGATCATAGGGAAGATCAGATGGCGCCTGAAACTCGCCCTGGGCCACCCGCGCCATTCCTCTCTGAAGGCGGCCGAGCGGGTCCGTGAGCGAGTGCGTGATGCGCAGTCCGAGCAAGCCGGCAATGAGTATCGACAGCGCTACGACCATCACGATGCCCTGTCCCGCCCGACTGGCGATGACCTGAGCACGCCCGGCCGAGGCCGCTGTTCCGCGATCAATGGAGAGGGCGATGGGTTCCAGCGCAGCGATGGCCCCCGCGAGCCGCGGCTTTACATCTTCGAAGTATTCCGTCGCATCCATTTCCCGGCCGGACTCCATCAGCTCTTCGATCCGCGTCGTGGCATCGCCTAGCCACGTCAGCTCGGTCGTGATCGAAGCTGCGTCTTTCGAGTATCCGGCCTCGTTGAGGGTGCCGACGTCCGCCACCGCCTGAGCCAGCGCGTCGCGCATCCCGACACGAAACGCAGCGTCAGGAACGATGATATAGCGGCGCTGAACCTGGTCGAAGCGCGTAAGGCTGGCCTGAAGGCTGCCGATCGCCATCGTGGCCGCCGCCTGCCGGTCCCGAAGATCCACGGCGATGTTGCGAAGCTCGGCCAGACGGCCAAGACTGACCAGAGCCGGGAGGATGAGGATGAGTCCCATGGTGCCCAGCGATGCGATGAGCCTCCTGCGAACGGTCATGGGCGTAGCGTCTTCCTCACGCGCTCCAGTTCGTCTTCCAGACCAGCCACTTTGGAGCGCAGCCTGGCCCGGTCGCGTTCGAGACGCCGCAGCCGACCCGGTATCGTTGACCCATCGAACGAGGGAAGTTCGCCCAGCGTGGACATCTCCGTTTTCGCTCCCTCTGCGTCGCACTGCATCTGAACCTCGGCAGGCAGATCTCGGAGTCCGCCCGAACGTGCGGCGAGGCGCACGCGCTCCTCGAGCAACGTGGCCGGATAGTCGGCCGGTAGCATCACCAGCCCGAGCCCGCGGCCCGGTACCCACTGGTCGCTTTCGCTTAGCCAGGTGCCGCCGACAGCGACACCGAAACTGTCTGTAGCGTCTTGTGTGCCTGAGCCTGCACGGGAAAGTGACGGAACCTGGGCGCCCATTTCCAGCGCGAGGACATACACACCCTCGGCGATGGGGCTCGTCCACGGGAAGATGGCCGAAAGAGCCAGGTACGTTGCCGAAAGCTCAGCGGCCAGGTTTGCGTTTCGGTTCGCGTTTCGCCCGTCCAGCTGCATCACCGACATGAGCAGCAGCGCCTGGCGCCCCAAAGGAGAGTCCCCGCATACCTCGCGCACCTCAACCAGCCGTTCGGTGGCAGCAACCAGATCACCCTGGTCCGCCAGGGCCAACCCACCGTCAAACTGATCGGCTGGCCGGGCGACGACCGAAGGATCAATACCCGAACCTGACATCCCCATGCATCCGGTTGTGAGCCACGCGATTCCGGCCAGAGCCACCAGGTTTCGCCTGCTCATCCTGTCACTCCAGGGTCTGTGTGTTCGCGTGGCACGTACGACCGAATTTGCCCGAACGGACTCGGTGCTGCTTTCGCGTTCGATCCCTGAACTTGGAAGAAAGCGTCCACCACCCGTGTGTCGAACTTCGAACCCTTGAGGCTCAGGATCTCTGCCTCTGCTTCCTCACGTGACCAGGCACCCTTGTAGGGCCGCTCGTGAGTCAGCGAGTCATAGACATCAGCGACTGAAACTATCCGGGCCTCGAGCGGAATGTTCGTACTAGCCAGACCGTTGGGGTACCCGGTTCCGTCCCAGCATTCGTGGTGCGACAACGCGATCGAGGCAGCGAGGATGAGCAGCGGATTCCGGCTCCCGGAAAGAATCTCATGCCCGATAACGGTGTGCGTCTTTATCGTTTCCCACTCGTCCGGTGTGAGCCTCCCGGGCTTGAGCAGAATGGCGTGTTCGATCCCGATCTTGCCGACATCATGGAGAGGCGCCGCTTGGCGAACGAGCTCGATTCGGGCGTAATCGAGACCGAGCTGCTCGGCGATAGCAGCGGACAGGTCACCGACTCGCTTCGTGTGTTCTCCGGTTTCGAAGTCGTGATACTCCGCCGCAGTGGCCAGCCGCTCCAGAATCTCGAGACGCGCCGCCTCCAGCTCTGACGTGCGATCCTGTACCAGCTCCTCGAGGCCGCCCATCTGCTTTTCGAGCGCCTTATACAGAAGACGATTCTCGATCAGGTTGGCCGTGCGGAGCCGCAACTCCGACGGACTCAGCGGTTTGGTCAGAAAATCTCTTGCACCGCTCGACAGCGCCTGCTGTTTCGCTTCGCGGCTGTCGTCGGACGTCAGAACGAGTATGGGAAGGAACTGTTCCGGGAACTCAGACTGGAGTTGCCGGATCACCGCGAACCCGTCCAGATGAGGCATTTTTAGATCCAGAATGACAATGTCTGGCTGCTCTGAACGGCAAAGTGCCAGAACTTCGCGCGGGTCGGTAAGGCCCAGAAGTTGTGTGAATCCAGCCGTTTCCAGGACGCTATGCACAAGCTCCACATTTGCGGGCTCGTCATCCACGACCAGAATGCGGGCGCCTCTAACTTCTTCTAGCGTCGGACGATAGATCACGGTGCCTGTCTTTTTAGCACAGTACGTTGACCATCCCGATGTGCGCGGACGGATTCCCGAGTTCTTGGCCAGAAAGCCCTCTGTCTGAGCGGGCCTTCGTGGATCCGGTGCCGAATTACTGGAAGATTCGCGCCACCACGGCCGTTGCGCGGATTCCCGTCAGGCTCTCGATTGAAGACGTGCCGTACGCGTTCGTGTTTGCCGTCCTGGCTGCCGTGGCGGCTGCCAACTTCGGAGTCGCCTGGTGGCTGGGTCTGCGCCGGGTATCCGGGCTTCTTCTGTCATCCGTTTTGGGAGGAGGGATTCCCGGAGCGTGGCTGTTCTCTGCCTCGTCCGCGCTGGGTCCTGAGGCTGCGGAGAGCGCCCAAGGTGTAATTATCGGCGCGTCGTCGGGAGCGGCGGTCGGCCTCATGGTCGGGACCGCCATTCTATGGTACGTCCGACGTTCGCCCCGCTAGGCGCCGGGCGCTCGCCGGATGGTCAAGTCAATCGGTCGCTTCATCAGCGGCCAAATCCTCGGGCCAGACATTGTTGCTCCGGTCTGTATCGATCACGAGTCTCCCCGGGTCGAGTTCCAGAGTCTGCGGCCTCTCCCTCGTCACAAACTCGACCGTCTGAACAGTTTCTCGGCCGGCCAGAGATTGCTGTTCGTCTCCGGCCTGTACAACCACCGGCATCCAGGCCGGTCCGCTCCGCTCAACTTCGGCTCTGGTTCTCCAACTTCCGTCTTCGAGTTGGTCGATCTCGACCCTACCGAACGAGTAGTCGAGAGCTCCTGTCTGATGGATCCACTGCTCGAAGAACCATCCAAGGTCCTCTCCGCTGGCGGACTCAAATGCGCCAACCAGATCAGTCTCGGAGACATGCTGCAGCTTCTTCGCCGCGAAGTACGCCTGTAGGCCCTGGCGGAATACGTCCGGTCCTAGATGCTCTCGGAGCATGTAGTAGACGACCGACGGCTTCGTATACGCATTCAGGCCGTACGTTCTGAAATCCGGAAACTCCTCGGACACAGTGGCCACCGGAAGTGCCTGCCCACGGGCCTCTGCCTGGCCCACGCCATCCACGGCCCTCGTCCACACATCGGCAATCCCGTGTTCCTCCAGGAACCAATTGGCAAGGAATGAAGCCATGCCCTCATCCAGCCAGGCGTCGCGCCACTCGTTGTTGGCCAGGATTCCGTGCGCATACTGATGCGCTGTCTCATGTGTGATCAGCCCCTGCGAGGCCGATCCGTTCATGATCACCATGGGAAACTCAGTTCCGCCTCCCTCTAAACGATGAGCGTTGGTGAGCTGCGGGTAGGGGTACGGGCCGAAAACGCTCTCGAGCCATTTGAGCGAGCGCACGGTTCGGTTTGCGGCGGCTCCCACGTCCCAGTCGAAGTCTCCGGGACGGTACAGCACGTGAATGGCCACATCGCCGTACATGGTGGCTTCATACCGATAGTCCGGCGACGTGGTCCACGCGAAATGATGGACGTCTTCGGCGTAGAACCGCACACGCTTCCGCCCCTCCGCGACGGTCTCCGGCAGGAGGCCGGTAGACCCGTGCAGCACGGGGTGGGCGTACCAGTCGCGCTGCAGCGGAGCATGCTGAACCGGACTCCAGTCGCCCGGTGCCCAGCCCGGGTCGCCTTCCAGAGGCACGCCGGTGGCGCCGACCACCTGGTCACTGGCCAGGTCGAGCGTCACGTCGTACGTGGCAAACTCTCCATAGAACTCACCCTGAGGGTAGAGAGGATGCGCCTGCCAACCCCACGCATCGAACGGTGCGATCCGCGGATACCACTGCGCGAAATCGTAGCTTCGCCCGCGCCTGCACTGTCGCCGGCACAGCGTGGAGGGGCGGGCCTCCCATTCCAGATGCACAGTCACTGAGCCGCCCGGCTCCAGGCTCTCCGGTAGGGCCAGCCGGACGACGGTCGAGTCGGGCTCGTGCGGGTAGCTGACCTCCAGGTCCGAGTTTCCGATCTGGGCTATGCTCAGCCGCTCATAGGCGAATTCCGGTTCTTCCAGAGCCTGAAAGTCGTATTGCTCGCGCTGCTCGGCTCTGGCCCAGCGGCTGTCGGGTCGAAAGGCGTTCAGGTGCAGATGGAGATACAACTCGTGCAGCGTCTCTGGCGAGTTATTGGTGTACAGCAGGCGTGCGGCGCCGGTCAACGTCTGAGTCTCCTCGTTGAGCCGCGCCTCGATCGTGTAGTGCACGCCCTGCTGGAAGTACTCCTGCTCAACCGGAGCCGCCTGGGCGGCCGGCGGCGCCAGCAGCATCGCCAGAACCCCTATCATTCGCTCTCTCCCTGTATCGCCGTTATGGCGCATGTCGGCCAATCCCGACTGCGCTCGTGACTCACTCAGTTCAATGACCTGCCGGAACGTATGCGCCGCTCCCTCTGCTCTCAAACAATCCATATACTGTCCGCCATGCCCCGAACCATGATCATCGACACGGATACGGCCTCCGACGATGCGGTAGCGCTCTTAATGGCCCTTCGCTGGCCGGACGTCGAGGTGAACGCTATCACGACGGTGGCCGGAAACGTGTCCCTGGAGCAGGGGACCCGGAACGCGCTGTACACGGTGGAGCTGTGCGGTTCTGAGGTTCCTGTATACAGGGGGGCCGCCCAGCCGCTCAGAAGAGACCTCGTGGTGGCTGAGTACTTCCACGGTAGGGACGGACTCGGCGATCAGGGCTATCCGCCGCCGACGCACGGCCCGGCGGAGGGCGACGCGGTGGACGTTCTCATCGACACAATTCGCCAGCAGCCCGGTTTGATCCTGGTCACGCTCGGTCCTCTGACGAACGTGGCCCTCGCAGTGCAGCGGGCCCCCGACATCGCGCAGCTGGTAGGCCGCTGCGTTGTGATGGGCGGCGCGGCCTGCACGGTAGGAAACGTGAGCCCCGCGGCCGAGTACAACATGTGGGTCGATCCCGAGGCGGCCCAGGCCGTGTTTACGTCCGGGATGCAGGTCGAGATGGTGGGCTGGGAGCTGTGCCGCGGAGACGCGAACCTTACCGACGATGAGATGGCCTCGGTCCGGGCGTTCGGAAACGAGCTGGCCCTATTCGCCATCGACTGCAACGCGACGGCTGTTGAGGCCAACCGAACTCTCCTCGGAGACCCCGGCCTGGCCCTACCGGATCCGGTGGCCATGGGCATCGCTTTGGATCCGGACCTATGCACCCGCAGGTCACGTCATCATGTGCAAGTGGAGACGATCAGCGATCTAACGCGCGGAATGACCGTCGTAGATCAACTTGGTGTGACCGGGGAGGATACGAACCGCGCTGCGTGGAGCGAGCTGGCAGCCGGTCCGCCGAACGTCACCGTCTGCTGGGAGCTGGATGTTCCCGCCTGGAAGCGGATGCTGACGGGAATCCTCGAGCGGGGATGACTTCCCCGTACGAGCGTCCAAGAATTGTAGTGGTGGGCAGCTCCAACACAGACTTCGTCGTCCGCGTGCCGAATATTCCGTCTCCCGGGGAGACCGTGCTGGGCACTACCTTCGCCACCGTGGCTGGAGGTAAGGGTGCCAATCAGGCGGTGGCGGCGGCGCGGCTCGGTGCCGCCGTGGCGTTCGTGGCCCGCGTCGGGTCGGACGCGTGGGGCGATGCCGCACTCGAGGCGTATTCCGGTGAGGGGATCAATACGGAGTATGTGGTCCGCGATCTTGAGGTGCCATCCGGCATCGCACTTATCGCGGTAGACGACCGCGGCGAGAACGCGATCGCTGTGGCGGACGGAGCCAACGGCCGTCTCAGCCGCGCCGATGTCGACGCGGCCGCGCCCGGGATCCGCGAAGCTGATGTGATTGTGCTCCAGTTGGAGACTCCGCTCGATACCGTCCGGTACGCAGCCGAGTTGGGCGCGGACGGTGGAGCCTGGGTAATTCTGAATCCGGCCCCGGCAAGCGGTCCGCTGGACCGAGCTCTCCTCCGCCATGTGAGCGTTCTGACCCCGAACCTGGGCGAGGCTGCGATCCTATCTGGCCAGTCCGTCGGCGACGCGGGCGAAGCACTCAGCGCGGCCAGGCATCTCCGGGCCCAGGGCGCCGTGAACGTAGTGGTAACGATGGGAGCGAATGGGGTTCTCGTGGAAGGAGAGGACGCGTCTGGTGAGATCCCGGCGCCATCGGTCCAGGCGGTAGACACGACCGCGGCAGGGGATGCCTTCACGGGAGCCCTGGCGGTTGCCCTGGGGGAGGGCCGGCCACTGCTTGAGGCGGCACGGTTTGCGGTGCAGGCCGCTGCGGCCAGCGTGACGCGGCCGGGAGCGCAGCCGTCGCTGCCGACTCGAGAGGAGCTGTTGGATGGGACGTGACGTCGACCCCCGCTCCAGAGGCGCTGGAGCGGACAGGAAGCTGGACGGCCAGCCGGGCGAACCGCGGCACCTTCACACTCGGGTCGTCCATGCGGGGGGAGATCCTGACCCCGCCACGCGTGCCATTACCCCGCCGATCCAGCTGTCTACCACCTTCGAGCACGGCCCAACGGCCGAGACCCCGGGTGGGTTCATTTACATCCGGGATGGAAACCCGGCTGACATCCGGCTGGAGGAGGCGATCGCTGACCTGGAGGGAGGGGTTGCGGCTTGTGTGTTCGCGTCCGGAATGGCCGCCATCTCCGCCGCGATCCAGACGCTTCCCGAGCATTCACACGTCGTCATGCACACCGATCTGTACGACGGCGTCCACACGCTCGCCCGGGAATTCATGCCTCGATGGGGGATGGCAGCCACGGTAGCTGACCTACGCGACCCGGACGTGCTGCACCGCGCATTAACGGCGGAAACCCGGGCTGTATGGATTGAGTCCCCGAGCAACCCACTGCTTGATGTTCTGGATATTCGGCAGCTCGCTGGAATTGCCCACGAGGCGGGAGCGGAGCTGATCGTGGACAATACGTTCGCGACGCCGATGCTTCAGCGCCCGCTGGAGCTCGGAGCGGACATCGTGATGCACTCCACCACGAAGTTCATGGGTGGGCACAGCGATGTGCAGGGCGGAGCGCTGGTGTTCGCCTCAGCCGGAGACCGGGCTGAATCGACTCGGCGGATGCGGCAACTCGTGGGCGGTGTCGCGTCTCCGTTCAATTCGTGGCTTGTGCTACGTGGCCTCAGGACGCTGGCCTGCCGGGTCGAGCGTCAGTCCGCCAACGCTCTGGCCCTAGCCAGGGCGCTGGACGCGCACTCCGCTGTAGAGGTCGTCCATTATCCGGGTCTCGAGTCGCATCCGGGCCACCAGATAGCTGCCGAGCAGATGTCGGCTTTCGGCGGGGTGCTCTCGGTTCAAGTAATGGCCGGGCGAGAGGCGGCTATTCGTGTAGCCTCCAGTCTTCGGCTGATCAGAAACGCGACTAGCCTGGGTGGGGTTGAGACACTGCTCGAGCACCGGGCGTCCGTGCAGGGCCCGGACTCTCTGGTGCCCGAGAATCTCCTGCGTATTTCCGTCGGGCTCGAGCACCCGGATGACCTCATCGCCGATTTGCGGCAGGCGCTCGACGGAGAATAGCTGACCGTCGCCCGACGGCCAGCAGGTGGTGCAGATCACATTTCTCTTTAA
>JAZGCO010000031.1:0-2239 GCA_036476995.1 Gemmatimonadota bacterium
AACGCGGACGGGTCCTACACGTGCACCCTGTTCGCTCCCTTTGAAGGCGAGAATTCGTTCGCTTCGATCGCCTCGGACGGCGACGTGCGCGCCTACTTCGACGCGCACTTCCCGGACGCCACGCCGCACATGCTGACCCTGATTCGGGACTTCCGGGAGAATCCGACCAGTTCTCTGGTGACCGTGCGCTGCGGACCCTGGCACCAGGAGGGATGCGTGTGTCTTATCGGGGATGCCGCCCACGCCGTGGTCCCGTTCTACGGGCAGGGAATGAACGCTTCGTTCGAGGACTGCTACCTGCTGAGCGAAGCGCTTTTGGCACACGCGCCGCACACGGCTGACGCCCTGTCGGCCTTCTACTCGGAGCGGAAAGAGCACGCCGACGCGCTGGCCGATCTGGCGATCCAGAATTTCGTCGAGATGCGGGACAGCGTAGCGTCCCCGATGTTCCTGGCCGGGAAGGTAGTGGAGCGGGCTCTCCATCGGGCCTTCCCCGGCTGGTTCGTGCCCCTGTATTCCATGGTGACGTTCAGCCGGCGCCCATACGCAGACGCGGTTCGCCGCTCGCAGGTCCAGGTGCCTATAGTACGTGGAATTCTGATCGGTGTATTGCTCCTGCTAGTCGCAATTACATGGTCAGCATGGCGTTGACGGGCCGGCCGCAACCGGCGATCTGCGGGCGACGAACAAACCGGAGAGGCTCCTAGTGTCCCTGACGTACTCAACGTACCTGAAGCTGGACGAGCTACTCGGTCTTCAGACCGTGCAGTCCGATCCGCCGGAGCATGATGAGACGCTATTCATCATCATCCATCAAGTCTACGAGCTGTGGTTCAAACAGCTTCTGCACGAGATCGACAAGGCAGGCCGCGATCTGGCCGGCAATCATCTTTTCGGGGCTATCGCCACGTTCAAACGCATGCGAATGATCATGAAGACCATGGTCGCGCAGCTGGATATCCTGGAAACGATGTCGCCCATGTCGTTCCTGGCCTTCCGCGATCGGCTCGAGGCGGCGTCCGGCTTCCAGTCGCCGCAGTTCCGGGCCTTCGAGTTCGTGTTGGGGCTGAAGAGGGCCGAGATGATCGAGGTTCACGCCGGTAACGAGGCGGCGGTCGCCCTGCTCGAAAAGCGGATCCTGGAACCCTCTCTCGTCGACTACTTCTCCCACTTCCTCAAGCATCAGGGAGTCGAACTGCCCGCGGATGTCACGGACAAGCCGGTGGATCAGGCCACGGCCGCGAGCCCCGAACTGCAGGAACACATCCTGAACCTGTACCGGTCACGACCCGAGATCGCGATCCTGCTCGAGCTGATGACGGACTTCGACGAAGGCCTGCAGGAATGGCGTTACAGGCATGTGAAGATGGTCGAGCGAACGATCGGCGACAAACCAGGAACCGGCGGATCCCCGGGGGTGGCTTTCCTGCGCAAATCGCTGTTCCAGCCGATCTTTCCGGACCTGTGGGCGATCCGAAATCAGCTTTGAGCGCCGCCGGCCCGGGATGATCCACCGATGATCTACGACATCTCGCCGGCGCTATCTCCGGATACAGCTGTTTTTCCGGGAGACACCGCTTTGAGCCGCGAGGTGCTGCTGGACATCGCCGGTGGGGATCACATCACGCTGTCCACGCTCCGCAGCACCGTACATCTCGGTTCTCATGCAGACGCACCCAGCCACTACGCCGCGGCCGGTGATTCGATCGACGTGAGACCCCTGGATTTGTACCTGGGACCGTGTCAGGTAATGCGACCGGAGGTGTCAGCGGGCGAGTTGGTATCGATCGCGGCGGTCGAGGCGACGATAGCTGCATCGGGTCGCGGCTCGAAGGGGATCACCCAGCCTCGCGTCCTGCTGGCCACTGGAACCGCGCCGGATCCCGCCGCCTTCCCCCATGACTTCGCCGGCCTGGAACCGGAGCTAGTGGACTGGCTCGCCGGGCAGGGAGTGGTCCTGGTCGGTGTCGATACGCCCAGCGTGGACCCGGCCGATTCAGAGGATCTCCCGGCCCACGCGGCCGTCGCACGGCACGACATGAATATCTTGGAAGGCCTGGTCTTGGGTGAGGTTCCCGCGGGCGAGTACGAGCTGATAGCGCTTCCCTTGCGCCTCGTGGGCTTCGACGGCAGCCCTGTCCGGGCTGTGCTTCGAACGCTTTAGGTAGCTACGGCGCACTGTGCTGTTGACAGCTGCGCACGCGGTAGGCGCTACGCGGAAACTCGCCGCTCTTCGCCA
>JAZGCO010000032.1:0-36822 GCA_036476995.1 Gemmatimonadota bacterium
GTGATCCCGATACGGACATCCTCTGGATCCTGCGCCAGGACCGGGCCGGACAGGATCGGCACGAGCAGCACGGCAAACAGCACCGATCGAATCCAACTGAACGCACGCACCTTTATCATCGCCTTGCAGGGTCGAAGAAGAATGTTACGCGGAGCCTATCGTGTGGGTACGCCTCGGGAAGCGGACCGAACGCACTCCGCTGCCCGGCAGCCTCAATCGCCCCCTGAGCCTCCAGGTCAAACGCCAGGTTACCCGATTTCCGGATCCAGTCGATGTCCGACACGGAGCCATCGGTTTCGATCACAAAAATGAGCTCCGCGCTCAGGCCGCGATTGCTCTGCGGCGGACGCCAGTGCCGGTGCACCTGGCGGATGATGTTCTGCACGTAGGCCGGGTCCATGAACCGTGCGCCCTCGAGCCTGACATCCACTTCGTCGGCGCCGTCTTCCGGTCCGCGAGACGGCTCCCTCGAAGGCTCAGGTGGCGGAGGCTCGTTCACTACGGTCGGCACTTCAGTCTCCGGCTTGGGGTCCGGGCTGGGCTCAGGAGGCGGCGGCTTGTGCTCGGTCTCCGCCACCGCGGCCGGCTGGGGCTTCAGCCGCACCGGCGCGGAGTTGTCGGCCGCCGCGACGAGCCGGACCTGATACGTCTGCGCAATCGGGCGAGGCGTGGTCAGGGCGGAGCCCAGGACGAGGCCGAACAGCACGATCCCGTGCAGCACCACCGAACCGGTGACAGCACCTCGTGGCAGGCTCTGCCGTCCGCGTGGCCCGGACCAGATCAACGATCGAACTCCGGCTGAGCGATGAGACTGACGGTCTCGATTTCCGCTTCATTCAGCTTTGCGATCACCCACAACACCTCTCCATAGGATGCTTGCGCGTCTCCCTTTACGTAGACGGTGGCACCCCCCTGCTCTTGCACTGCCGGGCCGATGAAAGCCGCGAACTCCTCTCGGGTCACGGGCATTTCATCGAGGAAAATCTGCCCGTCTCTGTCGATCGAAACGACGAGGCCTTCACTCACCTGGAGAGGCGCGGCCGGCGCCTTTGGGACCGCTATCTCGACGCCGCCCTGTAGGATCGGAGCCGTGATCATGAAAATGACCAGCAGAGTGAACGCCACATCCACCAGACTGGTGACATTGATCTCGGCCTGGACCGCGATTCCTTCACCACCGATTCGGCCGTGCCTCGACAGGCCCCTCATATGCGACCCTCGCTGGCCAGCGTGCCGATAAACTCGGCGGCGAAGCCCTCGAGTTCTCCCGTAAAGAGGCCGAGCTTGGCTGCATAGTGGTTGTAGGCGATCACGGCCGGAATCGCCACGCCCAGCCCGGCCACCGTAGTCACTAGCGCCTCGGCGATTCCCGGCGCGACCGCAGCGATGTTGGCAGTGCCCGAGGTGGTGATGCCGATGAACGAGCGCATCACGCCCATGACCGTTCCCATGAGGCCCAGCAGCGGGCTGATCGAGCCGATGATCGCCAGCCAAGGAAGACCGTGCGCCAGCTCGTCACGTTCCTCAGCGAGTTCCTTTTCCAAAACTAGCAGCAGCGTATCCAGTTGCGCGGGACTGAGACCGCTCTCGGGTGGCGATTCACTCCGCAGCGCCGTGGGACGAAGTTCGGCGAAGAACGACACCCCGCGTCTGAAGACTCGCGTGTAGGGTGATTCGTCGAGCCGCCCGAGTCCATCCACTATGTCCCGCAGCCCGGCGGCCGAGCCCATGCTCCCTACGAACTCGTCACCCGAGATCTGCACGTTCTTGAATTCTCTCCATTTCCAGAAGATGAGAATCCACGAGAACAGTGAAAAGCCGGCCAGGACGGCCAGAATCACGAGCGTGACCGGCGTGGCCCCAAGGATGAGATCCAGCGGCCGCGCGGCTATAGGCTGTGCAGCCTGAAGCCCTGCTATAATTGAGGTCATACTTCAGAGTTTTCGATATACCGGTATGTTTCGGAAAGGGCTGCTTTCAACTCGAATTCCGGTTTCCAGCCGACCTTTCTTAGCTTCTCCGCGTCCAGCAGGCTCCGCAAGACCTCACCGGGGCGCTCCGCTTGCCTCTCCACCGCCACCTCCCTTCCCGCCACTTCCATCAGAGCTCTACAGAGCTCGTTGACACTGGTTTCTCTGCCCGTTCCGACATTGAACGCAACATCGTCGATCGATGTGGGATCTGCCAGGTCTATCGTTGAGACCAACATATTGGCCCGGGCTACGTCCCCCACATACACATAGTCACGTGTCTGTTCCCCATCGCCGTACACCGTAATCGGAGTACCGTCCAGCACTCGCCGGCAGAAGATCGATACGACGCCGGCCTCGCCGTGTGGACTCTGGCGCGGGCCGAACACATTGGAATAGCGAAGCGCAGCGTATCGTAACCCGTGGACCATTCGGTAGTAGTACAGATAGTACTCGCCGACCAGCTTGGTCACGCCATACGGGGACAGGGGTTTCTTGGGAGCCACTTCGCTCGCCGGAAGCTGGTCTGGCTCTCCGTACACCACACCACCCGAAGAGACAAACACGAAGCGCCTCACACCCGATTTCACGGAAGCCTGGAGAAGATTTAGCAGGCCGTCCACGTTGACCGAGGCGTCGAAGCGGGGATCTTCCACGGACCGGCGAACGTCCATTTGGGCAGCGTGGTGGTTCACGAGATCGAAGCGTCGCTCGGCCAGGATCGGCCCGACGTCATGGTCCCGGATGTCCATGTCGATAAAGTCTGCCTTCTCGGGGACATTTTCCCTGCTGCCGGAGCTGAGATTGTCCAGGACGGTCACAGTCCAGCCCTCCCTCAAGTAGGCCTCGCAGACGTGCGACCCTATGAAACCTGCGCCGCCCGTAACGAGCACGCTTTTGGTGTCGCTCACCCCGCTACCTCAGTCTGTACGTGTGTTCGCAGCCCGGGACCGGGGCAGCTTGGAAGATTCGTGCCTGTATGCGTGCCTGTCCTGAGTGACTCCGCAGCGTCACTCGGTGGCGATGCGTCCGGTCTGGCGAGCGGGGGCGCCAGGCTCCGCTCCAGCCTGCTCCACCTCGATCACCCGTGCGGTCGAGTTTGCGGGCGTGACCCGCGTCACGCGAACTGTGAGGAGCCGGTCCTCAAGCCCTGCGGTGTTGGCCTCCGTTCTGGAGAACACAGCGAACTCGTCGCCTAGCTTAGCGCCGGCCGTGCTTCCCACATTTAGGTACACGGCGTCGCCAAAGCTGACCAAAGGCTGATCGACCTCGAACCCAATCAGCTCTCCCGGCAGGCCGATCACGACCGGTTCTACTGCCCGACCGGCCGGGAAATCATAGGAAGGAGCGCGGATGACCAGATCGCCAATCTGAAAGTTGCCGAACAGCTGCTTGACCTCCGCCCGTGTGGAATCCCCCTCCACCTCCTGTACCGTCAGCAGGCCCATGATCTCGAGCACCCGCTTGCCCCCCAGGCCACGCTGCCAGCGCACTGCCTGCAGAAGATCGCCCTCGGCGAGCTCCAAGTTTGCGGTGTGAAGCATGACCTTTGAATACTCCTGCGCGGTAGCCGCCTGCTGCAGGCCGAGCGGGTTTTCCTGGATGAGCCGTGCCGCCACTCCGTATGGCCCCAAACTGGGCGGATCCAGTAGAAGTGAGGAGCGATAGAATTCGCTGTACGTTACCTGTGGAAGTGCACCCACGATGTCGGTGACAAGACCAATCGTCTCAATGCGGGTGTTCCGCTCTAGCGCAAAAATGGTTGCGTCCAGGGGCGTGGGAACACCGCGCCTGTACACAAGTCGTTCCTGGCCTGCCGCGCCTGCCTGGCCTTCCGCGCCTGCCGCTCCCGCCCGCGCGGCCTCGCCGGGCGGTCCCTGGTCGGCACCGTCTGCTAGACGGCGGCCTGGGATCCTGAGTAGCTCGCCCGGAAAGATCCAGTGCGGGTCTTCCACCACGTTCGTGTTGAGGTCGAAGATTTCGGACCAGCGCAGCGGATCCGAAAGAAACCTGGCGGCCAGATCCCACAGAGTGTCACCGACACGAACTTCGTGTCGCGCCTCCTGGGCACTCGCCGGGGTCGCCAACCCGAGGGTGACGAGAAGCGCGATTATTGCACAGACGGCACTTCGGCGGACTCGCATGTGGTCTCCTAGAACGGCAGGTCGTCCTCTCCGGCGAGGGCTTCGCTGGAGTAATCGGGAACAGGAGCGGCTACCGTGGCCTCAGAGCGTACCGAGCCTGCTTCGGCGAAGGAGTCTCCCCCGCGTCCGCCGAGCATGATCAGCTCGCGGGCACGGATTTCGGTGGTGTACTTGGTCTGCCCGTCCTGACCTTCCCACTGGCGATACTCAACCGGACCTTCGACGTAGACCCGATCCCCCTTCTTGAGGTACCGCTCACACACCTCGGCCAGCTTGTCCCAGGCTACAACCCTGTGCCACTCGGTCTTTTCCTGCTGCTGTCCGTCGCGGTCATTCCAGCGGCGGCTTGTGGCGACGGAGAGCGTTGCGACCCGGGTGCCCGAGCCGGTGCTTCGAATCTCAGGATCGGCGCCGAGATTGCCGATGAGCTGAACCTTGTTCAGGGATCGTGACATGACTGCCTTCCAGTACTCTGCGCAGCGCCTGACCGGGCCAGAAGGGCCACGAACGGCCAAGGGGTGCGATTAGTAAGCAAAAACGGACCCTTCAGCCGAAGATAGACGGCGCTTCTGCACCGTGTCAACGCGCTTACTCGACCAGCTCCAGGCGCATGACAATGGCGTCCTCCTTCGGCGTGGAATAGTACCCCTTTCGTACCGTCAGGATCGAGAAACCTGCCGCCTCATAAAGCGCTTTCGCTGCATCGTTGCTCGCACGAACCTCGAGGACCACCGTTCTCGCGGCCCGCTGCCTCGCCTCCCGAAGTGCGTATGTGAGCAACTTTCCACCGATTCCCTTGCGGCGGTACGACGGGTGCACCACGAGATCCCCGAGCTCCGCCTCATCCGACGCAAACCACATGGCGAAGAATCCGACGACCTTGCCAGCACGCTCAGCGGCAATGAGACACGCGCTCGGCCGCCGCATCAGGCCTCTGAAGGTCGACTCGGACCACGGCGCCGCAAACGAACGCCCCTCGATCTGAACGATCCGCGGTAGATCGGACTCGCGCATAGGCCGGAGTTCGAGATTCAACGGGCCTCGCTCTCCGCCTGAGGGAGCCGCACATAGCGCGGCTCCCAGCTCCGAACGTTGTCCACCAGGCCACCATCGGCGTTCCAGGCGAACAGGCTGAGAAGGGCGCGCGCGGACGGTGCGCTGGCCACACCCGACTCCACGGAACCACCCTCTTGCTCCAAGAACGACCTGTGCGCCTGGCTGCCAGTCCCGACGAAGATCCATGCGCTCGGGCCGCCCGCTACCTCGCCGACGATCGCGGACACAGAGTCGGCGCTGGGGGGCATCACCTCCTGCAGGCCACCCTTCCCTATCTCGTAGGCGGCCGCATATACCCGGTCACCACGAGCGTCCTGGAGTACACAAACGTGACCCTCCAACCCGCTCTCGACGGCCGTGGCCGCCAGACTGGAATAAGCGTACAGCGGTGCATCAAGCGCGAAGCAAAGACCCTTGGCCAGGGAGGCCCCTATTCGGACCCCCGTGAACGAACCAGGCCCCGAACCAACGACGACTGCCCGCACGATGCCCACCGTTTCGCCGACCTCGGTCAGAATCTCGTCGATTGCCGGAAGCACCGTCTCCGACCGAGTGGCCGTGGCTTCCAGGCTACGGACCACGATCGGAATCCCGTCTCGGCCCAGGGCCACGCTCGCGGGAACCGTGCTGGTGTCGAGGGCTAGGGTCAGCATCGATCAGGCGTCCGGAAGCGGCGCGAGTGGCGGCGGAGAGCCGACGCGTACAACGCAGACCTCTCTGCGCGTAGCGCGGCGCGCCCGCTCCTGGGGCATGCGCAGCCGGATTTCCCAGCGATCGGCCGGCAGGTGACCCGCGGCTCGCTCAGGCCACTCGACAAATACCGGGCTCAATGTCGCCGCCAGCTCTGTCCAGCCCACATCCCAGAGCTGCTCCTCGTCCTCGAGGCGGTACAGATCCGCGTGGAACAAAGGGCTCCCATCGGGACGTTCGTGCCTGTGAACGAAGGTGAACGTCGGGCTGAGCACCGATCCCGCGATGCCGGCACCTCCGCACACGGCGCGAACGAACGTGGACTTGCCGGCTCCCAGCTCTCCGGTCACGCACACAAACGGACCCTCCGTGCCCAGGCGGTGGCCTACCTCTCCAGCCCAACGTGTCATCTCGGTCTCCGACAGGTCGCCGGACCAGACCTCGACTGGCGGCCCGGAGCCGGGCCCGGTCACTTGCGGGCGCCTCGCGGCCTGCGACCGGCCGTCTCGAGCGCAGCTTTGACCTGAAACAACTGATCACGAACCCGAGCGGCGCGCTCGAAGTCCAGCGCCTCGGCCGCCGCCTGCATCTCCCGCTCCAACGTTTCGGCGAGCTGCTCGGGCGACAGTCGCGGGTACTCTGCTTCTCGCTCGGCCACGGCCGCGCCCTCGCGGGCATCGGCTACTGAAGTACTGAATCGTATCTGCTCGACTGACTTGATGATCGAGCGCGGCGTGATTCCGTGTTCCTCGTTGTACGCAGCCTGCGTCTCTCGCCGCCGATTCGTCTCGTCGAGCGCCCTTTCCATGGAACCCGTGATGCGGTCCGCATAGAGAACCGCAGTTCCGTTCACGTTTCGGGCAGCCCGCCCGATCGTCTGGATCAGCGATGTCTCGGAGCGGAGGAATCCCTCTTTGTCAGCATCCAGGATCGCGACGAGTGAAACCTCTGGCAGATCCAGTCCCTCTCGCAACAGGTTGATCCCGACCAGCACATCGAACATTCCGAGACGAAGCTCGCGGAGGATCTCGACCCGCTCGATAACTCCTATGTCGCTGTGGAGATACCGAACCCGAATCCCGCGCGAGGCCAGGAACTCTGAAAGATCCTCCGCCATGCGCTTGGTGAGCGTAGTGACCAGCACGCGCTCCGACCTTCCGGCGCGCACGCGAATTTCTTCCAGGAGGTCGTCCACCTGGTTCGCCACAGGCCTGACCTCGACCCTGGGGTCCAGGAGACCGGTGGGCCGAATGAGCTGCTCGACTATCACGCCCTTGGAACGCTCCAGCTCATGGCTGGCGGGCGTAGCGCTGATGAAGATGCCACTTGGAACCAGCTCTTCCCATTCGTCGAAGTTGAGTGGCCGGTTGTCCAGGGCCGAGGGAAGCCGGAACCCGTGTTCGACCAGCGTCAGCTTTCGGCTTCGATCACCGGCATACATGGCGCCAATCTGAGGAATCGACACATGCGACTCATCTACGATCACCAGGAAATCGTCGGGAAAGTAGTCGAGGAGACAGTACGGCCTCTCCCCCGGCTGGCGTCCGTCCAGATAGCGCGAGTAGTTCTCGACACCCGGACAGATTCCTATCTCGCGAAGCATTTCCACGTCGAAACGCGTTCTCGATTCGAGTCGCTGCGCCTCCAGCAAGCGTCCGTCGCCGCGAAGCTCCAGCAGACGCTCCTCTAGCTCCGTGAGGATAGCGTCCACGGCTAGCTCGAGTCGGCTGGGTTCGATGGCGTAGTGCGTGGCCGGGAATATCGCGGTGGCCGACAAATCGGCTATCGACCGCCCCGTGAGCGCATCGATCTTGGTGAGGCGCTCCACAGTGTCATCGAACAGTTCGATCCGGACCGCCTGCTCCTCGTAGGCGGGCAGGACCTCGATCACATCTCCCCGCACCCGAAACTTACCGCGCTGAAGGTCCATATCATTGCGGTGGTACTGGATGCCGACCAGGCCGGCCAGCACGTCCCTGCGGGTAATCGTCTGCCCCACTTCCAGGCGCAGCATTCTCGCGCGATACACGCCCGGGTCGCCGAGTCCATAGATGGCTGATACAGAAGCAACGACAATCACGTCCGGCCGCTCCATGAGCGACGACGTGGCGCGTAACCGCAGCCGATCGATGTCCTCGTTGATCGAGGCATCCTTCTCGATGAACGTGTCGGTGGACGGTACGTAGGCCTCGGGCTGATAGTAGTCGTAGTACGAAACGAAGTACTCGACCGCATTGTCCGGAAAGAACTGTTTCAGCTCACCGTACAGCTGGGCTGCCAGAGTCTTGTTGTGGCTCATGACCAGCGTCGGGAGACCGAGCTCGGCCACGGTGGCAGCCATCGTGACCGTCTTTCCGCTTCCGGTTACGCCGAGCAGGGTTTGCCACCGCATTCGCTGACGTATTCCCTCCGCCAACTCGGCGATAGCGGCCGGCTGATCCCCCGTCGGGTCGAACGGAAGGGTCAAACGGAATTTATTTTGTGCAGACATTCGGGCCATTCCTCCAGATGCGGCAATCGGGCGGGCGTGGGCGGGCCGCGCAAGGTGTGGAACGGGGTTTGACGCGGGGGTAGGACCGAAACAGCTTAGCCGCCTCAACTTCAGTAAGGATGTGGCGTACAGAATGATGAAAGCACGCGGACTGAAGCTCGCCTGTCTGCTGGCCGCCGTGCTGCTGGTCGCTGGCTGTGACACGCGAGCCGATCAGGCGCTGACGGATGCGGAGCTGGAGACGCGTTTCCACGAGCTGGTGTTACAGCACGCGTCTGTACAGAGCCAGATTCGGCGTCTTCAGTCCGAGGCGCTGAGCACGCCTGAGGTTAAGGAGGTCCAGGCGGCGTTCTACGCGACGCTTCGGCCGAAAATGATCGAGATCGATCCACGAGCTGAAGAGTGGCTGGACCGCGCCGCGCAGGCCGGGCAGGACATGGCGCGCGCGACCGGAAGCGCTGTGGTTTCAACCGCGGATGAGCCGGTTGCGCCGCCGGACATCATCGAGAAGCAGCGGATAGCTACCGAGATCCAGGCCATGGAGCGGGCGCTCGAACCCATCCGGCTGCAGGCGCAGGCGGATCCGGCTGTGGCAGCAAGCCTCAGGGCTCTGCAGGACACTCTGGTCGCGACCATGCTGCGAAAGGACCCCAGTTCGCAGGTTCTCCTTGATCAGATGTTAGAAATCGAATCGAAGATCAGGCAGCTTCGGCTGGAACAGGACAGCTCGCGAAGCGGGTGGGTCTCCGAACCGCCGGCAACCCCAGGAAGTCCCTGACGTTCAGGCGTCGAACCCCAGGTCAAACGTCCAGCGTCAGGTCGCTGTCTCCGAAGCTCTCTTTGCGCTCGACGCTGAGGACTCCCGGAACCCGCTGTATCTTCTTCATGACTTTCGTAAGATGTCCGAGGTTCTCGACCTCGATCACGAATTGCCCCGTCATCCCACCTTCCACGGACCGGATGTCCGCCGACTGAATATTGGTGTTCGTGTCTGTAATCGACTTGGCGATGTCGGCGAATAGCCCGTGCCGATCCGTACCCTCCATGACAATCCGTACCAGGAAGCGCTGCGAGCCGTCTGTGTCCCAGTCTATGAGAATCCGGCGCTCCGGGTGATCCGCCAGGTTGAGAATGTTGGGACAGTCCGTGCGGTGGATGGACACTCCTCGGCCCCGCGTAATATAGCCCGTCACACCGTCGCCGGGGACGGGCTGGCAGCACTGGGAGTACCGGACCATCAGGCTGTCCATGCCCTGGATTCTGACGCCCTTGGGATCGCGCCACACTTTCTCGACGAACTTCGACAGACGCCTGCGCTCGGGCTTCGGAGTGGGGCCGACCTCTTCCTGTAGCACCGCGCGTACGGCCCGGCTCAGGCCCAGCTCGCCTCGGGACACGGCTATCAATAGCTCGTCCATTCCCCCCGGCAGCCCGAGCTGCTGGGCGCCTTCCTCGTACTGCTCATCGGTGGCTTTGGTGCGGCGCTTCTTGAGTTCGAGGCTGAGGATTTCCCGGCCCAGCCGGATTGCGGTATCACGTTCCTCCGTCCTGATCCACTGCCGAATCTTGTGGCGGGCACGGCTGGTTTTCACGAATCCGAGCCAGTCACGGCTGGGTTGGCGACCACCGTCCGTTATGATCTCGACCGTATCACCGTTCTTGAGCGCCCTGGAGAGTGGCGCGATCCGCCCGTTGACTCGGGCACCGTCACAGTGCATTCCGATCTCGGTGTGAACCGCGAAGGCAAAGTCGATGGGCGTGGCGCCTTTCGGCAGCTGCTTCACGTCGCCGGCGGGGGTAAATACGAACATCTCGTCCTCGAACAGGTCGATCTTCAGAAACTCGAGAAACTCCTCCGGCTCTCTCGTCTCCTGCTGCCATTCGAGGACCTGGCGGAACCAGGCCAACTTCTCGTCCACCTCGTCGCTCTCAGCGCCTTCCTTGTACCTCCAGTGGGCCGCAATGCCCAGTTCGGCGGTACGATGCATCTCTTCCGTGCGCAACTGAATTTCGTACAGGCGACCGCCCGGGCCAAAGATCGTGGTGTGCAGGCTCTGATACAGATTCGACTTCGGAGTGGCGATGTAGTCGTGGAAACGCTCTGTGAGTGGGGTCCACTTGCTGTGGATCACACCTAAAGCATGGTAGCAATCGCGTACGTTGGGAAGAACGACGCGAACCGCCAGCACATCGTAAATTTCCTCGTACGGCTTATCCCTACGCATCATCTTTCGGTGGATGGACCACAGGTGCTTGGCCCGCCCCGTCAGCTCGCAGGCAAGACCCGCCGCCTCCAGTTCTGCGCCTAGCGGCTCTTCCATCCGGCGGATGAGCTGTTCGCGCTGTTTGCGCTTGTCCTGAACTTTCTTTGTTAGATCCCTGTATTCCTCGGGCTCGAGAAACTTGAAGGCCAGATCCTCCAGCTCCCAGCGCACCCTGGCCATCCCCAGCCGATGCGCGAGGGGCGCGTATATGTCGCGAGTCTCACGGGCGATTCGGCGCTGGTTTTCTCGCTCCAGGTGCTCCAGCGTGCGCATGTTGTGGAGACGATCCGCCAGTTTGACGATGATGACGCGGGCGTCGCGGGCCATTGAGAGCAGAAGCTTCCGGTAGTTTTCTACCTGGCGCTCCGCCAGGGAACCAAATTCCACCCGGGAGATCTTGGTCAGCCCGTCCACGATCGTCGCGATTTCGGAGCCGAACTTTTCTTGTATCTCGCCTAAAGTAGCTCCGCAATCCTCGACAACATCATGCAGGAGCGAAGCGGCAATAGTGACAGTGTCGCGGTGAATTTCGCCGAGGATCGACCCGACGGCGATGCAGTGCGTGATGTAATCCTCGCCAGAGCTGCGCTTCTGCCCTGCGTGAAGCTCAGCACTAAACTGGAATGCGTCGGCCAGCAGCTCATAATTTAGCTTCGCCGCCGGTCCTCCGATGGCCTCCAGCAGCTCGGCCGGAAGGCGCACCTCCGGAGAGGCCTCACCCGTCGCAGAGCGATCCTCGGCAGCTTTCTTTTTCGTGGCTGAGCGGGCCATGAGCGCTTTCTTTCCTCAGGCAGGTGTCGCGTATAAACATACCGCCCCGCAATACACCGGCCAATCAGGGCTCCGCTCATCGTCCACGTCCCCTTCCCGGCAACGCGGCCCGGTACCGTGAGTGTCTCAGTTGGGATCCGCGGGCTGGCTGTTCGTGGCTCGCGATCCGGCTGACAGGCGCGGAAGTGCCTCCGCTAGTGGATTCCACCGAGATAAAACCGCGCTCGAGCAGACTCACGAAACTGCCATCGCCCAGGACGATATGATCCCGGACGGGAATCCCGAGCAGGCGGCCACTCTCGACTAATTGGGACGTGACTTCCAGATCGTCGGCCGACGGCTCCGGATCCCCGCTGGGATGGTTGTGGGCCAGAATCACGCTGGCAGCAGAGCGAGCAAGTGCCGGCGCAAACACCTCACGGGGATGAACGAGTGAGCTGTTCAGGATGCCGACAGTTAGGCAGCGCTCGCAGACTACCCGGTTCTGCGTATCCAGATACAAGACCCAAAACTCTTCCTGTCGGCGGTCTCGTAGCACCGGACCGAGTCTGCGGTAGACGTCCCGCGGCCCGCCGATGCGAGGCGACTTGCGGGCACGCTCTGACGCCGCCCTCCGGCCCAGTTCTAACGCCGCCGTGATCATGCTGGAGCGCGCCGGACCAATTCCAGAGACTTTCTGCAACTCGGCCTGATCGGCCTGGGCCAACCGCCGCAGACTGCCGCCGAAGTGGCCGAGAAGATCGGACGCTAGGTCGAGCGAGCTCTTTCCTTCCGTGCCCGAGCCCAGAACTATCGCCACCAGTTCGCGGGTGGCAAGCGCCTGGGCAGACAATCCCGCCAAGC
Organism: Gemmatimonadota bacterium; assembly: GCA_036476995.1. Taxonomy (GTDB): domain Bacteria; phylum Gemmatimonadota; class Gemmatimonadetes; order Palauibacterales; family Palauibacteraceae; genus JAZDDE01. The sequence continues at coordinate 12,230 of JAZGCO010000032.1, forward strand.
GCTCGCGGGGTCGCTCCGCCTGCGGCCATTCTCTGATCGACAAGGACACGGCGCACTCCGGTTCGGGACAGGGCTCTCAACGTGGCCCGCGCCCTCAACGCAGCCTCAACGCACCTGAGTACCGGTCAGCAGCTTATGCGTTGGAGGCCGCCACGGATTCCGCCGAGCGCTTCACGAGTTCGCGGAGAGTTGGCAGGTGAATGTCGTCCAGTTTCTTGATGTACAGACAGGAGCGCCCGGTCTTGTGCTTACCGAGCTTGGCCAGCAGCGCCTCATGTTTCGGAAAACCTGACATGATGTACAAGGTCAGATTCTGCTTTCGGGGCGAAAACCCGGTTACGAACCAGTCGCCTTCCCTGCCCGTGGCGTACTTGTAATGATAGGAACCAAAGCCCACCATGCTGTCACCCCACATCTTGGGCTCTTCACCAGTGACATCCCTCATCATCTCCAGAACCGCAACGCAATCCTGGCGTCTTCCTTCATCTGAAACGGAGGAGATGAAATCATCGACGCTCGCATCGTTCTTCTTCGTCTTTAGCTCTGCCATAAGTCTCGTCTCCCTTATGTGGGCCGGGCGGCCTATGTCGCCGCCCATGGATCGTAGGTCCCAAAATACCACAGATGCCCCTCGGGATCGGTGCACCCGTATCCCCGACCGCCGTAGTCTTGGTCCCGGGGCTGCGAGATGGTCTTCGCCCCTGCCGCGAGGGCTCGGTCGTGATGCTCGTCGGCGTCCGGCACGATTACGAAGACGCTGTGCGACCCGACGCCGCCGAGGAGAGCAGGCGGCTTGATGAGACTTCCGTACTCATTGCTGGCCGATCCTAGCATGATCATGCCGTTGCCGTACGTGAGTTGAGCATGTGCGATCGTACCCGGTTCTCCGGCCACTACGAGGTGGCTCTCAAAGCCAAAGGCGGCGCACAGCCAATCGATGGCGGCCGGCGCATCCTCGTAGAGCATCGTCGGAACAACAGTAGGCGTTGTCCTGGGCCCGGTCATAGTGACTGCTCCTGGGTACGGCGTTTCGGCCGGATGGAAGCGCTGCGTCACCTGCCATAGGCAGGATGATACGCGAGCCCCCCGGCCGGGGCACGCGGGCGGCAACTCGGACCTATTCAGGCGAACGGGCCAACTCTTGACGGCTGGCCTGGCTGTGCCAACCTTTGATCGGGTTAGTGTGCCAAATGTCCTGCGCCAGCCGAGCAAGTGGAGGGTTTACACGATGAGCAAACGTGTAACTCTAGCGGCGGCGGGCTTTTTGCTGATGGCACTCGCCATGCCTCTCACCGCAGGCGCACAGTTGGTCTACGTGCTAGGTGGGCCGACATTCCCGGTCGGAGATTTCTCTGACTTCGCCAACACCGGTTGGTTCGCCGCCGGTGGCGTCACGTTCCCGGTCGGCGAGAGCGGCCTCTGGGCTGGCGTCGAAGGTTCGTACGGCCAGAACAATCATGACGAGAGCGTCCTCAACGTAACGATCGGCGACAAGACGAATCTGATTGGCGCCATGGCGGTTCTGGGCTACGACATTCCGACCGCGAGCAATGTTCAGCCCTTCATTTGGGGAGGTCTAGGACTACTCGTCCACAGATTCTCGCCTGCAACTGGGTCCAGCGACTCGGAGTCGAATTTCGGCTACCAGTTCGGTGCCGGCCTTTCCTTTGGTGGGGATGAAAGCAGCGTGCACCCCTTCATCGAAGGCCGCTACGAAGGAGCAGAGGTCTCAAAGTTCGTTTCTGTCGAAGCTGGCCTGGCGTTCGGCGTCGGCAACTGACGACGTAGGCAGGAAGGTGTGGCGGACGGGCCCCGGCCGTCGAGGGGGCCCGCCGGCACGCTTACCCGGCCCTTTTGGGCGATCCTCCAGAGTTCCCGGCGGACGATGTATAGGCTGCGACCCATGCGCGATGTATGTGGCGAAGTATTGCCGGATACACGAATAGTCGCCGAAACGGATCGATGGCTGCCATGTACAGCGGGCTTATGAGACCCACTGGCCGCACGTAGATGGCCCAGTACAGGCGGTACCCCGTTTCGGTCGGCCTCAGAGCCATCGCCAAGAACGCGTGGACGGTGGCGTTCCGGATCTCGCCCAAGGATTCATGGGCTCGCACGTACAGGACTCGGAAGGGGCCGTCGACGGTTCCGGGCCTGACAAGCGACTCGCGGCGATCCTCGGGTGTTAGCCTGCTATTGTAAGGGCTAGCATATTCCTCGGAGTCTGCACGGTCCCATCGGAACAGAACGCCGAGTAGCGATCGCATCCGGAACAGCCCACGGACGCCCCAGTTCAACTCGCCAGACGCCCGTAGCCGCGCCAGCAGCACCCGAATGTCCTCGACCGTCCGATTGGGACCGCCGCCCGGGAGGTCGACGCGCCACACATCGTGCAGCGGCACTTGCTTGAGTAACGTGTGGGCTCGGAGAGGAAGCTGTTCGTACTCACCGGACTCGATACGCGACCAGGCTCGCGTCACGACCCACTCCCACAGGAGGAAACATGCGGCGGTCCCAGAGGACCATCCTCGGTCTGAGCATTATAGCTGCCGTTCTGGCCTCCAGCTGCGCAAGCCTTCAGCAATTCGCTGCGCTGCGTAAGGTCGAGTTCGATCTCGGCGATGTGCGCGGCGGACGGCTGGCTGGGGTCGATCTTAACCGAGTCCGCTCGTATTCGGACCTCACGATTACGGACGGCGCGCGGCTGGCAGCGGCCGTGGCGACTAACGATCTACCGCTCGAGTTCACCGTGAACCTGAATGCCGAGAATCCCGCTTCCAACAGAGTGACCGCCCGAATGATCCGGCTGCAGTGGTCACTTTTCCTTCAGGACCGGGAAACGATCAGCGGCTTGATCGATACGGCGATCGCTCTCCCACCAGGCCAGCCGCAGGTGATTCCCATGCGGATGAGCCTGAATCTGATAGAGTTCTTTGGTGGGTCGGCAACCGACCTGTTCAACGTCGCGAAGGGACTGGCCGGGGCCGACGCTGAGCCAACAAGCGTGAGTCTGAGAGCCCTGCCCACCGTGAGCACTCCGATCGGTCCGATCGATTACCCTTCACCCATCACTATCGTCAGCCACACCGTGGGCGCCCGATAGCCGGACCGGCAGCTGAGAACAGGGGCTGCGGAGTAGGCGGCACGAAGCCTAGCCTTGTGGCGCCGGGCCTCCTCTGGGGCCCGCCGTTTTTTTCTTGAATAGATTATGGTTGGCCGAGCGTCTAGTTCACCGTCACGTCCGCGAACGCGCCTGTACCGAGCACGTAGGTCACGCTGCTTGCTCCGGTGACAATGTTGGTTTGACTGGACGACCCGGTTGCGCTATCGCAGGTATTGGTCTGTGGCGATCCCGGCATGGTCTCGAACGTCACCGCCACGCTGCCCGTGCAGCGGGTCGTGAGCGTCGTCGCGGTCTGGGGAAGCTGATAGTCGCCACTCGTGTTGATCCTGACTGTGGTCCCGAGCGGCAGCGTGCTACCCGGAGTCACGACAGGCGGCGGATCGGGGGGCGGCCACGTCGTCATCGCCGCACGCGGCCACCAAACCCATCGAGGCGACCAGAAAAACCAGCGCTGCAAGTCGGGGATTTCGCTTCACGCTCAGCATCTTCTCATCCTCCCGGCGCCTGCCCGGGCCGCTTCCGGCCGATCACCCCCAGGTGAGTGTGATGGAAGCTCGTAGGTAGCTTGAGCCCGTATCCCAGCAGCCGATCGAACGCGATGTGTGCGGTCCAGATCGGCACATATGGAAGGGCTCCGGCCACGAACCATCCGGTGGCAAGCAAGAGCGCTGGCGCCGCGTATGTATGGAGCGCGTTGTAAGCGACGGCTCCGATCCGGCTACCTCCAAGATAACCGAAAAAGGAAAGATCAGGAACGAAAAACAGCAGAGCGAAGTGCAGCCAGCTACCGCCAAGCCACTGATAGGCCACGAGAGACCCCACGAGAATCCCGAGAGCCTCAAGCTTCAGCCACCTTCTCGTTCCTGTATCCACAAGCCACCTTCTCAGTTCGAAGCGGTCCGAAGATAGGGCAGCACATCTCTCGAGTAGAACGGCTCCTGAACCCCCCAGAACAGATAGTCGAGCCGCAGTTCGTCCCGCGCGTAACGGTACAGTTCGTCAACCGAAACCATCTCGCCGGTAGCAGGATTTCGATCCTCAAGATTGCCCCACTGAACAGCGAGCCCAGCAACCGTTTCCGGATTTCGGGCCGCGAGGAGGGGCAGACTGTTCGCCTGCTGACCCTTGCGGTGCGGCAGGAGATCGGGTCCGCCCACGCCCACTCCGATCGCAGCGGCGTGTTCGTAAACGCCTCTGAGATAACCCTTGTCGTCCCCCGGAAGCCGCTCGCCGGGCATGAAGTTGGCGTATTGTATCACGTACGATCTCGGGAACGCCTCAGCCGCGGCGGTCATGATTTCCTTCACGGCCTCAAAATATGCCGCGTGGGAGTATCCAGGCGGGAATAGCCGACCGGTTTCGCCAAACTCGACAACGGTCTCGGGCAGGCTCAGCCCCTCAATCCGTCCGTCCGTGCGCGCTCCCAGCTCACGGAGCAGTCTGATCAGCCGACGTCGAACAGCGGGATCCCAGCGCCGGGCCACCCACCCACCGAACACTGCGGTGGACTCATCGGAACCCTCGTATTCGTATTGAGGTGCCAGGCCGCCGCTGAATTCCGGATCCGCGCGCAGGTAGTCGGGAACGTTGATGATTCCCTCGGTGAAGGATACGTCCTGGAGCTGAATGAACAGTTTCTTGTCGTGTTGTTCGAGGAACACAAGGTCGGCAACCACTTGGCCCAGCTCGTATTGGCCACGCTCTGGTTCCAGTTCGCGCCATGTATATTTGAGCTGAGCGCCGGCAGCGCCCGGGTTATCGAGAAAGCTTCGCTCGGTGATCCGCTCTCGGTCTCTATTAAAGAACACGTAATTGGCCGGAACTCCGGTGCGCGTTTCGCTTCGGCGGGTGTGGGCAACGTTTCTGCCGGTTTCCATCTGCAAGACGACGAAAAAGCCGACTACTAGGAGCGCCAACACCCCCAGGTAGATCCAGGCGGACGTCCGGACAGTGGCATGCCTTCGGTCAGCTATAGGTCAGCCCGGGTACACATACTCACTGCCGGCTGAGAGCTGCTCTCGAATCCAGTCCGATCGCTCACGTATGAGGAAGGTCGTGACACCTACGTGCTCGGAAGCGCTCCACTCAAAGGTGAACGAGCGATTCATGCCGAGGCCCGCCGAGCTAGCTCGCGTTTTCGTTCCTCGGTGTAGTACCACCAATTCTGTGGTGGTTCGCCTTCCATGAATCGAACCGCAGAAATGAACACGTCGATCACGCACGGGTCGAGACGCTTCCCCATCGCCTTGCAGAGGTCGTCATACATCCCGTATGGATTGCGACCCGGCAGGTCTTCTGGGGTGGCAATGCCCAGTCGGTCGAAGTCACCGCTGGTGGCCGGGCCCACATTTGGTATGTCTTCGAATCTGCTCACACCTGTTCGAACTTTCATTCTGAACTCACGTATTTGAGTATCTCCACCACCTGCTCGGGAGTTGTTGCCCACGCCAGCGCACCCGCGTCAACCTCTTTGAGTGCGTGTATGAACTCTTCGTCGTGAAGGGTGATGTACGGCTTGCCCAGGGCGGAACAGTAGCCAGCGTCGAACGCGGCGTTCCACTGCTTGTACTGGCCACCGAATCGGACAACCGCTACGTCGCACTTCTGAATCAAGGTTCGGGTCCGGATGGCATTCACCTTGGCTGACTTGTGATCGCGCCAGAAGCCGCTGTCTTTCCCGAGTACATCGCCCGCTGCATCGCTGGCGGGGTGATCGGTGACGGCGGACAGAAAGGTGATCGGCAGTCCGGCTGCCCCCGCCCCGTCCTCAATACGCTGCCGCCAGTCTGTGTGGATCTCTCCGGACAAGTATACAGTCCAAGTCATAGGGACTCTCAGCTATGGTCGATAGATGCGATCAGAGATTGACGATCAGGCGCTCAAGCACTCCAGCCCATATACAATTGTCACTGTGTCATCGGCGGTATCGACCTCGGCACCTGTATTCGAGTACAACGCCACCGCTGGCTGATTGGAACGGTTCGTAACAGCCCAGACTTTGACGACACCTTCCCCGTGACACGTTTGGATCAGCGCCTCAAGCAGTGCCCTGCCGATTCCGTGTCTTCGGTGCGACTCGGCGACTTCGATCTCGTACAAACAGACCATCCTCTGGTCCCCGTCCACCCGGTCCATGAGATAGCCGAGCAGAAAACCGGTGCCTACACCGTCTTCGGAGCTCACGATCACACGTTCTCAGGCCGTGAAAGAAACGCGCTCATTAGGCCAGGTTGAATCCGGCCCGTGCCTCCGGCTGCTTGATTTGGCGAATCGTATCAAAAGCCAGCAACGCGTCCTGGACCTCAAGTCGGCGCACAATCGGACGACCCGAATCCGTAGCTTGCCGCATTCCGGTTTCACCTCCAGTGATAGGCCTTGCTGTGTCGAACGGGATGCTGACAACATATGGATCGAATGGAGTTCGGAAACGTCTTGATCTGAGGAGACACGCATGAAACCCTGCCTGGCCATTTTCAGTGCTGCCATCCTGACCGTCGCCGCGGCCTGCGCTCCGGCCGATCAAGATTCTGCAGATGCGTCCGAATCCGAAGCGACCTCCGGCGTAATGAGCTTCTTCATCACGAGCGCCGGGCCTGGCGATGGGGCAAACCTTGGAGGGCTGGACGGGGCGGACGCGCGCTGCCAGGCCCTTGCGACAGCGGCGGGTGCGGGTGAGCGGACGTGGCGTGCCTACCTCAGCGCGGTGCTCGTGGACGGCGCGTCCGCTGTGAACGCCCGCGATCGGATCGGCACCGGCCCCTGGTACAATGCCAACCGGATTCGAGTCGCTCAGGACGTTGATGATCTTCACTCGGAATCAAACAAGCTAGGCAAGCAGACTTCGCTAACCGAGAAAGGCGAGGAGGTGAACGGCCGCGGAGACAGTCCGAACATGCATGACATCCTGACGGGGTCGACCGAAGACGGAATGGCGTCGTGGGAAGCCGGAGATACGACCTGCGACAACTGGACTAGCAACGGTGACGGCAGCGCTCTGCTGGGGCATCACGACCGCCAGGGGGGTGGGCCCAATCCGACATCGTGGAACTCTGCCCACGGCTCCAGGGGATGCAGCCAGGAGAATTTGCAGGGGACCGGTGGTAACGGCCTGTTCTACTGTTTCGCGGCTGACTGATCTGATCTGTAGGCTAGCTCTTGATGTGAACTCGCAGACATGTTTGTTACGGCGCCGGGCCCCCTGCTGGCCCATACTGAAGGCGGGTGAGCAAGGCGACGATCACGGTGCTCGACAGCAGGACGAGAGCGACCGTCTTGCCCAGTCGGGTTACTCGTCCACGGTGCCAGAAGTAGGTGGGCAGGCCGACCCGGAACGACTCGGCCGCCAGAACAACGCTGGCGGACATGCGTTTGAATCGCCGGCGGCTAGACGAAAGCTGGGCCTCGTGATCGTCTAGCAGCAGATCCGCGTAGGCCGGCTCGAAAACTCTCTCTCTGATGTGGCGAGGCAGCAACCGGGCCACCCAGCGCAGCGCAGACAAAGTCGGGGATCTTCTCACATCAGGCATGTGAGAGCCTGTCGGACGGAGACACCTGGGCCGCGATGTATGCGTAGAACTCCTGGCTGGCCCGCCAGGCGGTCCGCCCGGGAGTGGTCACATCATAGTGTCGCTCGCGCACCGTCTGTCCGGACACCGACTGTTTCACATACCTGCCCTCCACCAGGCCACTGTCCTCCAGCCGCGCCATGAGCTGGTAGAACGCGGGTCCCGACTTCCGGGCTCCGTTCTCCTTGAGCCGTGCCCGCAGACTTCGCCCAGACGACACGCTCTCAAGTAACAGTCCGATCACCAAGAACTGCAGATGAGTCAGCGTGGGTAGCTGGTTCAAGGGCTGGTCTGCACTTGCCTTCCCGGGCGCCGCAGTATACATAATGCGACATTAGGTTGTGTCTCGTTATCTAATGAGTGCAAACCTACACTGGATCGCGGTGAGCAGCAAAACCTTGCTTCAGCTAACGGAGGTACGGCCCGGTGAATAGCCCCATCAAGAAGGTCCTTGGGCTGGCAATCTGGATACCCACGGTATTCGAGACGCTGGCGATGGTCGGCATTGGCCTCGCGAAGTTCACGAACTGGGCTCAGTGGTCCGGTTGGTTCGAGGGGTGGGGTTACGGAGCCTGGTTCGCTGCAGTGATCGGGATCGCCGAGATATTGGGAGGACTAGCGCTTCTCGTCCCTCGGCTGGCGGCGTACGCAGCCAGCGGACTGTTGATTGTGATGCTGGGCGCCCTCTACACGACGACCACGAAACCGAACGAATTGGGATGGACTGGAGCCGCCATCCATATCGCGCTGCTCGCTGTCATACTCGCTTCTCGCTGGCCACTACGCTGGCGGCCGAAGCGGGCTAACGCTCATGACTGATTGACCTCCATGAACAGGTAGCGCACCTGAGGGAACGTCTCCTTGATTCGGTGCTCGAGCCGGATCACGGCGGCACCGATGTCCTCCGCATCCAGCTCTGATCGAAAGCGCAGGTCCAGATTCACGAGCACATCATCGGGACCGACGTGCATGGTCAGCATCCGTACTACCTGGCTCACCGAATCGTCCGCCTCGGCGATTGACCGAACTCCGCGGACTACCACTTCCTCGGCCGCTTCCCCGATGAGCAGGCCACGTGTTTCCCGGGCCAGAACGATGGCAACTGTGGCCAGGATGAGCCCGATTAGTACGGATGCTACCCCGTCGAGCGCCGGGATCTCCAGAAGGCGGGCCGCCGAGATCCCCACAGCAGCCACGATGATCCCGGCCAGAGCGGCCGTGTCTTCGAGAAGCACGGCGAACGCGGTCGGGTCTTTGCCGCGCCGGATCGCGCGCCAGGTGGACACTTCCCCTCTGGAGTGCTTGAACTCGCGCCAGGCTATCGACCAGGCCAGCCCTTCGAACACAAACGCGAGCCCGAGCACGATAAACGCTACGGTCAGATCGCTCGATGGGCTCGGGTGCCGAATGTGCTCGATGCCCTGGTAGATACTGACTGCTCCGCCGCCAGCGAAGATCAGCATCGCCACGAGGAGGGTCCAGAAATAGACCTCCTTGCCGTAACCGAATGGATGCGCCTCGTCCGGAGGTCGCCGCCCTCGCTTCAGGCCTAGGAGGAGCAGTCCGCCGTTGCCCGTGTCTACGAGTGAGTGCACCCCCTCGGTGAGCATGGCGGAGCTGCCCGTTATTCCTGCGGCGACGAACTTCGTTACAGCGATGAGGGCGTTGCCAATTATCGCCGCGACTATCGATTTCCTGCCCTTCGCCATTTGCGCCCTCTACCGCCGGGCTGGCGTGATCACTCCGAACGTGGCGCCGGTCGGATCCGCGACCATGGACATGCGGCCCACGCCAGGATAGTCGGACGGTTGAGTGATGACGCGGCCACCGCCGCCGGTTACGCGGCCCACAGCAGCGTCTACGTCGTCTACCTGCACCCAGGCCAGCCACCGACCTGCGATCTCGTCGCTGACGGCCGCAACCGCTCCGCCCCTCGGCTGACCGCCGCTGTTCAGCATGTAGTACGTACCTCCGTTTGGAATCGCCATCTCACTCAACTCGAAGCCGAACGTAGCCGTCAGCCACGGCAGGTCGGCGTCGATGTCCGTGCTATGCAGCTCGGTCCAGTTTACGCTCCCGGCGCCTGCCGGAGCGTTCTGCCCTGACGCCTCGTCCGCCTCATGAAACAGGCACAGCACCGAACCGCTCGGGCTCGTGACAGCCGCGAACTGGCCAGGGTCGATGTCTGTCGAGGGAATGAGGATACCGCCTCCGTTGGCTTCGGCTGCCGCGACGGACACCGCCACATCCTCCACCCGAAGGTAGCTGGTCCAATGGTTCGGCTCGCTATCAGACTGCGGAGCGCGGAGGTGGCCCCGCGGAAAGTCTCCGGCAAAGAACATCGTGCTCGTCTCACCGCTCGGGAACGTATGCTCGACGGCGACCCAGCCGATCGCTTCCGCGTAGAAAGCCTCCGCCTTCGCCGTATCTGTGCTCACGATTCCGTTCCAGCAGAATGAATTGTTGTCGATCGGCATCGCCCTCACCCCTGTCTCTGTAGTTATTGGTTTGTTTGACAGCCTACACGCGCTGTCCGGTCAGCCGATCTCGTAGTCTAGCGTGAGCGTGTGAGCGCCGGCAGGGTCCACAGAGATCACGATGTCGCCAGTCAGGCCAGCAAGATCACCGGTGCCAGACCCGGGTACCACATGGCCTCCGGCGCTCTGGTTTCCGCCCACACTCACGCCCCAGTGCTGTATGACGAAGGTGCCCTCGCGGTCGCCCAGCCGACCCGTAACGCGCTCCGAGGCGACATAGCCCGCTCCTGCTCCAAGGTCCGAGGTGTCCGCCTGACACATGAGGAGTTCGGCCGTACTATCGCCGGATAGATCCCCTGTGAACGCTTTGCGAACCGTAGCCCGGGAGAGGGCCGGCCCCGCGACGCCGTCATCGTAGGAAGCTTGTTCCCATCCAGTAACATCGAACGACGACGTGGCATGAATCTTCATGGTTCACCCCTGGGTTAGGTCGATGGAATACAGACTGATCTCGTCTCCGTCCTCCGACAAGCGGACCGGCCGGTCGTAGCGCAGCCCAATCTTTTCAAGGACATGGATAGAAGTGCTGTTGGTCGGCGAGACGATCGACACGATTCGGGAAAGGCCGAGCATCCTATTCGCGTAGGCCACTACGGCACCGGCAGATTCTGTCGCATACCCCTCGCCAAAATAGGCGGGAAGAAACGCGAAGCCGACATCCGCATCGTCCAGCGAATCTCGCTTAAGGAGTCCGCACGTTCCGATCGGCACTCCGCTTTCCTTCAGCGTGGTCAGATAGAGACCGAATCCAAACCGCTCGTAGCTGTCGATCGGTCCGCCCAAGAGATAGTTGCGTGCACCCTCCAGCGTCCGGACTCCCTTGTCTCCAATGTTCTCGAGGAACGACGGTTCATTCAATAGGCCCAGAATGAACTCGGCGTCGTCTACGGAGAACCTGGAGAGTACCAGCCGATCGGTCTCGAGAACGATCATGGCTCAGGGTAACGCGGGTCGGTTTGAACCAGCGCTCGCCACGTAAGGTCAGTTGCTGCTTCCGAGGCTAGGTCGCGCCTGAAGCACACGTTTCGCTGTACCTCTGTAAATCCAGCCGCAGCATGGAACGCCTGACTCCCCACATTGTCGATATCGCAATCCGAGGCTAGCTCTGTGAACCCCTTGGAACGCGCCCACTTCTCAGCGTGCCCAACCAAGTTCAAGGCCACGGAACAACGCCGGGCATCGGGATCCACCCAGATCCCTTCCAGATACGCCACCGGCGAACTCTGGCACCCTTCCGCAAATGGGCGGGATCCTATCTCCGCGAAGCCGCACAGACCGCCGTCCGGGCGCTCCGCGACTAGCACCACGAATCCGGACCCCGATCGCCCGAGCACGCTGTCTGCCTCGAACACCTCGGAATCAGGCCAAAGGCACAGGCGCATCCGCACGAGCTCGTCCCTGTCCGCGGAACGAATGGCCCGGATCGGATCGCTCACCGATGCACTCTGAGCGCGCTCACGGCGACCGACGTGCCCCCATGTTGTTCGGGAATGCTCACGCTCACGGGACTGGATGGGCGGCTGGCCCACCAGTCCCGGCAGCCTGTGAGCGCAGCTGCCTGATCAGCAGCAATGCCAGAACCAAGAGCGCCGGGGCGGTGATCAGACCAGGCGTATAACTACTCTGCCAGATCGCCCACGCGGGATGGCCTATCCCGTTAATCAGCTCAATGGCTACCCACGCCCACATCAGCGTCCGCGCAGACGGCCACCCTCTACGAACCGGCCCAAGAAGGCACCAGAATCCGAACAGGACCAGTCCGATATTGATCACGAGAAAGCCTATTTCGTGATCGGCCGAGATCAAGCCAGTCAAGAATGTAGCCGGAGGAAACACCTCCCACAGGCGGCCTACGTACTCCTCAAGAGAGTGGGCGGCTTGAACCGTCACTAGTCCGAGAAAGAGTGCGTGCAGGCGTGGCATTCTATGACCTATGCGGGCTGGGAGTCATTCGGACCATCAGCGATGGCAGGCGTAGGCGTGAAGGATCTAGACACGTCGTCAGCGTCTGAACTGCCGAAGTACAACGATCAATATAACTGCACTTATCAGCGAGCCGAGGCCAAAGAGAATCCTGCCCAGTAGCGCGTTGGTCTCACGCGACAGAAAGAAAAGGCCGCCTTCGATCGTCTCCGCCGAACCCGTCAGTGCCACCCAAGCACCTAAAACAGCAAAGCCACTGACCAGGATCGCCACCATCGCCAGGCGAGCGCGGCTGCCAGGTGGGAGGATGAGGGCGACCCCGCCCGCGGCGAACACCAGTCCCGCCATGGCGAGCACGGCCCGCGGGGCGTTGGCTGGATCGTCCGGTACAGGCAGCAATTCGGCCGCCACAAGGAGAAACGCCACGCCCACCAACAGCATGAGTGCGCCCCACCCAACGGATCTGTCTTCCTGGCTCATCCCCCAGCGATCCTCCCGCCTTGGCCAAAACTTCGCGCTGAAACGGGGCCGGAGACTTTACTACAGAGCACGCACCGACTCCAGCACCAAGATGGTCACGACCGGCGGCACGCGGAAACGAACAGGCAGCATACTCGTCCCAATGCCCGTGCTCACGAAGAGGTGGCGTCCGCTCTCCCGTACGTGCCCAGCCGCGTAGCGCTGCCCGAAGTCTGACGGTACGAGCGGCCGGCCGAGCAAAGGAAGCCGCACTTGCCCTCCGTGAGTGTGACCGGCGACCGTGAGCGCGACGCGCTCGGGCACGTCAGGGAATATGTCAGGATTGTGAGTAAAGGCGATCACTGGCGCCCCTTCGGGAACCTTCGAGAGCGCTCGATCCACGTCGTGCTCCCCTTCCCAGTAGTCGCCAACACCCGCGAGCCACAGACCGCAGGCACTCGCCTCTACCGGCACCGCCTCGTCTTCCAGGACCGGAATGCCCTCTGACTCGAGCGCAGCCCGCACGCGTGGCGCATCGAGCCACCAGTCGTGATTGCCCAGAACAGCGTACACGCCAAGCGGAGCGGCTAGCCGCGACAGGATCCGAGCAGTGGTTTCGGGGGAGACGAAATGTCCACCCACGACCCCGTGAATCACGTAGTCTCCGAGTAGGAGAATTAGGTCGGGATCGGCTTCCTGGGCCCGCCGCACGACCCGTTCGAGGCTGGCAGTCCCGTTGAACGGAGATCCCACATGGAGGTCGGCCAGGAGCGCGACTCGGAGACCGTCGCACGACCCGGGCAGCCGCCCGAGTTCAATCGAGTGGGTCTCGAGGCGGAGGCTGGCGGGTTCCAACCAGGTTGCCCAGAGCATGAGGCCTGAGAATAGGGTCGCGGCGACCGGCAACACAGCGCGGCGGACCTTCATTCTGACTGGATGCGTGGTCGGGCTAGCAGCGGGATCTACTCACTGGTTTCCAGAAATTCCTTGAGGGCGCTCGCGCTTCATACACCCGTGTGACGATCTACACCACTGGAAGGCACACAGGCGGGCTAATTAGGCTGCCCGAATCCTAGCTTGTTACCGCTGGGGTCCAATACCCGAAAATCGCGCATCAACCAAGGTCGGTCGGCGAGCTCGTGTTCGATGCTGGCCCCGCGATGCAGGCACCGCTGATAGTAGTCGTCGACACGGTTTACCTGGAAGTAGACCACGGAGGTGCCCGGCGGACCGTACTGGGCCGCGAGTTGCAGTTCGAATCCATCCCGAGCTACACCCGCCCGAGATGCAGGATCGCCCCAGGTCCAAGTGACCTCGAACCCAAGCACGTCGCGGTAATGGTCCAAGGCCACCTGCAGGTCGTTTACAGCGAGGACCGGGCTCATTGCGGAAAGAATCGGTTTGATCACCGACATAGCGTACCTCCGGTTCTCTAGGGTCGCGTAGAGCCGAGTGTGTCGTCCCGCCGCTGGATCAGGTCCCAGCGGTTGCCATACAGATCATCGAAGACCACCACTTTCCCATACGCCTCATCCCGTGGGGATTCGGCGAAGCGAACTCCGCGCTCCTTCATTGCCTGGTAATCGCGATCAAAGTCGTCGGTGCGGAGGAAGAGGAATACCCGGCCTCCGGTTTGATCTCCAATGCGAGACTCCTGCTCCGGCGTCGCCGCCCGGGCCAGGAGCAGGCTGACGGCTGAGGCCCCTGGGGGGCTCACAAGCACCCACCGCTTACCATCGTCGAGCGCGGTGTCTTCAATCAGCCGAAATCCCAGGACGCCGACGTAGAAGTCGATCGTCTCGTCGTAGTCACGGACTAGCAGCGCTACGTGGCTGAGTTCTTGGGTCATCGTCGCTGCTCCGTCGGTATTGCCGTGGCGTCCGCGACCAGAAAATGCACCGACCCTTCAGACTTCCTCCTGAAAGCGTCAACTATGTACATGCGCTCATAGTCGATCCCCACCCTACCGCTCGATCGGGTGGGTTTCCGGCAAATCCTTCGCTATCTGGGTTGCCTCGGGAGCACACGCGGGATGCCCCCAACCACCTGCACTCACACCATCCGTGATGTCGTTCACGATATTGTCGTCTTCGGTCGGGCTCACTCCGGCGGGCACCCTGTCCAACTTGAGAGCATGACGCACCTTCCACGCGATGTTGTGGTCTGCACAGGAACTGTCACCGCTGACGCCAACCGCCCCTAACAGGCTACTATCGCTACCATACAGAGCCAGCCCACCGCCGAAAACGTTGACCCCACCAATCTTCTTGCCGACCATAGGATCGTTAGCGGTGCCAATAGCATCGGAAGAACCACCGTACGCCACATTCGTAGCCACGGGATTGCTCATCTGGAGCCCGAACAAACTTCCCCCGGGCTGTACCGCTGAAAAGAGATTCGCGGTCGATAGCGCCAGTCCCGGAAGACTGAACGCGTTGGCCGTGTTGGCCTTTTGCGCCGAAATGACGCGGCTGCCCGGCCATTGATCACCCCGTGCCTGTCCAGAAAACGTGACTGTCAGCACCACGCCATCCCGATCGACAATGGTAGCCCACATATGGAGACCAAAACCCCCGTTTTTTTCTGCGACTACCGTTTTCAGAGCAGCCTGGAGTTGCTCGTGGGTTGGTAGCCCATCGGCGGCTGGCTCATTTGGGTCGTTCATGCGCAACACTCCTCTTGATCACTCAGTATAGAACTGTCGGCTCTCCTCCATCCGATCCGACGTGATGTTCGGAACTATCGGGCGAACGCTCAAACGAAGAACCGCCGTACGCCGAGCCAGAGGATGGGCAAAGCGGCAACCACGGTGTACAGGAACGTCGCCACGATCGGCCTTCCCGTGCGGATCTCCCCCACAACATCGAATATCCCCGGTATCACGATGGCGAGACTGATGAACCCGGGGACGAGCAACAGCGGAGCCGAGGCCCATGCGCCCCACCCGTCGAATCCGCTAACGTATATCTCGACGGCGAGGAGCGAGATCAGGGGCAGCCACCAGAGCCAGCGGAGTGCACCGGGGCGTTTGTCTTCGCTTGTTGGCTGCATCGTCATTCTAGTCCTGGGTTCGGGGTGATTCTGTGCTGCCGCCCTTCCCAAGTACCCAGCCGATTGCCGCGCCTGCCAGGGCTACGCGCACGGCAGTGACCAGGGGTTCGACGAAGGCGACCGTGATAGTAGACCAGTTAGTCACCCCATAAAGATTGAACGCGAGCGACAAGCCGAACAACAGACCGAATATCGCACCCGTCTTTAGCCCCGCAGAAGCCGAAGCGATCCCGATATGGCGAAACACGTAGGTCACGAGCGCCGCAAATCCCAGTTCCCCGACGATCAATGCCCACCAGATGGGCACCTCTCGCGCCACGCCAGTCGCAGACCCGAGGTTGGCCTCGTAGAAGCCCGCAAGAAGAACCTCGTACATCAGGCCGCCCAGCACGAACATGACCGCGGCACCCGCGACAATAGCCATAAGGTTTTTCTTCACTTTGAGCCTCCTCGTTACTTGTAACGGCCGCTTTGACCCGGACACGACACTTATAACTCACCTCGCAAGTATCTTTGCCTGAGATTCTCAGGGAACCTCTCGATAGCATACCTGAGCATGGTACGTGGCATCGCAGTGTAGTGCTTAGCCAAGAAGTCCTGCTCTGCAGCCAAATCGCGGTTGCCGACCTCCCTCAACATCCAGCCAACTGCCTTGTGAATGAGATCTTCGGTGTCGCTGATGAGCATTTCGCTTATTTGTAGGGTCGTGCCGAAATCGCGCTCACGAATGAAAGTCAACGTGGCGATGATGGATATTCGCCTCTCCCAGAGCGAAGCCGATGATGCAAGTTCCCTGAGCACCTTTCGGTTCTTGTCCTTGAGAAATGCGCCGACAATTTGCGGGGCGGAAGAATCGACGATGTCCCAATTGTTGATAAAGGCTGTGTTGTCGAGGTACAGCCTGAAGATCGATTCCCGGTCAGATCTAGGGGCCGTTTCGAACTTCTCGACGAGCAGTATTGCAGCGAGCAGTCGCTCTTCGTGGAACCTGGATGTCAAGAGTTTCTTAACCACATCCAGGGAGACGGTCTTGTACTTCTTCGCATGCTTGCGAATTACCGGTACACGGATTCCGAGGAAGAGATCGCCTTCTCCATACTGGCCCTGACCGGTCTTGAAAAACCGGCTCGAGTGCGCGGCAATAGACTGATTTCCTTCGGCCCTAAACTCCGTGACTAGCTTCCGGTATGTCATTTGGGAAGCGAGATGGGGCGGCCTAGGTCGCCTTACCATCGTCTTCTGGCTCCGGCCCGATCAGAGCCCGAGCCCGAGCCGCGATAAACGCCATCTGCCTGTCACGCTTCCGAGCCCAGCGCGGCAGGCCCAGAACACCTGAAGTCAGGGCGGCTGCACCCATGGCCGCGAAGAACAAGGCGCCGCCCAGCGCGCCAGCCACGTTCCCTGTCAGGAACCCAGCGGCGAGAAGAATCAGGCCCACAGCGATCCCGGTGATCCCCCAGTTACCCATCAACAAGGCGTTACCTTTCCGTGTCCCCAGCCGAAGTCGATGACCTGTTGCCGTCGGCTCAATCGACGCGTGTAGGTTACCGTTGCTCCACTCTCGAAGGCTACCATGGGATCCAAGCTTGCCCTGAGCTCCAAAGGTCTCCCTTAGCTCAGCGACCAGCGTTTCCCATTCGCGGTCCGTCGGTGCCCTTGGCAAATCAATGCTTCGCCCCGCCGTAATCGGCATCCCGAGGTACGTCTGCCGAACGACCGCATCGCGGCGCAGGTCGAGCGCGACTGCCTCCTCGGATACTCGCTCCGGTGCCAGTCCTACCTCTCCGGCAATCGTCTGCAGCTGAGCGAGGGTGAGGCCGTCGGCGGAGACGAGGGCACGCTCGCCCACTTTTCTCTCGCGGGCTGCAGCCTCGAAGATCTCGGTGACTTCTTCTTCGCTGTATCGACGCTCTTCAGTCATGATTAGATCCACCTGCGAACTCTAGAGTCGCTACGGTTCCCGGCAACGAGCGATGGCTAATAGTAGCACCGACAGCCCGAGGCTCAGACCCCGTCACTCCGGGCCAGCCGCTTGAGCATTTGGATCTGTCCGACGTGGTACGTGTCATGGAGAACTATCCCCGTAATAAGATCGGCGTACGTCGTCTGTGTGTCCGTCCCGGCGCGATCATCCAGCCGTGAGGTGTCGAACGCCGCTACCGCTTCGGCAAGCCGGTCGTGGCACTCACGGATCAGGTCACGGTCCTGCTTCCAGGCTGACGGCGTCCGCGGATCGGGCACGGCTGGGAAGTTGGACGGCGAGCGCGGAAATCCGCTCCGGCGCTCTTCGGTAAGTCTGCGCCGCACAGCATAATTCCAGTACGCGATGTGCAGGGCCAGCCCCCAGATGCTGTGGCGATCCGGGTACGGTTTCCATGAGGCGACTTCCGGCGAGACGCCTCGCAGCGCCCCCAAAACAGTCGCGCCCCCGTGCCACAGTTTCGTCCCCGCGGGAGGGTGCAGGTGCCGCAGCGCTTCGTCGAGCCGCTTATCCCTCATGATCGGTTCCGTGCACGCGGGCTACTTCCGAGTCATCTTTCGCACCGCGTGAGATGTAAGGCGCTTTAAGGTCCCCGTTCGGCCTGACTCCGCGGTCGCCCTCAACTCCTCGTACTTTCGTACGCGCTCGTACCCGGCCTCCCGATCAGCCGTATTTCGGATCCACGCAATCCACCCGAACCCCCTCACCGCCCAGTAGATGAGCCTCTTCTTCAGAGCCCTGACATTCAGGATGCCCATCGCCTCTAGGAAGATATCGTCCGCTTCCCGTCGGGAGCGGCTCTGGATCCAGTACAGCCAGTCGTGAATAACACTGGCGTTTCCGTAGCGTCCCCATTTTGGAAGCACGATCCAGAACACACGCGGTATGCTGGCGAAGTCCGTCTCGAAGCCGAGGGCTACATTGACTATGTCGCCCTTCCCTTCCTCGCCGACCTCATAGCCAAAGTCACGGCTCACGACCCAGGTCCGGCCGTCAGCCAGCGGACTGACGAGAAGAACATCCGTAAAGCGACTCATATCGAGCCCCACTTCATGTCAAGTCGTACCGACCAGAGCAATCTCGCCGCTCGGTCAGCCGGGATGTATAGTTTGGAGCCTGGAATGTACGGAGCAAAAGCTCCGTCGTACATTCTGAGAATGACCGGCCAATTCACGTATCGTCTCGCAAACCAGGCTGATCTCCCCGTGCTCAGGCAGCTCTTGGATCTGTCGATTCGGGAACTCATCGGAAGATACTTCGAGGATCTCCGTGTCAAAGCATCGCTCGAGATCATGGGGCTGGACACGGAGCTGATCACGGATCGGACGTACTACGTGGTCGAGTCGGAGCGGCAGGTTGTGGGATGTGGCGGATGGAGCCGGCGTGCCACGATGTTCGGCGGCGACCACACGCCGGGCCGTGACGCGCGTCTTCTTGATCCGGAGGTTGAACCGGCACGGGTCCGCGCCATGTATACGCATCCGGATTTCGTCAGGCGTGGGATCGGGCGCCTTGTGCTCGAGCAATGCGAGATCGCGGCGGCCCGGGAAGGCTTTAGCGCTGTTGAGCTCGTTGCGACAGTCGCCGGAGAGCCGTTCTACCTTTCAGCCGGCTTCAACATCATTGAACGGTTCGAGGTGCCAACAACGCTCGGCGTTTCTGTACCCTGCGCGCGGATGGCCAAGGCCCTCTAGCCAGCGGGCCATCATTCCGCGTACGGCACGCTCGTGATGGCCGAAGTCCGCTTCATGGTAGAAGGCGATTGAGTGTGAGCTGTGCGAAGTAGAGCCCGACGCCGGTGCCGATGATGCCAGCGATGAACGCCGTAAAGAAGGAGAGCTGAGCGCCAATGGCCCAGCCGACCCACCCGCCGACAGACATGCCAACCAGGTTGAGCAAACCCTTCATGGAGTTCCCTCACAATCGGCATGAACACCGGAAAGCCTGGCTCGGGGCGAGAATCTCGCTTCAATGTTAATAAACCGGATTCTTCTTCTGATCATGGAACCAAAAGGATTCATCAACCACCTCAGTCGATTCGTTGATGAAATAGAGCATCTTTTCCCCGTTCTTGGCTTCATAAGTCCACCTGCGCCAAAAAACGCCGCTCTTCTCATTGCTCGTGTCTGTCTAGCGAGGCCCATGTATAGCGGGGCCGAGCTGTGATTATTCTTCTAGAGCGTGGTTTGTCAGGCCGCTATGTGGCCTGCAACACTCAGGCTGACTCCCATCGCTCGCCGGCCGTTCTTAAGCATTTTGTTCCTCAAGCAAAATTAACTGCCGTGATGACACGAGCTAACGTCTGGCGATCCCTACGTCGTAGCTAGGATGGTGGCTTCTGAGTGCCAAGGGAAGAAAAGTCCCCGCCACTTCCAATCACTCGAAGCGTCTCACTCATGGATCGAAGCGTAGCGAACCGTCCTTCGAAGATCCGCCGGTTGTGGTACTCGTAGATCTGACGCGCCGTGAGTTCTCCGTTGTCGTACGTCGTGTTCGTCATTTCTGGCATTACTACGGCGAACCCGTTCTCGAACGCTACCCGGCACGTCGTATCAATGCAGTACTCGGTCTGCATTCCAACCAGTATCAGCGTACCGATGCCCCGCTCTTCGAGGTACAATTGGAGGTCGGTCTCGCGAAACGCGCTGTTGAAGCGCTTCCGTACGATCCTCTCCTCTGATTCAGGACGGACGGCGGCGTGGATCTCCCATCCCTTGGAGCCCGGCGCTAACTCCTCGCCCGGCTCTCCGTCGTGCTGAACGTAGATCACTTCCACTCCAGCAGCCCTGGACGCTGCGATCAACTTGACGATGTTGTCTATGACGACTTCTCCGCAATATGGACCTAGAGCCACCGCCCCGTCTTGAACATCGACGACGAGAACAGCGATCCCACCTGTACTCGATCTTCCTCTATTCTCGTCCACAATCCTCACCTGTTTCCGTCATGCTGTTCTAACCGGAGTCTAAATCCGAATACCGGCAGTTCTTCTTGAAAGAAATCCAGGTCCGGCGAGCGTTCAAAGCCCAGCTTTTCGTAAAGCCCCCATGCCACCTGCATCGCCTGAGTGGTGTGCAAGATGACCTGAGAATGCCCACTATCCACGGCTAGCTGAATACAAGCGTTAGATAGAGCTCTACCTGCACCAGCTCCTCTTGAGTTCGGGTCAACACCAAGGAGACGAAATCCAGATGCGTTCCTTTCAGATGTAGCCGTTCCTCCGGAGCCATATCTCGCCATATCTCCAAAATAGACAACACCGCCAATCAGCTCCCCGTCAGCGGATATCGCGACAAGAACTTTCGTATCCTGCTCTTCATTGAAACTGCCGATATCGGCGAGCATCGCGTAGTAGCCCGGCTGCTCATCCGGGCTTGGAAAACCCTCAAGCGTGGAATAGACGTTGATCATCAACTGACCAAGCGCTTCATACTCGTCTCGCCGGATTTCTCGAATTTCTAGCGTTGTCGCCAATTCGTCCTCACTGCTAGGCGTGGCGCAACGAGCGTGGCGGCTCGATCGCTACAAGTGTCGTTGAGCTTGCTTGATTCGCCGTTTGGATTGGCCAACTGTAGTGCCACGCCTCCCTAAGGCTCACGGTTCGGGCCATCCGTTTCTCTCGGCGAGGCCGGATCACCGCCGGTCTCCGCAAGCGAACGGCTGATGGTGTCTATCAAAATGTTCGATTTCTGTCGAATCGATCGCGTAGTGGAGGCCCACGCCGCGCGCGCTAAGGCAAGAACTCCGGCCACCCCACCGACTACGAGCGGGATGCCAAAGGCGGCTGACATGCCAGCGGCCTCGCCGCCGACCAAGCCGACCACCGCGACCGCAACTACTCCGAACATGGTGGGGACGGCCCCGAGTACCAGAGCCTGGCGCCGGTCGACCGTAACCAGGACCCGAGTACCCTCTCCATCGGTGTGGGCGTTTACGAACAGCTGACTAGATTCACCCACGGAGTTCCAGGACATTCCCGAAGAACTGGCTTCGCCTTCCCCCTGCTGCTCCACCGCAGCCCTGACCACAGACAGAAGGTGGGCCGCTCGCGCCTCCGTCAGCTTCGTCGCGAAGTGGACATCGAGTCGATGTCTCAGGGGTCCGCCAAGCACCCGCTCCAGCCGGGAACCGCCCGAAACCACAGGCATGAGGCGAGCCGCCTGTTCGATCAAAACGGGATCCAGGCCCAACTCCGCGGCGATCGCCTTCATCTCCGCCAGCGAGTGGCCGCCCTGGGGATGATCCGCGGTATCGGAGGTTCTGGCCAACTCAGACGCCTTGCTGAGAATGACCGCGAACTCCTGGTCGGTATATGACTTTCTATCCTCGCTGATATTCGACCTCGGCGTCTGAGGGAAACGCATCGAGCTGTGCTGACCAGGAGATCACAGCGTTCTTTTGACGTCCGAGTGCATTTGCCTTGTTTGTGCTTATTTTAACTTGGCATCTGCATTAACTCTGACACCTCAAGTGATCCACCGATGTCAAGGAAGGGGCAGGCCTTTGCAGTGGAAATTGCCGCATCTAGCGAGTCAGCTTCAATTATGGTGAAGCCAGACATCGACGATGTGCCACTACTAGTAACAGAACCATCGGGACTTATCGTTCTTGTGTCCTTAAGCGGATTAGCGGGACTAACTGCCGAACTTCCCAATGAAGATATCCAAGCTCCGAATTCGGCCATTCGCTGTTTGCCTTCCTCAGGACTAGATGGCTTGTCTCCGCCGAAATAGGTAATAACATACTGTGGCATTTGTATTTCTCCGTTGTTGATAAATTTCTAGGGTGCTTCTGAGAAACATAACGACACGCGATTCTGCTGCGGCCCCGAATGGTC
Source organism: Gemmatimonadota bacterium (assembly GCA_036476995.1). Classification (GTDB taxonomy): domain Bacteria; phylum Gemmatimonadota; class Gemmatimonadetes; order Palauibacterales; family Palauibacteraceae; genus JAZDDE01. The sequence goes on from JAZGCO010000032.1 coordinate 34,707, forward strand.
GATCAGCCAGGATGCAACCTTGGCCCGCGATCTCTTCCCAAGCAACAATCGCCGCGATGCTGCCGGCCGTCGCGAGAGTGAGCACTGGAAAGGACCAATACCACCACCTGACTGCACTCCGACTCTCTCGCGTAGGGCCTCATCGGTCTTGAAACGGGCTGCCAAGGCCGCCAGTGCAGGAGTTTCGCTCCAGGGAATGCCCGATCGGAGTCGCCGGTATAACATCTGCTGCCCGAGCGCAGTGTGGGTCCGGTCAATAGTAGCCACGACTCGATCGAGATCGAGGTCGACCCAGGTGCGTTCATCGACAGCGTCTTCAGGGCGGTCATCAGCCCAGTGTTCAAGCCATGCCTCCGCTACCCGGTCATCATCAATCGAGCGGATCGGCAGGGCCATGCCCCACTCGCGCCGTAGACGAGCGACTAATTTTCTACGCCGCCACTGTGCATGGACCACGAGACCTATACTGAGGACAACCAAGACGATTAGGGCGATAGCGACGAGGAGCAAGCGCTTAGGTTGCCCCGTTGCCGTTCGTCCTGGCGAAGCGCCCGTCGAGCGGGCCGAATGGCGTTGCACTGCCTAGATGGCTGAACGTTCCTCGCTCGCTGATCTCTTCAGCCGCGGCCAGAAAGCCTCCCCAGGCGGCCCGAGCTAGCGCGCCGCCGACGCTGATGCGACGGACTCCCAGGTCTGCCAAGGCGGCGACTGTCGTGAAGTCACTTCCCACCAAGACGTTGACCGGCTTCGGCGAGACAGCCTGAACGACGGCTTCGATCTGGTCTGGAGTACCGAGGCCGGGGGCGAAGAGACAATCGGCACCGGCGTCGGCGTACGCGGTCAAACGACGAATGGTCTCGTCGAGGTCGGGAGCGCCCACGATAAAGCCCTCGGATCGCGCGGTCAGGACGAGGTCCACGTCGCTTCGGCGGGTAGCCGCACGCGCAGCTTGAACCCGTTCCACGGAGAGGGCGAAGTCAAACAGAGGTGTGGCCGCGTCGCGCGTAGAGTCCTCAATTGAAAGGCCGGCCACGCCTGTGGCTGCGGCAGCGAGGACGTTCTTCTCCACCCCCGATGGATCGGGCGCAAAGCAGTCCTGGAAGTCGGCACTCACTGGCACGTCGACGCCTTCGGCGATCTGCTCGAAGTGAGCAAGCGCGTCTTCGAGGGAACTGGCGCTATCGGATCGGCCTTCCGACCACGCGAACCCAGAACTGGTCGTAGCTAGGGCTGGAAAGCCCATTTGCACTAAGACACGCGCGCTGCCAAGGTCCCACGGATTGGGGATGACGAAGCAGCCCGACTGATGCAGGCGGTGAAGCTCTTGTTTCCGCTGTAGCAAGGTAGTCATCAGAGAGGATAACCAGTCGATTCGAGTACGGGCAGCATAACGTCTCGCGATTCGGCTGTGCTAGTCGATGATGCCCCAGGACTCGAGTACGTAATGTGGGGCGATGATCACGAAGGACACCTACTCGGCCCAAAATCTTCCACACGCGGAGTCAAAGCACCGGACATCTAACTCTACGGCAGCAGGAGGGAGAGTGAGCTTTAAGACGCTGGAAGTACTATGATCCGCCAAGCTGGGGCGGGAGTTGCGAGGGCAGCGAAGGTCGCTTCTTTCTTTGTCAGCAATCCGCCTAATGACTTTGCGGTCCTCGAGCGGGACCGTTCAGCATACCCGCAAGCGCAGCATGCGTCCATCGAGTCTCCCGCGACTAGAGCAATCCCTTGGTATTAGGAAGTCCGACGACGACACCTCAGCGCACGATGTCCATCAATACGTCACGGACGATGTCCGTAGCGACTTCGACGAGGAGGACATCCAATCCGACTTCGACGATCTCGAATCCTACCGGGAGCTCGATGCGAGACCGGAGCCCTGTCGGAACGTTTTTCTTCGCGATCCCAGGAGGCAGCTCCTTGCCGCGCGCCAGACGTCGCCGGATGCCGGGTGGTAGTGCCTCGGCACCGGATGCGGCCCGGGAGGAGTAGAACTGCTGGATCTGGACCCGGATATCAGGCGACAGGGTTATCGACACAATCGAGGGAGCCGGAGCGCGGTTCCCTCGGCCCTGAGCGAATGCGTCGACCGGAGTGGTGACCAGAAGGAATG
>JAZGCO010000033.1:0-21103 GCA_036476995.1 Gemmatimonadota bacterium
TGGCTGGCGGACATACCCCTCGACGGCGACGACAAGAATTGCGGCCACGAGAAGTAGCCGCACGCGTGCCACCGCGAGTTCGCCTCCGCTCCCGGCCTGCTGAACAGTAGGATCGGGCGGATGCCAGAATTCTCGCCAGCGATCGCCGGCCGTCTGCCGGCTCTCATGTACTCTGGTCTTCAACACTACCTCGATATGTGTCTGTGGCACGTGCGGCCCTAACAGGATCAACGCTGATTCGTCGCAAATGGTGTACCGGGAGATGGGCAGCCCCGGGCTGAACCGACTTTCGGGCCTAAAATCAGCTGTGCTGGTGACATATGGGGCTAGTTGCCGTGACGATCCGTGGTGAGACGCAACCCGGGTACGGCATCCCGCAACGCAGCGATGCTACCCGTACATTGCCGCACAACGTGACTATTCTCAGGAGAGTTAACGTGACTTTCACCATCAGGCCCGCGGTCACCGAGGACCGGGATCGAATTGTCCTGTTCAACCAGGCGCTGGCGCGGGAGACCGAGGGCCGCGAACTGGAGCGCGCGATTCTCCAAAAGGGAGTCGAGAAACTGCTGCGAAGTCCGGAGCTGGGCCGCTACTTCGTAGCCCAGGTTGGGGAAGAAATCGTCGGACAGATCGCCGTCACAACCGAATGGAGCGACTGGCGAAACGGGCCGGTTTGGTGGATTCAAAGCGTGTACGTGTCGCGGCAGCGGCGCGGCGAAGGCGTTTACCGGGCGCTTCACGCGTTCGTGAGAGGGCTGGCCGTGGATCAGAGGGCGGTCGGACTTCGGCTGTATGTTGAGCGTGACAATGAGGTGGCACAGCAGACGTATGTGTCGCTTGGAATGATGAAGTCCGACTACCAGATGTACGAGGAGATCTGGGGCTGAATAGTTGTCCTGTGAGCAACGAGTGCCGAACTTCGGGCGTTCTGTGGTAGAGCAATTAAGGTTGGCTGATCCCTCTGGGAGGTTCCGGATGTGGTTCGAGTTTAGAAAACTAGCAACAAAACCGTTTGAGTCCGTTACACATCGGTCGATGATCATGGCCAGCGCGTGTCTGCCGCTGCTTGCGGCGCCTTCCGTGGCAGCAACATGGCAGGAAGCCGCGCAGGTCGATGAGGCCGCTCAGGAAGCGGACGCAAGCCTGGTAACCTTCGACCGGCTCTACACGTCCGACGACTTCCGGGCCGATCGTTTCGGGCCGGCGCGCTGGCTCGGCGAGGGGAGTGCCTACACGACCGTCGAGGACGCCGAAGACGATAACGGCCAGGAGATCGTCCGCTACGATTCTGAAACCGGCGAACGGAGCGTCCTCGTGAGCGCCGCACAGCTCACGCCCGATGGGGCCGATACCCCGCTCGAGATCGAGGGCTACGCCTGGTCGCCAGATCAGAGCACTCTGCTCGTGTACACCAATTCCAAGCGTGTCTGGAGGCAGAACACGCGCGGCGACTACTGGGCCTTGAACCTGGAAGACGGTTCTCTGCGGCAGCTCGGCGGAGACGCGGCTGAGTCGACGCTCATGTTCGCCAAGTTTGATCCGGCGGGGGAGCGGGTGGCCTACGTCCGGGAAAACGACGTCTACGTCGAGGCTGTATCGAGCGGCGTCATCACGCGGCTTACGAACGACGGGTCGCGCACGATGATCAACGGAACCTTCGACTGGGTCTACGAAGAAGAGTTCGGCCTGAGGGACGGGTTCCGCTGGAGCCCCGACGGAGAGCGGATCGCGTTCTGGCAATTGAACGCTGAGGGCGTGCGGGACTTCCAGCTCATCAACGACACCGACTCGATCTACTCGTTCATCAATCCGGTACAATACCCCAAGGCGGGGGGCACCAACTCCGCCGCTCGCGTCGGCGTCGTGTTCTCCTCGGGTGGTGACATCACCTGGTTTGACCTTCCGGGAGACCTGAGGGACAACTACGTGTCGCGCATGGAGTGGTCGGGCAACTCAGACGATATTGTCATTCAGCGCATGAACCGCCTCCAGAACAGGAATGATGTGATGCTGGGCGACGCCGACTCGGGCGAGATGCGGGTTGTAATGACGGAGACCGACGAGGCCTGGCTTGACGCGATCGATTCCGACAACTGGCGCTGGCTGGATGGGGATAAACGCTTCACCTGGCTGAGCGAACGCAGCGGCTGGCGGCACCTTTATACGGTCGAACGGAAGAACGGCCGTGTCCGGCCGGTGACCCGAGGCGCGTGGGACATCATCAGCGTGCAGCAGATCGATGAAGAGAGCGGCTGGGTGTACTTCATTGCCTCCCCCGACAATCCAACCCAGCGCTACCTGTACCGAATGCGTCTGGATGGTAGGGGTACGTCCGAACGCCTGACCCCAGAAGCCGAGGCGGGCTTCCACACCTATAATATCGCACCAGGCGGACGGTATGCGCTGCACACATGGTCCTCGTTCGGTGTTCCTCCGACCACCGAGTTGGTTCGGCTCCCGGACCATTCGCTCGTTAGAACGCTGGTGGACAATGCCCGCCTGAAGGAAACCGTCGAAGCGCTGTCACGCGGTGAGGTGGCGTTCTTCCGGATCCCGGCCGGACAGGTGGAGACGGACGGGTGGATGATGAAGCCTGCTGACTTCGATCCCACCAAGCAGTACCCGATTCTGTTCTACGGGTACAGCGAGCCCGCAGGTCAGACCGTCCTGGACCGCTGGGGCTCAGGCAGGTACCTGTGGCACGTCATGCTAACGCAGCAAGGCTACATCGTGGCGAGCATCGACAACCGTGGTACTCCTTCACCGCGCGGGAGGGCGTTCCGGAAGGCTATTTACCGCAAAATCGGAGTCGTGAACACGCAGGATCAGGCCGGCGCCGCAGCCAACATCGTTACCCGTCCGTTCATCGACGAATCGAGGGTCGGTACCTGGGGCTGGAGCGGGGGCGGAGAAATGGCGCTCAACCTGATCTTCAGGTACCCCAACATTTACGGTACGGCGATGGCGGTAGCGCCCGTCACCCACTCCAAGTTCTACGATACAATCTATACGGAACGCTACATGGGGCTGCCCGACGAGAACGAGGCCGACTACACCGAGGGGGCCGCGCTGACGTACGCCAACCAGTTAGAGGGGAACCTGCTCATCGTACACGGTTCGGGCGATGACAACGTGCACTACCAGAATACGGAAGCGCTGGTGAATGCACTTGTGGAAGCCAACAAGCCGTTCCAGCTCATGGTGTATCCGAACCGGACTCACGGCATCTTCGAGGGCGAGAACACGCGCCGGCACCTATTCGAGTTGCTGACGAACTACCTCAACGAGCATATGCCTCCGGGCGCGCGGGAGGTCGAGCCCAGCGCCTGAGTCCTCAGGACCATTTCATGTACTCGAATACCGTGCGGCAGGCTCGGCAGTAGTATTGACTGACCGAGAGGGCTGAGCCGAAAGCGGCGAAGAGCTCGGTCTCGTGGCCCTGGCAGTGTGGACAATCCACCGACTCTGGAACGTCTCCGCATGGAAGCGGTTCCTCGAGCCTGGACCTGCCGTCCATCCGGGTCCTATCCGACATGTCTGCCATGACCGTTCGACCGCCTAATCCAGGAGCATGGCGCGGTTTTTGTCCCCGCGCACGCCTGCTAGAGTCGCGTCGTCCGGGCCACCTGTTCCCACCCTGCGACGTTCCGCGTCCCAGCCGCTCCAGTCAGGCTCCACCGTACTGTTCCACCCATCTCCGTCCGGTTCCGCCAGGCCGAGTTCAGCCGCATGCACGGTCGGACCAACCTGGGACAGCCACTCTGATCGAAGCTCCTCAGGGCTACCGTTCACGACGCCGTGCTCGCTCAGCAGGAGTCCGATCGTCCCGTCCGGGGACCCAAACCAGCGCAGGCATGATTCCCAGGCCGGCCGGAACGCCTCAGACAGGGCCTGTCGACCTGCATCCGTCTCTGCCAGCCTCGCCGTCCACCCGCGACCGTGCCCGATGTGAAATCTCTCCTCGTCCAGCAATTTCTTCGCCTTGTGGTGCATGGGCTCGTACCGGCCGGCTCGCATCCCCTCGAACTGAACCGATAGTGCGGTATCGAGGAGGAGGTTGAGGGCGAGAAGCTCCGGCCAGCTTCCGGCGGGCTCGTCGAGCAGCTCGCTGCAGTGGTACGCGGAACCTTCCCGTTCATGCTCAAGCTCGGCGGGATCATATCCGAAGGCCTTGAGCATTGCGTAGACGATTCGGCCGTGTCCCCACTCGTCCTGAGCCATGGCCGAACAGGCGATTCCGGCCTCCAGCGTCGGCGCCCCGAGGATCCATTCAGAGTAGCGCATGCCCAGAAGCCGCTTGTTGTCCGCCAGCGCAAGCATCACCGCGCCGAGAGGTTGTTTCAGCTCTTCGGGCACATCAGCCGCCGATGCGAATCCCCGGGTGCTCATGATTGCTCCTCGGCGCTGAGCGTGAAGGGAATCTCATCGCGGTTGACCGACTCGAAGGCGTTTCTCGCCGCGATGGTCATCTCGAACCATTTCTCCTCGTCGTAGATCTGCCATGCGTAGACCCGGGCGAGATCGGCACTTGGCGCCGTAACCGTTCCTATGTGCTCAAAGCGGTCCGCACGCTGGCGCGCGAATACCTCGTACGGGCGCTGCCCACTCAGTTTTCCCATGATCTCCCCAATTCCCGATCAGCGCGCCGGCACGGAGACGCCGGCTCGGCGAAGCTGCTCACGGCCGCGCAGTGTGATCCGATCGGTTGTCCATGGCGGATCCCAGGTGACCGCGACGTTGACGGTGTCAAACTCCGGTTCCTGCAGAAGCCGTTCCCGGATGTCCCACTTGATGAAATCCGTGCAGGGACAGGCGGTGGCCGTGAACGAAACCGTTACTTCCACGGTGCGCCCCCGGACCTCGACGCCATAGATCAAGCCCAGATCCGGAAGCGAGATGGGAAACTCAGGATCGGCAACTTCGTGCAACGCTCGCCAGGCCACCTCGCGCGCATCCGTCGCAGGCGTGTCCCAGGTCGGAACCACGAGAGCCAGTTCCGGGTGCCTGCCAAGCGTATCCTGGAGAACCGCCGCGAAGTTCATGCCGCGTTCCAGGGCCGGCTCGTACCCCGCATCGGCACGGCTCCGGTCGGCCTCTGCGGTGGCGTTTCGGCCGAAGCGGCCTGAACCTGAGCTACGGAGCTGTACGAAGTCCACTAAGCGGCCAGGAGCTCTTCGATCTGAAATCGGCTGCGCCGCACGGACTCGACGAACTCTTCGTTCATGGGGCCTCGGGCGCGCCAGCGATCGAACACGGCCTCCCAGGTGATCGTTTCGTCGAACAGCCACCTGCGCTCGTCTGCATCCCAGGCACAGGGAAGTTCGAACTCCAGTTCCGCCTCTCCGGTCTCTTCATTGGTGTGCGCCGGAACGTCCAGGCCCAGTTGCTCGCACAGCGGTACGACAGCTTTGAGCCAGGTGGCCCGGAGCTGATCATTCGTCATGCCTTTGAGCTTAAAATCGAGTTGCGCGTTGTGCCGCTTCTTGTCGTCCGGCATCCCGAACCACTCCACTCCCATCGGGAACATCCAGTCCACGCCCCTCTGAACCAGCTCGCGGCTCTCTCCACCCGCCTCACACAGACGGCGCATCCACACTTCACCGTGGCGCAGGTGAAAATTCTCCTCCAGGCCTACCTTCACGAGAGCCCGTTTGAGGGGGCCGTAGGAGGTGTGCCGGTGCACGTCGCTCAGCAGCGTGATGCCGGCGCGGTCGTACAAACCGTTGGCGGTGACCAGCTCGGCCCAGTTGGCCAGCGGTTGGTCGAACCCGAACGGGTTCTTGAATCGCTCCGGAGGCCGGTCGTAAAGCAGCGCGTCGCGATCCACGCCGAGGTCCTCTAACAGACGGTAGGCGATGTTCGCGTGTCCCAACTCGTCCTGAATGATCGCGGTGGCGGAGACCATGGTGTTCGTGGACGGGGCGTCCTTGGCGGCCATGTAGTATGCCGGCGCACTCATCAGCTCCGTGTCTCCCTGAACGGTGAGCTGCGTGATGAGCGCCTTCTTGTATGTGTCCGTCATGTCGGCTTCCGACTCGACGATAAAACCCTCCTGGACCTTGCGCTCGAGTTCTTCGTCTGTGAATCGCACCATATTTGCTCCTTCGCCTCAGAGTCTGCCGGTCAATCTACTCCGAACTGGATAGGAAGGGATATCGGTAATCTGTCGGGGGATCAAAGGTTTCCTTGATGACGCGCGGGGAGACCCAGCGAATCAGGTTCAGCGGCGATCCCGCTTTGTCGTTGGTGCCACTCGCCCGGGCGCCGCCGAACGGCTGCTGTCCCACCACGGCGCCGGTCGGCTTGTCGTTCACGTAGAAATTGCCTGCCGCGTGCCGCAGCTCTCGCAGGGCATCGCGAACGGCGCTCCGGTCATCGGCGAACACAGCCCCTGTGAGCGCATAGGGAGAGGTCTCATCGACAAGTCTCAGGGTCTCCGACCACTGGCTGTCCGGGTACACGTAGACCGTGAGCACCGGCCCGAATACTTCCTCGCACATCGTCCGGAAACCCGGATCCTGGGCCAGAATGACGGTGGGCTGGATAAAGTAACCGGTCTCGTCCGAGTACTCTCCTCCGAAGACAATCTCGGCCTCGCCGGATTCTCGGGCGTGGTCGATGTACTCCGTGATCGTGTCGAACGCGGGCTGGTCGATCACGGCCGCCATGAAATTGCCGAAATCCCGTGGGTCGCCGACCTTCATCTCACCGAGCATGCTGAGCATGTGATCCCGAGTCTCGGCCCACAGACTCTCCGGCACGTACGCCCGAGAAGCGGCGCTGCACTTCTGACCCTGATACTCAAACGCTCCCCTGACCATGGCAACCGCGAGCTGCTTGGGATCGGAAGAAGAGTGCGCCAGGATGAAATCTTTCCCACCCGTTTCCCCGACCAACCTCGGATACGTCCGGTACGTTCCGAGATTTTCGGCCACGGTCTTCCACAGGAGCTGGAACGTCGGTGTCGAACCAGTAAAGTGAATTCCGGCCAGATCCGGGCTCGCCATGAGAACGCGACTCACCTCTCGCGCATCTCCCGGCACGAAATTGATGACCCCGGGTGGAAGCCCCGCCTCGATCAACAACTCCATGATGTAGTAGCAGGCGAACAGCGAGGTGTGAGCCGGTTTCCAGATGGCCACGTTACCCATGATCGCGGGGGCCGTGGGAAGATTGCCCCCGATCGACGTGAAGTTGAAGGGAGAGATCGCATAGACGAATCCCTCGAGCGGCCGGTAGTCCATCTGGTTCCAAACGCCGGGAGACGAAATCGGCTGTTCGCGCTGAAGGTTCTGAGCGAAGTGTACGTTGAAACGCCAGAAGTCGATCAGTTCGCAGGCCGAATCGATCTCGGCCTGATGCACCGTCTTGCTCTGACCCAGCATCGTCGCCCCGTTGATCAAGGAGCGCCACGGACCGGCCAAGAGATCAGCGGCGCGCAGAAACACGGCGGCTCGATCCTGCCAGGGCCACCGCGACCACTCCAGCCAGGCCTCCCGGGACGACTGGATCGCTCTCTCCAGTTCCTCTTGCCCCGACTTGTGATAGGTCGCCAGTACGTGACTGTGGTCGTGGGGCATGACGACAGTGCCGGTGTCTCCGGTGCGAATCTTCTCTCCACCGACGATAATGGGGATCTCGGCCTGCTCTGAGGTCAACTGATCCAGGCGAGCCTCTATATCCAGGCGCTCCGCGGATCCCGGCGCATAGCTGAGGACCGGCTCATTCGTCGGCGCTGGCGAGACCAGGTTACCCTCTATGCTTGTCACCCTGTGCGTCTCCGCTGCTATCCGTGAGGCACCGGCGGCTGGAAACCGGATTGGCTGGCCGGTGTTCCAAGTGTCCTGTGATCGCGCCGGCACCCAGCGGGCGAATCCTATAGAGTTCGACCCGGTGAGGCTACCTTTGAATATGCACGAGAATGCGACAGGTGGAGAGACCGGACTGAAGGGGGCATGGGACCAGGCGTTCTCCTGGGACGAGTACGCTGAGAGCGAGATCCTCGATCACGCTATTCTTTGGTCGGGCGTATACAGAACGGCCAGGATTCCGGAGTGGGCGACGCAGCGGGTGGCTGCTACGGGTCGCCATTGGAACCTCCTCGTTCTATCGGAAGACTGGTGCGGCGACGCATCGAATACTGTTCCCCTCCTGGTCAAGCTGGTAGAGACATCACCTCGGCTGGATATGAGCATTCTAAAGCGGGATGAGAACCTGGACCTCATGGATCGCTACCTGACCAACGGAAGCCGTTCGATTCCGCTCGCGATTATTCTCGATGAAGCGTTCCATCCGGTAGCGCGCTGGGGTCCGCGCCCCGCCGAGCTCCAGGTATTCGTGTTACGGGAGAAACGGGCCGGGATTCGCTCATCCGACGAAATCTATAAGGATGTCCGGCGCTGGTACGCCAAGGATGGGGGCGAAACGACACTGGATGAGCTCATCGGAGCCATGGAGAGCGTTTCGGACGGACGGTAGTCTCCGGGCATACCGCACAGCACCAGCCGGGATATATTATTCGGCGACTGATCGTCTTTCGGGCCGTGGCGCAGGTTGTTTTTTGGGCCGTCATTTATACGCATCTTTCATCCGAAGACCCAGGGGAAGACCGGTGGACCCAAGCATTTCTCAGCAGCTGCTACCGCTCAGGGGCGCGACAAACCCGTCCACTGAGGCGCACGGAACCACTCCCGGAAGCTTCGCGCGTGCAGCCAACGTCGGTGGACCGCGTGCATTCGCGTCTCCAGACACCCCCGGTATGCCGGCTCCGTCGAGCCGAACCGCGTGGGATTTCAACCCTTCGCCGCGATCGGCCGACTCCGCCGTTACTCAATTGGAGAAGGCCCGGCTCGGCCTCGTCACGCCGGAAATGCGGCGAGTCGCCGAGCGAGAGCCGCACCTGACGCCGGAACAGGTACGCGAGGAGGTCGGCGCCGGCCGCATGATCATTCCGGCCAACCGCGTTCACCTGGGCTACAAACTCGACGCCATGGCGATCGGGCGAGCGTCCACCACGAAGGTGAACGCCAACATGGGTGCGTCGCCGGTCAGCAGCGGGACAGAGAAGGAGGTCGAGAAGCTGCGCTGGGCCGAGCGCTGGGGCGCGGACACGGTCATGGATCTGTCTACGGGCGGTGACCTGGACGCATGCCGGGAAGCCATCCTGCGTAACTCCACCGTTCCCATCGGCACCGTTCCGATCTACTCGATGATCATTGGCCGGCGGCTCGAGGATCTCTCCGCACGGGTTATCCTGGACACTCTCGAGCACCAGGCGCGTCAGGGTGTGGATTACTTCACTATCCACGCGGGAGTCCTCAGGGAGCATCTGCCGCTGATTCAGGACCGGTTGATCGGGATCGTCTCCCGCGGTGGTGCTTTGCTGGCCAAGTGGATGCTCGTTCATGGCAAGCAGAACCCTATGTATGAGTTGTTCGACGATATCTGCGACATCATGCGCGAATATGACGTCAGCTTTTCGCTCGGCGACGGACTCAGACCCGGCGGGCTCGCCGATGCGACCGACGGCGCGCAGCTGGCCGAACTAGAAACGCTGGGTGAGCTGACGGAGCGCGCCTGGGCCAAGGGCTGCCAGGTGATGGTGGAAGGGCCCGGCCATGTGCCGTTCGATCAGATCGAGTACAACATGAAGGTGCAGCGGACCATGTGTCACGGCGCCCCGTTCTACGTTCTGGGCCCGCTCGTTACGGATGTGTTCCCCGGCTACGACCACATCACGAGCTGCATCGGCGCCACCGCCGCCGCTTACCACGGAGCCTCGATGCTGTGCTACGTGACCCCCAAGGAGCACCTGGGCCTGCCCAAGAAGGATGACGTGAAACAGGGCTGCGTGGCCTACAGGATAGCCGCCCATGCCGCAGATGTGGCGCTCGGGATACCCGGGAGCCGCGATTGGGACGACGAACTCACCAAGGCCAGGGCGGCCCTGAATTGGGAGCAGCATTTCGAGCTGAGTTTCGACCCGGACACGGCGCGCGCGCTGCACGACGAAGACCTGGACGTTGATACAGACTTCTGCGCCATGTGCGGACACGACTGGTGCAGTGTGCGGATCAGCAAGGAAATCAAAGAGTTCGCCTCCGGAAAGTCCGAGGAGTACGCCTGGGACAAGGTGACGCGCAGTGGAGCGCTAACCACCGAGCAGGCCGCGATCCTGGAGCGCCGCGGCGTCCTCTCTCCTGAAGAGGTCCACAGGCTGGCCAGCAAGACCCGGGACGCCGTGGCCGGGAGCGGAAAGGCCGCTTGCCACAGCAGCGCGGTATCGGATCCGGAAAGCGCCCTGGCTATCCAGAAACAGGCCTTGCAAGAACTGACCGCCGCCGAATCGGCGCGCTAAAGAGGAGCACACCTGCCGTGCTGAAGCTCGAGAAGCGTCGGGCCCTGGTCGTAGCCGGCCTATGGGCCGGAACTGCGTTGCTGGTAATGGTGCCTGAGGCCGCGGCGCAGCAGGCTCCCACCCCCGGCCTGTACCAGGCGACGCTTGCGTGCGACACGGAGGACTGTGCTGCCCGTGAGATTCTTCTCGTCATCTATGCGGACTCCAGTTTTGCGTACGTGGACAAAGCGATCGATCAACCGGTGTCGGCCGATGCGGTTCAGTTCGGGGGCTGGGTCGGAGACGTGCGCCGCGTCACCTTCAGCTTCGATGCCGGCCGAGGACGCCGCGCCCGGCCCGACCTCGTGCTCTGGCGTGAGGACACTGCTTTGCTGCACCGAGGGGCCGAGTTCGGTCCGGCTGGGCTGCGGCTCGAGCGGCAGCACTCCATGGCGGAGGACGCCGGCGCTGCGGTGGCGGGAAGACAGCCTTTCTCGAGATTCCGCCTCGAAGAACAACCGAGCGGTACGGACGTTCTCCTCCAAGCCGTGAGCGTGGTGGACGAGAACGTGGTCTGGGTCAGCGGCCACGGAGGCACGTACGTGCGGACCACCGACGGCGGCGTCACCTGGACGGCGGCTGTCGTCCCCGGCGCCGACACCCTGCAATTCCGGGACGTTCATGGTGTGGATGAGAACACAGCGTACCTGCTCAGCGCGGGCCCCGGCGAGCTGTCCCGGATTTTCAAGACGACCAACGCCGGACAAAGCTGGACTCTTCAGTGGACCAACGGTGAGCCGGACGGATTCTACGACTGCTTCGACTTCTGGGATGCCGACAACGGTATCGTCTACGGAGACGCGGTTGGGTCCGAGCTACGGGTGCGAACCACGACCGACGGTGGACTTCACTGGGACATGATTCCTCCGCGCCGACTCCCCGAGGCACTCGCGGGCGAAGGAGGATTTGCTGCGAGTGGTACGTGCGTAGTGACCGCTCCAGGAGGTCGGGCGTGGATCGGTACGGGGGCTGCGGATACGGCGCGAGTGCTGCAAACGACTGACATGGGCCTGACCTGGAGCGCGGTCAACACGCCGCTCGTCGCCGGCAGCGCGGCCGGGATTACGTCGATCGTGTTCAGCGATTCGCTAAACGGGTTGGTCTTCGGCGGTGACCTTCGAATTAAGGACAACTACACAGACAACGTGGCCGTATCCCTGGACAGCGGCGGACGGTGGGTGCTGGCAGGCCGTCCGAAAATGAGGGGCGGAATCTATGGCGGTGGCTACGTGCCCGATGCGCCTACGCCTTCGTTCGTGATCGTCGGCCCGGGCGGCGCCGATTTTTCATCCGACAACGGAACGACCTGGTCCAGTATCGACCGGCAGGCCTACTGGGCGACTGGGGCTGCATCGCCGAGCGCCGTATGGCTGGTAGGTCCGGAAGGCCGAATCGTGAAGATGACGCTCTTCTAGCGGTGGAGTTGCGTCACGATGGCATCGAGCCGACGAAGTCCTCTCCGCCATCGACTCGTATGCAGTTGCCGGTCATCCAGTCTGTCGCACTGTCGGTCAGCGCGACCATGCAGCGCGCCACGTCCTCCGTCGTGGTGAGCCGACCGTAAGGATTCTGCCGCTTCGCTTCCTCGATCATATGCTCCGCGCCCGGGATTTTCCGCAGGGCCGGGGTGTCTGTGACTCCGGCACGTATGGCGTTCGCCGTAATCCCGTGCGGTGCCAGCTCGAGAGCCAGCTGCCGGCAGTGAGATTCCAGGGCGGCCTTGGCCCCTGAAACCGCCCCATACGTGGGAATCACCCGGTCTCCGCCGGAACTCGTCATAGCGAAGATCCGGCCGCCTCGGCCAAGCAATTCGCGGTAAATCAGGCCCTGCGTCCAATAGACCAGGGTGTGGGCCATGACGGAGAGAGTCATGTCCATCTGGTCCTGCGTGATCGCATCCTCTTGAGCCTCTGCCACAAAGGGCCGCAGGGTGCCGAAGGCGAGCGAGTGCAGCAGAACCCGGACATCCCCGGCTTCTACCTCACCAGCGATCTCGTCCAGGACCGCGTCGCGCTTTGCGGGGCTGGCTGCGTTGATGTTGAAGAACCTGACCGCGGAGCCCGCCGACTCGATCTGCTGCTTGATCTCCTCGACGTGCTGGAGTCCGGCACGCCGGTCCAGGTGGACCCCGAATATGTCGTATCCGGCTCGGGCATACTCCAGGGCCGCGGCTTCGCCAAAACCACTGGAGGCGCCCAGGATGAGTACAGATCCGCTACGTGTGTCGCTCACGCGTTCCCTCTCCATGCTGGGTGTGATTGCACGCGGTCGATCCTAACATCCGGTCAGGATGTCAGAAACCAGCCGATGCCTGTGTAGACCACCGCCGCCAGGCCGGCCGCCAGCAGAGACATCGGGATTTGAGTGCGAACGTGGTCCATTAGATCGCTGCCGGTGGACAGCGAAGACAGAATAGTGGTGTCCGAGATGGGTGAGCACTGGTCACCGAACACGCTCCCGCCTACTACCGCCCCGAAACACAGCGCCAGATAGGTCGGATCCGGATACACAGCCCACACGAGAGGCATGGCGACCGGGAAGAACACGGCAAAAGTACCCCAGGACGTTCCGGTCGAGAACGCGATGAACATGGTGAACACCAGGAGGAGAGCCGGCAGGGCGGCCGCCGGCATGGTCTCCCCGAGGGCCTGCACCACATAGGGCGCTGTGCCCAGGGCGTCTGCGACCGATTTGAGCGTCACAGACAGCGCGATCACGATCGCACCTATGGTGACTCCTTTGCAGCCGGAGATGAATCCGTCCATGACGTCGCGGAGCGCCATTCCCTTCGCCAGAGCGATCGCCATCGCCACCAGCACAGCGAGAACGAAGGCCTCGAATACGGGCAAAGAAGGATCTGCGCGGTTCCCCTGCAAGAAGAACGTCACGATGAACGGAAGGATGACCACTCCAAGCAGAGTGACCATGGGTCCCAGAAAGTCGACCAATCCCGGCTCGTACCCAGCCGGAACTCGGACCTCCGTCAGCTCCTCGGCTGCGAGAGGGTCCGAACCAGGACGGTCGAGTTCCCCGGTCGTGCGAGCCCGGCTGATCGCCTCCCGCATCTGCCGGCCCATGGGAATCGGCACGCGCTCATAAGCGAGCAGAAATGTGAGCAGCACAGCGAAGATCGCGTAGAAGTTGAACGGAATGGCGTGCCAGAAGAACCGAATCGCCTCCTGTTCGGTGGCCAGGATGGGAACGGTTCCGGCTACCAGGCTCGCCACATAGATCGGCCAGACATTGAACGGGATGAGAGTCGCGGCGGGTGACCCTGTGGAGTCCACGATGTAGGACAACTCCTCGTGCGACACTCGCTGACGATCCGCCACCGGCCTGACCGTGGCGCCTGTCAACACCGTGCTGATCGACCCGCCCTGGTGAAACACCAGGCCCATGACCCACGCAAACAGCTTGGCAGAACGGGGTCCTCTCACGAGCCTGCGGCTAGCGGCGTCGGCGAATACACGCGCCCCGCCTGTTCGGGTCCACAGCCCGATCAGCCCGCCCAGAGCCCACAAGTACACGATCAAGATGCCGGCGAAGCTGGTCGTTCCCAACGACGGGATGAAGAACTCCTGCACCACATTCAGCCGATCCGTGATGACTCCACCGAGAACAATTCCCATGAACAGAGCAGCCACGACATCACGGAGCAGAAAGGCCAGAGCCAGAGCGACTATGGGGGGGACTAGCGACCAAAATCCATAGTGCGCCCCCGAGTACGGGAACCTCCCGGCAAGCCAGAGTCCGGCGAACAGAATGGCCAGGCCAACGCTTAGTCCAAACCACCGAATGGACCCGTCGGCCCGTTTCGTATTTCTATGTTTTTTCAAAATAAGTACTTGGGGCCCCATCTTTCCTTGAGTACATGGAACTGCCGCCAAGCGCGTAATTTCAGGCACAAATGCCGGCTGCTCAGAGCTGCCCTCAACGTGTTCACAAGTAATCCACACGATTGGCGTAGTTTTCTACATTGACAGTAACTCGTTGTCTTTATGGTATTTATGCTCTCATCTACCTCTCAACTGAGGCCAGCGCCGGCTTGCTAACGGGGAATACTCTGCGTACAATCGTGACGTGTCGCGGACCATGGCCACACGCAGAGACACTCCGGCGTGGGGCACCCGGCCGCCCCGCCGGCTTGAAGAACATTTCTTTGATTATTTACTGTCGCTATCCCGAAAGGTAATGCATAGTATGTGGGATACTCGCGCCGTTGAACTAGTCCTGCAGCTTCCTGCGGACCTGGCTGAGTCCGTTGAAGCGGTCAAAGAAAACGATCCCGAGTTTCTGAGCCGAGTTATTCGCTACGGCCTGGCTCGGCGCGCCGTCTACCAGGACTTGAGTGCCTCGCCGGCTGACCTCGGTCTCCGGACAGTAGCGGCTGAACTCAGGCCACACGGCGCCCAGACCCCTACCTGAAGCGACCACAGACCCCGTCGTTCCTCGCTTGACGCCCATCATGCCGTCGGCTACATAGGATGAGAGGCCGATTATGCTTCGTCGAGTAGTTCTTAAGCTAAGACTGGTGGACTGTGGACCATACATCGGGGCATCCGGAGCGGACTGAGTGCGAAGACGGTCGGATCGACCCTGTGCTTCGGGCGAAGTACCTCGACTACTGTTCAGCCCGTATCTCCGAAGTGTTTCTCTCGCTGACCGACGAGCGCATCTACGAACTCATGGAGCAGGCGGCCACTGAGGCCGAGCTGGCAGTCGGGTCGCTCGGCTTTCAGGAAATGATGAAACTGGTCACCCGCAAGCTTCACGAGAGCATTCCGCTTCCCGATCTGGAGACGTGGGCCGTGGAGTACGAAGCAGAACCGGAAAAGTACGATCCGTTTCTCCTCGGCCTTTGGAAGAGCGCTGAGCCGGGATCGGCGGACGCAGGATCGGTATGACGGATGTGAAGTCCGGACCCCGCAATGAGCCCCACCAGCTTCACATCTGGGAAGGTGCCTCCGGGGGCACTCAGATTGGGACGCTGGTCGATGATTCAGATGCAATTTGGACCCTGTTTGTTCTTGTAGAGCGCACGGGACCGGATCTATGCAAGGGCCGATTGTCGTTCCGGCGGGGCGAACAACGTTTGGATACGGGCTCCGTGCTTGTGGAAGACACGGTCGAGGCCGTCATCTCGCGGGCCGCTGAACTTCCCGCATCCATGCTGCGACAGTTTCTGGCGGCGGTGCGCGAAAACTAGCCGGTCTTGGCTCCCGCCGCCCCTTCGGCGTCCGGAAACAGCCACCGCCACAGACCCAGCCCGACGGCCGCGTTGATCCAGAAGTGAGCCACTATCGCCGGAAACAAACTCCCAGTCTCGACGACCGCCACAGCCAGTAGAGCGCCCAGGGCTGTGGCCCGCAGGACTCCCATCAGACGCTGGTATCCGTGCGCCAGGCCGAACGAGAGCGTGGTCAGGACGACGGCTACGGGAACGGATGCAGACCACTCGGCAAGGACGTGCAGCATGTAGCCGCGAAACATGTATTCCTCTGCGATCGCGGCAACCGCCGAGAGAACCAAAAAACCAAGCATCTCTTGTGACGAGCGCGGCATGAGTTCCAGCGCGAGACGGCTTTCGGGAAAGCCCAGGCGCCGGCCCGCCGCCACGAGGAGCCACACGACGAGCAGTCCGGCCACGGTCAGAAACCCGGCCCACGCGAAGCCTTCCAGCGGCTGATGAACTGCCCACCCAAGTGTCTCCGCCGGCACGTCTTGCCAGCGGGCGATTCCCCACGTGATCCCGACAAGCAACAGGGTGGACAGCACGGCCGATAGGTATACGGTAGTGCGGGCGGCGGCAACTTCCTCCGCGTGTTCGTCCGTGAGTTTTGTGCGCAGGGCGAGGACAGGCAGCCCCAGCAGCATAACCACCGCGAATGCCCTGGTTAGAAGGCTCAGCTCCACTCGATTTCCTTGATGTGTTGTCTCGGTTCGTTTTCCGGCCCGAAGGTTTGAACAGCTGAACGATCGATACTGCGGCCGTTGGCGACGGCAAGCGAGGCCGCTCGCCGTTGACAGTGTCTCGTACCCGGCAGACGTTCCTGCTCATGCGACTCGATATCGCCATTGCACAGTTCATGCCGGCCAAGGGCGACCCATCCACGAGCCTGGATAGGGTGACCAAGGTGTTCGGGGCCCTGAAGGAAAGGGACCGGGGCCCCGACGTGGTCGTATTCCCGGAGTCGGCGCTCACAGGCTATTTCCTCGAGGGGGGAGTTCGGGAGCACGCTTTGGAGGCGGAGAGCGTGCTGGAGGCTCTTGCCGGCAGCTATCGCGACGCCCCGGGGGCCGATCGGCCGCTGGACGTAGTCATGGGCTTCTACGAGTTGTCCGATCACAGGATATACAACTCTGCCCTGTACGCGGAGCTCGGCGACGACGAGCCCCGGATTCGGCACGTTCACCGAAAGGTATTCTTACCCACGTACGGGGTGTTCCAGGAGGAACGCTTCGTGGAGGCCGGCCACTCTGTGCACGCTTTCGATACGCGCTGGGGGCGTGCCGCGATCCTCATCTGCGAAGACATGTTCCACTCTATTGCCCCGACCCTGGCGGCCCTTGGCGGCGCGCAGGCGATATTCGTACCGAGCGCTTCGCCGGCCCGCGGCTCCGAGCCCGGCAAAGGGGTGCCGGGAAACGTAGACCGCTGGCACCGAGTGTCCCGCGGAGCCGCTGAGGAGCACGGTATCGCCGTTGCCGTCTGCCAGCTTATTGGCTTCGAAGGGGGCAAAGGTTTCGCCGGTGGCTCCGTATTGTTCGGCCCCCGGGGCGACCTCCTCTACGAGGCGCCTCTGTGGGATCCCGCCATTGGACAGGCCACGCTGGAACTCGGAACCCTCACAGCAGCGCGCACCGAGGCGCCTCTCTTGGCCGACCTTGAGCGTGCCCTTCCGAGGCTCCTCCAGAACCGGGAAAGCGGAGACGCCTGGCCAACGGCACGCTCCGGCGCCGGACCTGGCGAGGCCAGCGAAGATGAGAACGATGATGCCACGCAGGCGACCGCGCTGACGGCGGCGCAGACCGACGGCCGGAGCCTCGATACTTCAGTGCTCGACATGGACGCGGATCTTGTGACCGAGTGGCTGACACGTTTTCTGCGGGAGGAGGTGCGGACCCGGCGCGGCTTCGAGAAAGCGATCGTGGGTCTGTCGGGCGGCGTGGATTCCGCACTAACGGCCGCGCTCTGCGTTCGGGCCCTGGGTCCGGAAGATGTGTTCGGATTCTTCCTTCCGTACCGGACGTCGAGCTCCGAGAGCCTGGATCACGGTCGTCTCGTAGCAGAGCAGCTGGGAGTCGAGACGCGCCTGATCGACATCTCGGACTCCGTGGATGCGTACCTGGCTGAGTACGAGCCGGAGGCGACGGACAGGCGGCGGGGCAACGTCATGGCGCGCATGCGTATGATCGTGCTCTTCGATCAGGCGGCCAAGCTGGGCGGGCTGCCCATCGGAACGGGAAATAAGTCGGAGCGCCTGATGGGCTACTTCACGTGGCACGCGGACGACTCGCCCCCCATCAATCCGCTGGGCGACCTGTTCAAGACGCAGGTGTGGGAGCTGGCGCGCCACCTACGCCTTCCCTCTGAAGTCGTGGACAAGCCGGCCACCGCGGACCTGATCAGGGGGCAGACGGATGAGGCGGATCTCGGCGTTTCGTACCCGGAAGCGGATCTTATCCTGTATCATCTGCTGAGCGGCCGGTCCGAGGCGTGGCTCAAGAAGGCGGGCCTGGAGGCCTCCAAGATCGAGACGGTGCGAAGCCGGCTCGAGGGAACGCACTGGAAGCGAAACCTACCGACCGTGGCGATGTTGTCCGGCACCGCGATCGGAGAGTGGTACCTGCGGCCGGTGGACTACTAGATGGTAGCGCGGCGAGCGGACACGAAAAAAGGCCGCCAGCAAGGCCGGCAGCCTGAATACCCCCTAGGGGAATCGAACCCCTGTCTCCTGGCTGAGAACCAGGTATCCTGGGCCACTAGACGAAGGGGGCTCGTCCGCGGCGCCTATTCTAGTAAACCGTTGACGCCTGTCAAGGAAGGTAATCGCAGCGCTTGAGCTGGGAATACGTTCACCTGATCACGCATCCGTTTGCGATCGTGCTTTCGATCACCGGCGCCCTTGTCGGGCTGGCTGGATGGATTTTCAACCGGGACGAGCTGGAGTGGTACGGAGTCCTGTCGTTGCTCCTCGCGGGAGTGTTCGCGGTGCCCAGCTATTTTACCGGAATCGCCGCGGCCGATGTTGTCGCCGATCGCATATTTGTGCGGCCGTCGGTCGTGCAGACGCACCGCAGCTGGGCCACCTGGGCGGCGGTGACACTTGTAACCGCCGGTATTTTCGCGGGATTCGCGGTCGCGAACCGCGAGGATCGAGCGCTGCGCCGACTAGCTCTAGTGGCCGGACTGGCAGCCGCTGTTCTGACCGGGATGGCCGCAATCCGGGGCGGCGCGATCGAGCATGGCGTGAACGCGAACCCGCCGGCCGAAGTCGCTCCAGCGGCCGAGGCGCCGGCCGACGCGCCGGCCGACACGCTAAAGGAGGCGGACCTTCCATGAATACGCCTGGCACGGACGAGCTCCCCAGGAGAGTAGGGCGGGGACTGGTAGACGCGGTGCACCCGGTCGCCCACTCGCAGGTCACGATGACTCAGCTCATGGGTCCGCAGGATGCCAATCTGTTTGGCAACGTGTTCGGCGGGGTGATTCTCGCCGCGGTGGACAAGATCGCGTATGTCTGCGCCACGCGGCACGCCGGAGAGTCCTGCGTTACGGCTAGTTTCGATCAGGTAGATTTTAGATCGGCCATCCAGATAGGAGAGGTCGTGACGCTGCAGGCCGCCGTGAACACTGTCGGACGAACATCGATAGAGGTCGGAGTGAGAGTGTCTGCGGAGTCAGTCCAGGGGAAAAACAGGCGACACACGAACTCCTGCTACGTGACCATGGTCGCAATCGACAACAACGGTAATCCGATCCCCGTCCCTCAGCTCGAGCTCAGGACTGAGGAGGAGGGCCGGAGATACCGGGACGCGGAAGACCGGCGAGCCGCGAGACTAGAGCTGGCGGAAGGTCGGAATCGGCGCCGGAAAGCCGGGAATTAAGCTACAGCAGTGCGACCAACCCGTAGAAGACGAGCGCCGCGACCAGCATCGCCGTGCATTGGGCTGCGACCTGCCGCGCAGACATTCTTGCCAGTAGCCCGAGAACCACTCCGACCACTACGGTGGCCAGTATCAGAATTCCGAAAGTCATCGCTGCTCCCGTTCAGGAAGGTCCGAATCGAACCGAAACCTCGCCTCTGTTCCGTCCTCGTAGTCGCCTATGACGTCAATAACTTCATCAGCCGGAATCGGAAAGTCGAGACCTGCGGAAGTCGAGAAGGCCACCGGCCATAGGGGCTTCGTGCCGTGCCTTTCATGTTGTGACAACCGGTATCTGTCCGACGGCGATGCTGGCCTCCGTTGTGACATCGACTCCGAAAGCGTGGGAGAGTCCGTGAGCAAGGGCTCGTTCTACTCGGCCAGGGTCCAAGACCGGTGCTGCTTCGGCTTCCAAACTCGTCATGTAAACTCCCTGAATCCCGCACGGAACGAGCAGGCCAAAAGTCTGCAGGGGCTCGTTCGTGACGTTGAGGGCGAACCCGTGCCAAGTGATCCAGCGGCTCACATGAACGCCGATCGATGCGATCTTGCGTTGAGATCTGGCGCCCAGGCTACCGTCGGGATCTCCGACCCAGACACCCGTGTGTGGAGCGTTCCTGAACGCCGCCACGCCCAGCTCGCCAAGGGCAAGTATCAGGGTCTCCTCCAGGGTCCGGAGGTACCAGTGAAGGTCTTTACGGTACCGGTTCAGATCGATTATTGGATAGCCGACGATCTGGCCGGGTCCGTGATAGGTGACATCGCCGCCACGTTCAACCTCGCATAGTTCGATCCCCGAAGACTCAAGCGCCTTCTCGGATAGAGAAAGGTTGGCAGGATCAGATCCTCGCCCGTATGTGACCACGGGTTCGTGCTCCAGTAGCAAGACGATATCATCGGTCAGCGTATCGTCGATCCGCTCCCGGGCCAGAGTCCTCTGCCACTCTAGACCCGCGCGGTACGGAACGCGGCCCTCGACCGAGAACAGATGGAGGTGTGGAAGCATGTCCGGTAGATGAGCCACTACGTGTGAATCGGCCTGCCCATGGCGGCGAAGGCGGCCTCCATGACGGCTTCCGACATGCTCGGGTGCCCGTGAGGGTGAGCGGCTAGCTCCTCGACTGTCGCCTCCAGGTCGCGTGCTAGCCCGACCTCGGCTATCAGTTCGCTGACGTTGTGTCCGATCATGTGGACGCCGAGTATCTCTCCGTACTTGGCATCCGCAACGATCTTCACGAAGCCCTCGTTGTGGGCCGCCGTCATCGCTCGACCGTGAGCCCCAAGCGGGTATTTTCCGACCTTGACATCGTGCCCGGCCTCCTTGGCCTTTTCTTCCGTCATCCCTATGCTAGCCACCTCGGGATGACAGTACCCTATGCTGGGAATGTTGTCGTAGCGCATGGGGTGCTGCGCTACGCCGGCTATCCGCTCCGCCGCTAGGATCCCCTCATGTGAGCCCTTGTGCGCGAGCATCGGCTGTCCGGCTACGTCGCCTATCGCGTACACGCCCGCGACGCTGGTCTCGCACCACTCGTTGATTTTGATCCAGCCGTCCTC
>JAZGCO010000034.1:0-2762 GCA_036476995.1 Gemmatimonadota bacterium
CTGGCATCCGCCCGATCCTACTGTTCAGCAGGCCGGGAGCGGAGGCGAACTCGCGGTGGCACGCGTGCGGCTACTTCTCGTGGCCGCAATTCTTGTCGTCGCCGTCGAGGGGTATGTCCGCCAGCCATTGATCGACCATCGCGTGCTGGCTGAGACAGCCGCAACCTACCTCTTGTTGGCCTTCCTGTTCTACCTGGCGGCCAAGAAGCTCCAGTACCGATCGTGGATGGGGTTCGCGACCAGCGCGACGGATGTCACGATCATAAGCGTCGGCCTGGCCTCCTTTCTGCTCGTGGACCATCCACACGCGGCCGTGAGCAACCAGGTGCTGTACCCGGCGTATCTGGTCATGATCGCCAGCACTGCGCTTCGCCTCGACTTCCGCGTCTGCGCCCTTACGGGACTCCTCGCGGTCGGTCAGTATGTCGGTATCGTGTCCTACGCCGAGGCGAACTTCGATCTGTATGCCCCCGGTCGCGGCACTGCCATGTACGGGGCCTTCAATCTCGGGCATCAGATCGTCAAGGCGATTCTCCTTGGCGCGACGAGCCTGATCGCCATTCTCGGGGTTAGGCAGGGACAGCGGCCGCAGATGTTGTCGAGCACCGACTCTCTAACCGGCCTTCTCAATCGTCGCGCGTTCATGCAGCGGCTCGACGAAGAACTCGCGCGGTCCAGTCGCTATGGGCGTCCAATTTCTGCTCTCATGATCGACATCGATCACTTCAAGCAGTTCAATGAAATGTACGGGCATCTCGGCGGAGATGTGGCCCTGCAAAATGTTGCGAAAACCATTCATGGCCGCGTTCGGGAAGGAGATATCGTGGGTCGGTACGGAGGGGAAGAATTCATCGTCGCGCTTCCGGAAACCGTTGCCGAACGTGCCATGGACATAGCTGAACAGATTCGTCGGGCTGTCGCCAGTATACCACTGGCACTCGAGAACCGGACCGAGCACGGTCACGTCACCATCAGCATCGGGGTGGCCAGCTGGCCGGAGGGTGGGCAAGTGCTGTCGAAACTGTTGCAGCGAGCTGATACGTGTCTCTACACCGCCAAGAAGGCGGGCCGCGATCAGGTGCATGGGCCCGAAACCGAACACACCAGGCCGCGACTGGTTGCGCGCCGCCTATAACTCCCTGACGTAGCGCTCGATCAACCGGGCACAGATCCACAGCGCGACCCCGATCCACAGAACTCCCCAGACCAACGTCGGTACGCCTGTCAGTTCAGCGAGCATCCCCGCATCGGATTGTGCGCCGGGCCGGTCGATGACATCGCTCTTGATGTCGAGGATCGCGTACAGGACGCTGATGAGCCCCAGAGCCGTCAGAATAAGCGCGTTGGCGTTCGCCGGCAGAAACCGCGCGCTGACCAGGAGCGCGGCCCCGAACGTCAGTCCGAACCAGAAACCGAAACCGTTTACGAATAGGATCGATGCGGTCACTATCGCCACCCCGACGAAACCCACCGACCACCGAGACCAGCGTGCCGCGCGGCGAGCCAGGGCGACCAGAGCCACACCCCAGAGAAAGCTTCCCAGGTATCCGGCGGATAGGGTGACGAAGGCGCTCCCACCGCTACAGTAGCAAACGCCACCTTCCGCCGCGGTCACTTCGATGCCCTGGATGGAGCCTCCGGTAAGAACCGCGGCCAGCCCGTGGCTCAGCTCGTGGAGCAGGACCACGAAGAGTTTGACCGGAAGCACGACCGGACTGTTCCATAGCAGCCAGAGCGTGATGAAGAAGGCCGCGAAACCTCCAGCCATGATCCACTTCCGCCGCCGGCCGATGTTTGATTCGACTTTCATTGCAGCAGAATTATCAGGGCTATGAGTGACACCGCCAGACCCGCCAGCGCCAGATAGGGCGCTTCCTGGTCATACCGGATGCGGCTGACGGCGAAGATCGCGAGAAACAGCGCCAGCGCCCCGTACACGCCGACCAGAGACCCGCTCCAGAAGCGGCTGTCTCGGTTCACGAACACGGCCAGTCCCATCGCGAGCGTACCGATGAACAGCGTTCGTTCGGTCAGCGCTTCCCGAGGGTACGGTATCCGGGTGGCCGGAAGGCGCCCGGCTAGCGCGAGGACGGCCAGAGCGGCGGCCTCAACCGCGAGCACCGCCTTCCAAAGGCCGAGGCCTACCCCCTCTTGAAAGGCGTCGGAGAAGCCGGCGAACAGCAGCGAAGTAAGCGTCGCTGCTCCGAAGAAGTAGATACCGCCGGCTATGATGCGTCCCACGATAAGTCCGGCGTGCCAGGTGCCGGGCTCATCCCTGCGCAGACGGAGCGAGGGCACCCCGGCCAGTGGCCAGCGCCTCACGACTGCGGGCGGCCAGCGGTTGCGCCGACAAGCCTCCAAAATCTCCGACGCCTTGTCCCGGACCTGCTCGGCTTCCTGTTCATCAAGCCACCCCTGCGCCACACCGTCAGCCAGCTCTTCAGCATCGAGCAGCGCCGCCTCGCCGTCGGCAGGTTGCCAGATATCGAGGAACAGGTCCGTGATTCTCCAGGTCCGGGACTGGACTTCGGGAGGTCGAATCAAACCCGTATAGAAGCCCAGAAGGCAGCCGTCCGGATCGTGGGCCGCCGCGATTTCGTACGACTGGCCCGGGAACACGAACCACAGCAGGGTCCCCCCTGGCTCTACTGCCGCGGCCCTGCCCAGGCTAATAGATCCGGTTTCTCTGCCCACGACCTGCAAGCTGATCTTACAGACCTTGCCGTCGTCCAGAAGCTCTTGTTCGAATCGCCGGAGATCGT
>JAZGCO010000035.1:0-3168 GCA_036476995.1 Gemmatimonadota bacterium
AGCGTCATCGAGTAGGCCCAGGCGATCATCACGCCCAGCGCGGTGATGTTGCCCAGGAGCCGGAACGGCGGGGAATCGCTGAAGTTGAGTGTCAGGAACCCGATCGCGGTCGTGATCGAGGTCAGGAACACGGGCTTCGCGTTCACGCGCAGGGATTCAACGAGCGCCTCGCGCTTATCGGGGTTGTCGCGCAGCGACTGCAGCCACGTGACGAGGATGTGGATCGAGTCGGCGACGGCGAGCGTCAGGATGATGATGGGCGCCGAGGCCGACACCGGATCCAAGAACACCCCGAGGTGCCCGGCCACGCCCATGGCGGCCGCCGTCGAGGCTCCGATCACCGCGAGCGTTGCGAAGATTCCCGAGAACGACCTCAGGAAGAGGATGATCGCGAGGACGAACGTGCCGAACATGAGCGGCATCACGAATCCGGCATCGCGCGTCGGCGCCTCGGCGAACGCCCAGTTCAGCATGGCGATCCCGGCCGCGTGGATCTCGACATCGGGATACTCGGTCCGGTACCGGTCGAGCAGCCCGCGGACATGTCCGACGGTGGCCGGAAGCTCGGCTTCGGACTCGCCGGGAAGCGAGATCCGAACGTTCACTCCGGCCGTCCGGGCGTCCGCCGAGACAAGCCGGCCGGCGAGGAGCGGCTCCGTGGTCGCCACCCCGCGCGCCCGGACGACAACGGCTGGCGTGATCTCGCCGGTCCCGACCAGGTCCTCGACGATCAGCTCGTCGCCGTCGGCCCAGGTGTGCTGGAAGTTTGTGATCCCGTCGACCCGAGTGGAGTTCGGGATCTGCCAGGCATCGTCCGTCAACGACCGGATCATCCCGAGCATGCGCTGCGTGAACACGTCCCCTTCCTCGGGACGGATCACGAACAGCACGTTGTCGTTCTTGGTGTAGACGTTCTCGACCTCCTCGTACGCCGCGAGGTCCGGGTTGTCCGGGCTGAAGAAGACTCGGTAGTCGGTGGCCAGCCCGAGCTTGGGCATGCCGCTCGCTGCGGCGACCGTCACGAGTACGGCCAGTCCCAGGACCAGCCATCTATGTCGAATCACCCAGCGGGCGTATCGCTGAGTGCGGTTCTCATCCTTCCTGCTGTTGATCTCAAGTGGGGAGCTCATCGGGTCGCTCCATTCACCGTGGGCGTCTTGTGATCGTCCAACGACCATAAACCGACTGGTTGGTATGTTTGGTTGCGGCTGAGGCTTGAGTCTCTAATCATCATTCCTTCTCGTTGGGATTCGGGTGGTTTGGCTAGGCCGCGTGCGCTTCGGCCGGGGCCGGCCGCAGGCTCTCGAGAAACTGCAGGAACATCGTCGCTGCTGAGCCGGTGACCTCACGATCGCGGCTGCTCTTCATGGTCGTGGCGAGGCCCTCGACGCTCGCCACGATGAAGGCGGCCGCAGCGGCGGGATCCACGTCTTGCCGGACGTTACCGGCAGCCTTGCCGCGCGCGAACGCTACCGCGAGACCCGCGCGCCACTCGTCGTACACCCGGGCAAGGTGCTCACGGAAGCCCTCCGCGGCGTTGGCCAGCTCTTGGACCAGGTTGTTGAGCGGACAGCCGCACGCCATCTCCTGGTCGGTGAAGTCGGCCATCACCTCGGTGAGATGCTCGCGGAGTGCCGTGATGGGGTCGTCCGATTCGGCGATGGGATCCGCCCAGCGCTCCATCACCAACGGCCGGATCACTTCGTCGATCACGGCGTTCGCCAGCTCGGCCTTGCTGCCAAAATGGTGGTACAGGGCGCCCTTGGTCACGCCCGAGTGCGCCAGGATCCGGTCTAGGCTCGCTCCGGCGTATCCGTGCTCGTAGATCTCCTGAAACGCGCAGTGTAGCAGACATTCGCGCGTCGCTTCGGGATCTCTCGTGCGCCCTTTGGCGCTCTCCTGTGTCTTCGTAGGGGCGTTCATACCGACCAGTATGTATGAACGCGGTCGGCTTGTCAACCCCTGGGTCCGAGGTGTGGATTCGCCTCGTGGGAACGGGTGCCCACGAAACCGGGTCAACTCCAGGGCCTTCTGGACAACGAGCTTGGGGAGTGCACTGACTTGGCGGATCACGCTGGGCAGCTTCTACTGGCATTTCGAGGACAACGAGAAGTTCGGATGTCCTTCAGCGACTAGTGGCGACGCGGCCCACCGGGGCTTCGATGGCAGGCTGACTACGCCATGGCAGGTGCTGGAGATCTACGTCGGGGTCCGGATTCTTTTGATTCGTCTGAGACCCTAGGGTTTCAAACGAAAAGAAAGGAAACTGCGCCTACGGCGGACCCAGCAGTCGAGGCCATAATCCTAAGGCGTCGATACTCATTCCAAGCCTCAGGCGGGCTCCTGACCACCAGCGCCCCTGCTTCAACAGGGCGACTGAGTGCGAGACATGCGTTCTCTCGCATTCGAACAACCAGCCCAGCACCTAGGCTGCGGGATGGAGTGGTCTCTGCGTCTCAAGCCGACCTTTCTCGCCATTTCCGCACCTGATCATGAGGTACGGACTTTCCTCAGCATTTCCGCACCTATTACGGAGGCGAACCTGGAGAGGAAACATGGAGAGGTCACGCCGGCTGACCGCTCATGTCTCAGATCTGGCCCCGCCACGCTCCTGAGCTCGTCCTCGCAGAGCAGCCGGAGGCTAGATGGAAGCATGAAAGCATGGGTTTCCGTGTCGGCACACGGTAATGGCTGCCGGCATGGCGCGACGGAGCGTGGGCGAGAGCTGGATCGAATCCGCGGTTCACCCTCTCGCCCCGGACGCCATGAAGCCATGCTGACCCTGTTCAGGCTCGGGCGGAAACTCCGCCAAGATCTCGTAGATGGCTTCCGCAACATAGCGATCCACATCCTCGGGAGTCGGGTCGTCGCTCAGTAGACCGCTAGCCCATCCGCTCCAGATCACTGCGCTCCTCTCGGCATCGATCACGGTTAGCACCAGCGTTCCCTTGAGCGCCGGTATCTGATAGTAGGAGCCGTAAGAGCCATGTCCGAAGCCGCCAAAATGTCCAAAATGCCCGAAGTGACCAAAGTGGCCGAACCGGTAGGGATAGGCGCCGCCATAACCGTAGCCGCCACCGCTGTACGTGCGGGTGGTTTCACGGGCGACAAGGTCGTAGGACAGTTGAAGATCCGGCGTGTCTGAATCAATCGACCTTCGAAAGCCCT
>JAZGCO010000036.1:0-4320 GCA_036476995.1 Gemmatimonadota bacterium
CGAAAGCCTGGCTCTTCTTAGAACAATGCTTGGCCTGTTTGAGCAGAGGGCTAGATAAACCAGCGTTCGGTTTCGACCTCCGCCTGTGGAGTTGCGGCAAGCTCAACTTTTCGTGTCTCCGGGTGTCAGGCCAGCAGTGCCAGGGCGGCAATGCTCGCAGACAGGGTGGCAATCACGAGCTGTTTGTTCGGCTTCATCGTTCAATCTCCTCGCGTCTTCGTCTCCTGCAGCCAAGGAGAGTGCAAAATCGATGCTATTCAATTCGATATTCGGTAAGTCACTTCTGGGTAATCGAATAGAGCGGGGCTCCCCGATGCCTGGGTGCGGCAAGCGTTGCAGGGATCCCACATCGAAAGGAAACCGCGGCGAATCTGTGACCGGGCTGGCTGGCCTAGGGAAGTTCGAGGCGTGTGACGGAGTCCTCGGCTACATACAGCCACCTGGCGCCGAGCTCGCGCCCATCGGCCGAGCGCGTGGTGAGCCAGACGCTGTCTGCCCTGACCTCCAGGTTGACTCGGGCGGAATCCAGAGGCTCGAGAGAGTCCACGGCAACGGGATCTGCGCCCGCAGTGGCCTCGACTATTACAGGACTGGACCGGCGGTTCACAAGCCAGACCTTAAGTACGCGCACAGAATCGAGCGGCTCGGTACGCACCTCGGGATCAAGGGCTGCGGCCGCAGTGTCCGCCGGTGCTCCGTCCACCGGGACCTCCGGGGCTACGTCCGAATCCTGGCAGGCCCCTGCGGCCAAAATGGTGGCCGGGCCGAGAAGGACAAACGCCCAGAAACCTTCAGGCCAGGAGCGAGGAAACGGCTTCAAGGGACAAGCACCAGCTTTCCGAACACCCTGCCCTCCTCGAGTTCTCTGTGCGCATCTGCTATCCGGGCCAGATCCCACGTGTCGTGCACGACCGCGCGCAATTCCCCGCTGCCGATGTGTTTCATGACGACTTCAAACTCCGCCCTGGACGACATGGTAGTTCCGATAACCTGCAGCTGTTTCCAGAAGACGTGCCGCAGGTCAAGGCTGGCGTTATGTCCCGTTGTCGCCCCATACGTAACGATCCTACCATTGTTGTCCAGGCAACGAACTAGGTCGGGCCACATGGCCTCACCTACGCTGTCGAGTACGACATCGACCTTTCCGCGTACTGTCGCATCCCGTACAGCGGTCCGGAAGTCGTCTGCGTTTCGATCGATCACGACATCGGCGCCCAAATCCCTAACTCGGGCACAGTTATCCACGCCGCTGGTAACGGCGATAACTGTCGCACCCGACCACTTTCCGATCTGGATCGCTGCGGTCGAGACACCTCCCGAAGCGCCCGTGACCAGAAGTACTTCTCCCTCCTTGAGTCCGGCCCGCGAGATGAGCGCCCTCCAGGCGGTCTGGAAGACGAGGGGTGTGGCGGCGGCCTCCGCAAACGGAAGCGAATCCGGAATCCGGTACAGGTTCTGCGCGGGAACCCGGACTAGTTCAGCCGCCGCCCCCTTCACATGCTCGCCCAGCACCATGAACCGCCGGCACAGGCTTTCCTCGCCCGCAGAGCAGAAATCGCACTCGCCACACCACAAGGAGGGGTTGAGGACAACCCGGTCTCCGTCAGCCCATTCGCTCACGCCAGGGCCGACCGCCGCGATCTCTCCCGCAGCTTCGGACCCACCGATATGCGGGAGATCTAGGGTCAGGCCGGGGATCCCCCGGCGTACCCATAGATCGAGGTGATTGAGAGCCACGGCGCGAACCCGCACGATCACGGTACCGCGCGCGAGTACCGGCTCCGGCGACTCGCCTATTTCCATGACCTGGGGTCCACCGTGCTGGCGGAAGAATCCGGCGCGCATCCGCAAAAGATACCGGAGCCCGGCCAGAGGCGCAGCAACTGCCGCGTAAATGGCGGTTTCCAGTTCGTCTGAAACACTGGCCCGCTACTTGATACTCATTCTCAATCTCGCTATTTTGTGCGTTCTAACTGGTCATTGCGGGCGTCTTGCT
This sequence comes from Gemmatimonadota bacterium, assembly GCA_036476995.1. Taxonomy (GTDB): domain Bacteria; phylum Gemmatimonadota; class Gemmatimonadetes; order Palauibacterales; family Palauibacteraceae; genus JAZDDE01. Next base: position 1,997 of record JAZGCO010000036.1, read on the forward strand.
ACGTTCGATCGTACCCCCGCACCAGAGTCCACTAAAGATTGACGGAGCACGTCCATACGATGTCTGAGTACTTGCTTGAGATCAGGAATCTCCACGTCAGGGTAGCCGACGGGGACATCGAGATCCTGCGCGGAGTCGATCTGGCCATACGCTCGGGAGAGATCCACGCGCTGATGGGCCCCAACGGGTCCGGCAAGAGCACGCTGGCCAAGGCAATCGCTGGGCATCCGGGCTACGAGGTCACGGACGGGCAGATTCTGCTGAAAGGCGCCGACGTCCTCGAGATGCAACCTGATGAACGCAGCCGGGCCGGACTTTTTCTGGCCTTTCAGTATCCGAGTGAGGTATCCGGCGTGTCTATCGCCAATTTCCTCCGCACCGCCGTGAACGCTCGCCGAGACGCCGATGACGGCATCGATGTGTTCGCGTTCCATAAGAGCCTCCAGGAGAAGTTGGCCCTACTCAAGATGGACGAGAGCTTCGGGGGCAGGTACGTCAACGAAGGGTTCTCGGGCGGAGAGAAGAAGCGCGGCGAGATCCTGCAGATGGCGGTACTGGAACCGAAGATGGCGGTATTGGATGAGACGGATAGCGGCCTGGACATCGACGCGCTTCGAATTGTGGCCGACGGTGTCAACAAGCTGTCGGAAGAGGACGGGGAGCTCGGAGTTCTTCTCATCACGCACTACAAGCGCATTCTGGAGTATATACACCCGGATAAGGTTCATGTGATGATCACGGGCCGCATTGTACAAAGCGGCGGACCGGAGCTTGCGGACCAGCTCGAGGAAGCTGGATACGACTGGCTGCACGAGGAAGCTGCGATTTCGGCTTCGTAAGGAGAGATTTTGTTATGCCCGACAGCGATGCGGTAACCAGCCTTGGTCTCGACGAGTACAAGTACGACTTCGTCACGGACGAGAAGCCCGTCTTCAAGGCCGAGAAAGGTCTGAGCGAAGACATCGTTCGGCAGATCTCGGCGCACAAGGAAGAGCCGGAGTGGATGCTGGATTTCAGGCTAAAGGCCCTGGAGATCTACTATTCGAAGCCGATGCCGGAGTGGGGCGGTGACCTTTCCAATCTGAATCTGGACGAAATCTACTTTTACCTTCGTCCCCAGGACCAGATGGAACGATCCTGGGACGACGTGCCGGACAGCATCAAGGAGACATTCGAGCGACTCGGGATCCCGGAGGCCGAGCGGAAGGTGCTGGCCGGAGTAGGAGCCCAGTACGAGTCGGAAATGGTCTACCACTCGCTCAAGGAAGAGTGGGAAGAGCAGGGAATTATTTTCGAGTCGATCGAGGACGGGCTGAAGTTACACCCGGAGTTGTTCCGGGAGTACTTCGCCACGGTCATTCCCACGCGGGACAACAAGTTCTCGGCCCTTAATTCCGCGGTCTGGTCAGGCGGATCCTTCGTCTATATCCCGAAAGGTGTTGACGTAGACGTTCCGTTGCAGGCGTACTTCCGCGTCAATGCCGAGCAGATGGGACAGTTTGAGCGCACGCTCATCATCTGCGACGAAGGCGCGCAGGCTCATTACATCGAAGGATGCACCGCGCCGGTGTACACCACCGAGTCGTTCCACTCGGGCGTGATCGAGATCATCGTGAAGAAAGGCGCGCGGTTCCGCTATACGACTATCCAGAACTGGTCGAACAACATGTACAATCTCGTCACGCAGCGGGCGCTTGTGAACGAGGACGCCACGATGGAGTGGCTGGACGGCAACCTGGGTTCGAAGCTGACGATGAAGTACCCGTCTTGCTTCCTGGTCGGAGAGCGGGCGCATGGCTCGATCCTCTCCATCGCGTATGCGAGCGACGGTCAGCATCAGGACACGGGCGGCAAGGTGATCCACGCCGCGCCCTATACCACTTCGCAGATCAGATCCAAGTCGATCTCCAGAGGACACGGGCGGGCGACATACCGCGGACAGTGCAAGGTGTACAAGGGTGCTGTGGGTTCCAAGTCCAACGTGGAGTGCGACGCGCTTCTACTGGATGAGACGTCGCGAACCGATACGTACCCGTACATCGAGATCGACGAAAACCAGTCCTCGATCGGACACGAGGCGCGGGTGTCGAAGGTGGGTGAAGAACAGCTTTTCTATCTGAAGAGCCGAGGCCTGTCCGAAGAAGAGGCCATGACGATGGTGGTGCGCGGATTCATCGAACCGATCGCCAAGGAGCTACCGCTCGAGTACGCGATCGAACTGAACCGGCTCATCGAGCTCGAGATGGAAGGCAGCGTCGGCTGATGTTGACGGCGAATCTGACCGAACACGAGCCTGGATCGCTCCGGCGCCGCAGGGCGGCCGC
>JAZGCO010000037.1:0-12038 GCA_036476995.1 Gemmatimonadota bacterium
GAGCTTGTCTTCAGGCACCTGATCAGGTGTCTTGCCCATGGATGCCTTCTCTTGTTGAGCGAAGAAGTCGGCCCGAGCGATCAGCGACCTGGAGGGCGTGTCCGCGTGCTCCCCGGAGTTGCTCGTCCATGGCGAGCGATTCAACATCTCAAGAACCATTGGGGTCACGCACTGCAGGTCGTGCAAGGGCGCTTTCCAGCTGCTAAGGCTGCGTCTCTATCTCCAAATACTATCGGTGACAGAATCTTCTTGGCCCAATCGCAGTGCTTATGATGGAAGTAGTCGCTGCGTTGGCTAGCGATACGTCTAGCAGCCGTGAGCCTGCTCTGACGGGCTGCTATCTCCGGCGTCGCGTGCTGCCAGCAGAGAGAAACACCCATCAGCGAGTGGCGTGCGCGATGGCCGCAGCGCGATCCATCCGCCGTACGCGCCTCGCAGGTTCCTTGCTCCTGTGCTCCAAGACTTGGGACAGTGCCGCGCCATCCGAGGTAGGTCATCGTGATCTCATTCTCGCGGGTCTTACACCGATCGTCAAAACACTGCCAGATTTTTTCCACCTCCCCCAAACGACGAGCGGAGACCACGCGTAGCGAGCATTGAGCGGTGTGTTGCTCGTAGCTCGCGGAGCGGCGGTCCCCGCCGTCCGCGCTTGCGGCGCGGTGTCGTGCAGCTGAACGTTTAGTACATATCGCCCATGCCACCACCCGGCATCCCAGGCATGGCCTTCTCAGGCTCAGGCCGGTCCACGATCACAGCCTCCGTCGTGAGCAGCAGTGCAGCGATCGAAGCCGCGTTCTGCAGAGCCGTACGAGTCACCTTCGTAGGGTCGATAACCCCCGCCTTCACCAGGTTCTCGTACTTGTTCGTCTGCGCGTTGTAGCCGTACGTGCTGTCCGCCTTCTCCCGTACACGCTCGACGACGATCGAACCCTCGGCGCCCGCGTTCTGCGCGATCTGACGGATCGGCTCTTCCAGAGCCCGCCGCACGATCTGGACACCGATCGCTTCATCGGAATTCTTGGTCTTCAGATCGTCGAGCACCGACTGGGCCAGCAGCAAAGCCACGCCGCCGCCCGTCACGATGCCCTCTTCGACCGCCGCGCGCGTCGCGTGCAGAGCGTCCTCGACCCGAGCCTTCTTCTCCTTCATCTCGGTCTCGGTCGCCGCACCGACGTTGATCACCGCAACGCCGCCGGCCAGCTTGGCCAGCCGCTCCTGCAGCTTCTCGCTGTCGTAGTCGGAAGTGGACTTGTCGATCGCGACCTTGATCTCGCTGATCCGGCCCTTGATCTTGTCCGTCTCGCCCCCTCCGTCGATGATCGTCGTGTCGTCCTTGTCGATCACGATCCGCTTGGCCGAGCCAAGGTCGCTGAGAACCGTGTTCTCCAGCTTGAAGCCCAGCTCCTCGCTGATGACCTGGCCGCCCGTGAGGATGGCGATGTCCTGGAGCATCTGCTTGCGGCGATCGCCGAAGCCGGGCGCCTTGACGGCCGCCACCTTGAGCGTGCCCCGGAGCCGGTTCACGACCAGCGTCGCGAGCGCCTCACCCTCGACATCCTCCGAGATGATCAGGAGAGGCTTGCTCAGCTGGGCGACCTTCTCGAGCACCGGCAGGAGATCCTTCATGGAAGAGATCTTCTTGTCGTGAATCAGAATGACCGGTTCCTCGAGAATCGTCTCCATCTTGTCCGGATCCGTCACGAAGTACGGCGAAAGATAGCCGCGGTCGAACTGCATGCCGTCCACGGTCTCCAGCGTCGTCTCGAGGCCCTTGGCCTCTTCCACCGTGATCACCCCGTCCTTGCCGACCTTCTCCATCGCGTCGGCGATCAGGTCGCCGATCACCGAGTCGCTGTTGGCAGAAATCGTCGCGACCTGGGCGATCTCCTTCTTGCCCGTCGTATCGACGGCGATCTCGGCCAGGTTCTCCACCACAGCCTCGACGGCGCTCTCGATGCCGCGCTTCAGGGCCATGGGATTGATGCCGGCCGTGACGCTCTTGAGGCCCTCGCGGTAGATCGCCTGGGCCAGCAGCGTGGCGGTGGTAGTGCCGTCACCGGCGTTGTCGGACGTCTTGGTCGCGACTTCTTTGACCATCATTGCGCCGAGGTTCTCGATCGGATCGTCGAGTTCGATCTCCTTGGCGACGGTGACGCCGTCCTTGGTGATCGTCGGGCTGCCGAACTTCTTCTCGATCACGACGTTCCGGCCCTTCGGACCGAGCGTGATCTTTACCGCTTCCGCCAGCTTGTCGATACCGGCCTTGAGGCGGGTACGGGCGACGGAATTAAACTCCAGATCCTTAGCCATTCTTCACGTACTCCTAATTGTGTGCGTTGAGGCGCCGCACGTGGCGGCGCGCCGAACGATTCGCCTGCTGTGGCTGCTGCCGCTGTTTGCCGCAGCCGTTACAGCTTGGCGAGGACGTCCGTCTCCTTGATGATCAGAACGTCCTGTCCGTCGATCGTGATTTCCGTACCTGAGTACTTGCCGTACAGGATGCGGTCCCCGACCCCTAGTTCGACCGGAATGATGTCACCGTCGTCGTTGCGCCGGCCCGGGCCGACAGCCAGGACGGTGCCCTGCTGCGGCTTTTCCTTCGCGGTGTCCGGAATGTACAGACCTCCACGCATCTGCTCGGTCTCCTCCAGCGGCTCGACCACGATGCGGTCAGCGAGCGGAGTGATCTTGAGCTTCGTCTTCGAAGCGGTTGCCATCGTGCACGTCCTCCTGGTGTTGTCACGGGCGACTTGTTAGCAGTCGCCCATCATGAGTGCTAACTAGAGAGGCTAAAATAGTGGGCCGATCTCGTTGGTCAAGGTGGCCCACGCGGAACCTACGTAGGGCACTCATCGTGCCATCGTTTGGACTGGGTTTTCAGCCTAAATGGCGGTTCTGCGCACTTGCCCGCGGGCCGGTCTGGCAGACCACTGCCAGCATGGCCGATATTAGTTTGAAACCAGCGCCCTACCCTCTCCGTAGTACCGGGTACGAGACGGAAGCGCACCTCGTCCGCTTGAGTGCTACAGGAACTCTTGCGCCGAGGCTGACGATATAGAGGTTAGGACTTCAGGAGGAGAAATGATTAGGTCCATTCTGTACCTGCTGGTGCTGGGCTTCGTGGGCATGATGGTGCTCAGCGTGGTGTTCGGCTTATTGGCGCCGCTGATCGGCTTCGCGATCAAGCTGGTTCTGATCGTGGTCGTTGGGTACTTCTTGCTTCGAATCTTCAGCCCCAAGAAGGCCAACCAGGTTCGGGACAAGCTGCGCCGCGTAAAGTAGGGGCGAATCGAGCCCGCGCCGCCAGGCGCGGGTCCAGGCTGGAGGCCCGTGAGGGAGACTTGCGAACGCCCCCACACCGGCCCTAAATCACGGCACAGGGCTTGCTACCTACGGGATAATACCGACTGCGGCACCCGTTCTTAGCCGCCCGACTGCAACTCCGACGGCTCCTGAGAGCCCGAAAGGACAGCCGTGAGCCCTGGACAGGACGACTGGCTACCGCTTCTGAAGCAGGCACTCGACGCCCCGTCAGACGTAAACGAGGTCCGCGCAGACGACGGCCGGATCGTTCGGATCGACCGGGAGCCGGAACCCGGAGTGGATTTGTGTCTCACCGAAGTTGAATCCCCCGGAAGCGATCCGCTCGCCACGTGCATCCTCATCGCACCCATAGAATCACGTCCGGAGATGTATCCGGATGATCTTCCGTTCGTCGCCAACATCCCGGCGACCGTCTACAGTCAGGGCGACGCGTTCGTCGTCTCCTGGCAGCGACAGGCCGAGGGATCGACGCCCTTCCCGCTGGACATCGAGTTTCTCTACAAGGAATTGCTGCAGGGAAGCCTGGATGAGGGCTGGGTCGAGACGCCTACCGACGAGCAGCCGCCTGCCGGAGCTGAGATGGCCGTCTTCGAACGCGCGGGCGCTCAACGCACCGTGTCGCTCGCCGAGACACCAAGCATGGTCAGTTTGTTTCAGTTCAGTGATCCCGATCCCGAAGCCGACGCCTGATATCTCTGCGCCGAGTTCACGAACGAGGCACGCACCGCGTTCTATTCGCCGCCCTCGCCCGCCATCTCCTTCAGGATCCAGCCGTCCGGATCCAGAACAACGTCCGTAGGACGGATTCGGGAGCTGAACTCGAACGTGTGCTCCCGGTCCGTGATCTCCACGTCCAGGCGCCGCGACGTTTCGCCGAACTGGATGTCGAGCACGGCCGGAGCGCGAAACGTGGGCCAATCGTCAGACTGCACCTGCGAGACCTCTATCTTCCCCTGCCCCGTTCCCTGATCCCAGGTCCAATCGACTGAGAACTTCGGGAACCCCGGCCGCATCACCCACTGCTCGAAGTACCAGCCGAGGTCCTCACCTGAGACTTCTTCGAGTACCGCCTGGAAATCGGCGGTGAGGGCGGTTCCGTTGGCGTGGCGCCCATAGTACGTGCGGACGCTGCGGAAGAACGCCTCGTCGCCAAGCAAGCCGCGCAGCATGTGCAAAACCCAGCCGGCTTTGGGATAGTTGTTGGAGTTGAGAAGCCGGTAGAGGTTCGTCTCCTCCGGGTCGATGATCGGGCGCTGCGACGCATCGGAGCCGAGGACGCGCTGCCGGGCGCTCTCCATCAGGGTCCCAAAGGCCTCCTCCCCGTCAGCATGCCGGAAGAACTGATAGGCGAAGTAAGTAGCGAAGCCCTCGGACAGCCACAGGTGATTCCAGTCCGCTTCTGTGGCCGAGTCCCCGAACCACTGATGCACGATCTCGTGAGCCACCGTGGTCTCACTCAGGCGGCCCTCGGCTATGGCACCCTCGGAATAGAAGATCGCGGACGAGTTTTCCATCCCTCCGAATCGGGTCGAGGACTGAACATGCGCCAGTTTCTCGTACGGAAAATCCCCGAACAGCTCCGTGTAGTAGTCCGTCATCTCGGCGGCGCGGCCGAACACTTCGGCCGCGAAATGAGTGTCGGGCACGAACACCCAGGCGGAGACCTCGATGCAGCCGTCCTCGCGCGGCGAGGCGGGAGCGTGGCCGCACGCGGCGCGGCCGAGCGGCAGAATCTCGAAGTCCGCCGCGCCAACCACCATCGTGTAGACGGGGTGCGGGACATCGCTTTTCCAGCGCCAGGTCCTCTTTCCTTCGGCGCCTCCCAGGGCATCGAAGGCTGACGGTTCCGGCTCACCGGCCAGGGCACCGTTCGAAATCACCTCCCAGCGCTCAGGCGCGTGAACCGTGAACGACACCGTCGCCTTGTCGGCCGGATGGTCCACGGACGGGAACCAGAAGCGGGCCCTGTTGGGCCAGTTGTCCGCGAACACCGTCGGCTCCCCGTGCACATTGTCCTGGATGATCAAGCCGTCGTCGGGCGTGCCTTGATACTCGATGACTGCCGTATGGCGACCACCTCCGCTGACCGGAACCAGGAGTTTTCCGTCCACGTAACCAACCTGAACCGCGCGGCCGTCGATAGAGGCGCCTAGCACGGCCAGCCCCGTGAAGTCGAACGCGACCTGACGACCTGCGGCGTCGTCCGTATCCACACCCATCAGATCGAAATCGATCGTGGCCCGGCCGTAGATCACCTTCGAGGTGTCGGAGAGAGCCAGCTCCACGTCGTAGCTCAGGACATCTACGCCGGTGGCGTATTCACCGCCTGAAGGAGCGACGCCGGCCTCGATCGGCTCGGGCTCTCGCCGGTCATAGATCGGTTGGAACGCGGGCCGCGTGGGGCCGGGATCCGTCGGGCGTACTACGACCACAGGCGGGGCGGCGCCGCCCCGCGCATCAGGACGCGTCGGAGCCGGATCTGTGGGCCGGGCCGCCGCGGCGGCTGCGGCTGAATCCGCGGCTTCGGCCGTTACGACCGCCTGCCCAGCGGGCCGCATGGGAGCCGGGTCCGTGGGCCGGGCGGCGGCGGCAGCGGCTGAGTCCGTGGCAACGACAACGGCAGCATCAGCGGCTGGATCCGCCGGCTCCGGAGCGCCACCGTACGACGCGCAGCCGGCAAGTGTCAGAAGCAGGGCTGTGATTATGAGGCAGCTTGGCACGTGGCGTTCGGACATCGATTCGACCTTCGGCTCTCGGGTCTCGTTTTGAGCTTGGCGGCGCTGCCGATTTTCGGCAATAATCCTGAGTGTCACGCTACCCACAGCGGAGCGGCATGGCCACCCCGGTCAACCCGCCCGCGGATAAACCATTCAGGCGCTTCGAGCGTCCTACCATGTGACAACAACACGTTCTCTTCCTGGAGGAAGCATGCGCATTATGAGATCGGCAGTGTTGGCAGCGGCGGGGGCGGCCCTCCTCGTACTCAGCGTCCAGCCTGCTATGGCTCAGGACAGACATGGCGACCACGATTGGTGCAGTAACGACTGGGACCATGATCGCGACCGCGTCTGCGAGGAGCGCGTGACGACTGTCGATGCAGACGGCTCAGTAATCCGTGTGGACGCCGGCCAGAATGGCGGCGTGTCGATCATGGGCTGGGACCGAAACGAGATCCAGATCACAGCGCGGGTCCAGGCCATGGCGCGCGATGAAGAAAGGGCTCAGGAGATCCTCGGTGAGATCCGCATCGTCACCAGCGGAGGCACGATCCGAGCTGAAGGGCCTAATTTGCGGCGCGACAGGCGACGTGAGAATTGGGCCGTTTCCTTCCGGCTCATGGTGCCCACCCGGTCGAACGTTGATCTCGAGGCGAACAACGGCGGGATCACCGTCAGCGATGTCCAGGGTGACCTGCGAATGAGGACTACGAACGGCGGCGTGTCCCTGCTCAGAGTCGCGGGCGACGTCCAGGCGCGGACCACGAACGGCGGCCTCCATATCGAACTCGACGGTGACCGCTGGACCGGCGCCGGGCTGGACGCGGTGACCACCAACGGCGGCGTGGACATGAAGATCCCCGCGAACTACAACGCCGAGCTGGAGACCAGGACCGTGAACGGCGGGCTCCAGATCGACTTCCCGATCACCGTTCAGGGACGGATCGGTGGCCGGAACAGCACTCTGAACACGACGCTGGGAGACGGTGGGGCGACGATCAAAGCCGTCACCACGAACGGCGGAGTCCGGATTCGGCGGAGCTAGACCGGCTCCTCCGCGAGGAGAGCCCGGAGAGTCACCGGGTGGGTCGTCACGGAGCGTGGGGGCGGTAGAGCGCAAAGCGATCCTTTAGCGCTGTGTTGCTGGGAGATCGCGGAGCGCCTCTGGCGGCCCCGCACGGCAGCGGAGACCTGGGCGCTATCCGGCTCCGCTCAGATGCTCGTCCGCCAGCGCCAGTCCGACCAGCGTGAGCAGCGGCTCGCTGCGCTCGACCGTGCGGCAGTGCGGCGCGATTAGCTCGGCCAATCCGCCCGTTGCGATCACAAGCGGATCGGCGGGCTCCCATTCCGTCAGGATGCGGTCCACGACCCCGTCGATTCCATCCACGATCGAATAGAACACGCCTGAGTCCAGGCACTCCACGGTGGTGCGGCCAATGACGCGGCTGGGAGGCCTGATTTCCGCCATCGGTAACTTGGACGCCTGCTGAGCCAGGCGCTGGATACCCGCGCGCGGACCGGGGGCGATCACTCCGCCCAAGAACGTACCGTCGGCCGTAATGCAGTCGAATGTGGTGGCCGTACCCAGGTCTACGACGACCGTGTTCCGGGCGTAGAGCTGACTGGTCGCCAGCGTGTTGACCAGGCGGTCCGCGCCCACGGACGAGGGCTCCTCTACGTCCAGTTGAATCGGCAGCGGCGAGGCGTAGTCGATCGAGGTTCGCGGAATCCCGAGACGGGCCAACGCCTGGTCCCAGGCCAGATCCAGGACCGGGACCACGGATGCGGTCACCGCACGCTCGGGTACGCTCTCAGCGAGCGGCGCTTCCTCCAAGAATCCGCGAAGCTGTAGCCACAGCTCGTCGCCCGTGCGGCTCTTCACGGTGCCCACACGCCATGTGTGCTTCGCCTCGTGTCCCTCGAACAGCCCGATGCTGGTCTCGGTGTTGCCTATGTCTACGGTAAGGATCATTCAGCCAGCTCCACGCTTCCGATGCTGACGCGGCGCAGCGCCCCCCGGTCGGGCCGGAACAGCATGGCCCCGTCCGGAGCGATCCCTACCCACATTCCGTGAACCACTGTCTCTTTCGGCTCCTGCGACCCGGGCCCAGGCTCATGGGCTGGCGGTGCGGCGTCCCCGTCGGCCGATGGCGCGGTGTCCCCGCCGCGCTCCCCCGATTCCGCTGAATTCGGGGCCGGCGGCGAGGCGCCAGGTTCCGTCTCCGTCGTCAGCGTGATCCGCTTGTCCCTGAGCCAATCATACCGATCAAGGCGCTCCAGGAGTGGAGCTATGAGCGTCTCCGGCGGTTCGGGCAAGTACGTCTCGAGCCCGGCGACGATGGTGTCGGCCACTTTCACGAGCGGGACCTCGGTGCCGAGGAGATCGTCGAGGGCCCCAGCCCCGTGTAGCTCCTCCGGCAGTAGCTCGGCGGGACGCACGTTTATCCCGACCCCCACGACCAGGTGACGCGGGGTGCCGTCGGCCCATACGGCTTCAGCCAGGATGCCTCCCACCTTCAGCTCCCCGGCTATGATGTCGTTGGGCCACTTGAGCGCCGGCCGCAGTCCGCGGAAGTCTCGGTCCAGCGCCTCCACGATGCCGAGGCCCGCCAGCACTGGCAGCAGCGCAGGGCTCGGGAGCGCCCCGGGCCGGAAGACCATACTCAGGTACACGCCGCGGCCGGCCGGCGAAGCCCAGGTGTGCCCACCCCGGCCGCGGCCCTCACTCTGCTCCCGGCTCAGCACGATGGCTCCGGCCGGCGCGTCCGCTTCCGCCAGTTTGCGGGCCACCGAGTTCGTCGAATCGACCCGGCCGTACGTGTACACCGACTCCCGGCCCCATCGTTTCTGAAGATCGGCGCGGGCGTGGCCGCCCCACTGGGTCGTGAGTCTCGGCGCCATCAGGCGATCCTCCTGCCCGTCGGAGCCAATACTTGAAGTGATAGATCAAGTACAGTAGCAGAATGCGTTATTGCACCGACAGATACCAGATCCATTCCTGTTTCCGCGATCGAGCGTACCGTGTCCAGACTGACCCCTCCGGAAGCCTCCAGTACCGGGTGCGGCGGCGGGCCAGAGCGAGCCATGGCAGCGGCCTCCCGCAGCATATCGAGAGACATGTTGTCGAGCAGCACCCGGCCTGCCCCACCCTGCAGCGCCTCCGTTAGCTCCTCCAGGCTGCTTATCTCGATCTCTATCTCCAGGCCCGTCCCTGGACCGGTCGCCGGGCCTGCGCTTGAGGCTCCGGCCGCGTCCGCCGCAGCCTTGGCCCCAGCGAGAGCGGCCGAAATGCCTCCGGCAGCCCGGATGTGGTTCTCCTTGATCAGAATCATGTCGTGCAGGCCGCCGCGGTGATTCTCGGCGCCGCCCACCGCCGTGGCGCACTTCTCGAGCGCGCGCCAGCCGGGCGTCGTCTTCCGGGTGTCCGTGATTCGGCAGCCCGTCCCCTCGACCGCCTCGACAAACCGGCGTGTCACCGTCGCGATACCGCACAGCCTGGACAGGAAATTGAGCGCTGTTCGCTCCGCGGCCAGAATGGAGCGCAGCCGCCCGTTCGCCGCCAGAAGAGTATCGCCTGTATCGAGCGTCTGGCCGTCTGCGGATCGAGTCTCGACCGCAACATCCGGATCTACCCGCTGAAACACGGCCTCCGCCACCGAGAGCCCGGCCGCCACGCCGGGTTCCTTGGCTACAATGAGCGCCTCTCCGCTCGCCTCGGCAGGTACGGTGGCCTGGGATGTGACATCCCGGTCCCAGCCGTCCTCGGCCAGGGCCATGTCGATAAGTGCCGCGGCGTCGGGCCAGGTCATCTCAGCGCAGACCGGGCGAGAAAGCCGCCGCCATGAGGTAGGCTCCACCGGCGGCCCAGCAGTAATAGGCGAAACGGGTGAAGTGCTTGTGTTTCAGCATGCGGACGAAGAGCTGGATAGCGAAAATGCCCGAGACCAGGGCGGCCGCGAAGGCGGCGGCCAGGATCCCGGGCGTCAGTCCTCCCGCGGCGCTCGGTCCGAGCTCACCCAGCTGCAGGACTGCCGCCCCCAGCACGGCTGGGACTGAGAGCAGGAACGAGAACTCGGCCAGCCTGACCACCTCGACTCCGCGCCACGACCCCATGGCTACGGTCGCCCCGGACCGCGAGATGCCCGGAAGGATGGCGAATGCCTGCGCAACACCGATCCATAGCGCCTGCGCCGCGGACGGCTCTTCATCGGCGGCAGACTGGCGCGTCAGGTGAACCGTGTACACGAGCACGCCCGTCACGAGCAGCAACAGAGCTACGGTGACCGGCTGTCCGAACTGGAACTCGAAGAAGTCCTGCCCGAATAACCCGGCCAGCCCCGCCGGCACAGACGCCAGGATGAGGAGCCCGACATATCGGAGACTCGACCGATCGCCCCGAACGGTGCCCACCGCGAGCTTGCCCACACGGGTTCGGTACACCCACAGAATAGCCAGCAGCGTGGCGAGATGGACGGCGACTTCGAACGTCACGCCGGGGGTTCGCAGGCCGAGAAGGGCTTCCGTGAGAACGAGGTGACCGCTGCTCGATACGGGCAGGAACTCGGTCAGGCCCTGCACCAGACCGAGAAATATCGCCTCGAAGAGCGTCACCCAGAGCCCTCGGAGGCCGGAGCGGTGTTCGCTGCGTTCGCGGCTGGCGGCTCGGTCGACGAAGCCGGACCAGAGGCCGGAGCGGCTTCAGGGCGCGGGCCGGGCGGCCGGCTCACGTGCTCGTGTCCGTCCTGTACGAGGGCCGCGCCGCGCAGCACTTCTTCGTAGTAGTCCTCATACATGGGCACGATTCGGTCGGCCGAGAACATCTCGACCGCACGCTGCCGGGCCGCCTTGGAGGTCTGCTCCCAGACCGCGTCGTCGCGGAGAAGTTCCACCCCGCTCGCTGCCATGGCGGCCACGTCGCCTACGGCGTGCAAGTAACCTGTCACACCGGACTCGACGACCTCGGAGATTCCGCTTCCGGTCGTCCCCACCACGGGCACACCGCTCGCCATGGCCTCCAAGGCCACGAGACCGAAGGACTCCTGCTCACTGGGCAGCAGGAACAGATCGGCACAGGCGAGCAGGCCCGCGACGAATTCGAGCTTGCCGAGAAAAGTGACTTCTTCCTGAAGTCCGGCCCGGGCGACCGCCTCCTCGGCGGCTGGACGATCCGGACCGTCGCCGATCAGCAGGAGACGGGCGGGCAGCTGGCGCTGGATGCCCTCGAATATCCCCACGACGTCGGTGACCCGTTTCACGGGCCGGAAGTTCGAGATGTGCATGACGAGCTTCTCATCGGGCGCCGCCAGCAACTCTCTCTTGCAATCGTGCGCCTCGCGCCGGTACACCTCGGGATCGATGAAGTTGGGAATGACCCGGATATCGCAGCTGGGGCACATGAACTTGTGATACGTCTCGTCCCGAAGGTATTCGGACACAGCCGTCAGTCCATCCGAGCGCTCGATCGAAAACTTGGTGATCGACCAGAACGAGGGATCCTGTCCGACCAGCGTGATGTCAGTTCCGTGCAGCGTGGTGACGATTTTCAGGTCGCGGCCCTCGGCACGCATGGTTTCGCGGGCGATCCAGCCGCTCGTAGCATGCGGTATGGCGTAGTGGACGTGAAGAAGGTCGAGCTCTTCGTTCACGGCGATCTCGTGAAGGCGGACAGCCAGGGCGAGCGAGTACGGCGGGTACTCGAACAGAGGGTAGTGCGCCATTTCCACCTCGTGGAAAAAGACTCCCTCTTGAAAACCCGTCAGGCGAAAGGGCTGGGCGTACGAGACGAAGTGGACCTCGTGCCCTCGGGCCGCGAGCTGCAGGCCCAGCTCCGTCGCAACCGCGCCGGAGCCGCCGTACGTGGGATAGCAGGTAATGCCGATCTTCATGTCGTAATGTCCATCCGCCTCTGAAGGTCCGAAACGATGCGGTCCGCAAGCTCGCCGGAAGGTCGCTCCGCGTCCAGTCTAACAGCCTGCGGCGGTAGCTGGTGGCGGCACC
>JAZGCO010000038.1:0-3082 GCA_036476995.1 Gemmatimonadota bacterium
CTGTCGGGTTTTCGCGAGAATAGCGCGGAAAGCTTACCGTTTCGCTGTTACGCCGGGGTCCCTTGCACGGCAAGGCCGACTCGCTGGATTTAATGCTATACTAACAAACTGCGGATTAGCGTGGCCCCTTTAGCGTGGCCCTTGAAGTTGTGGACTGGAACCCCAGGTCATGCCCGAGAGCGTCCTGAGCTGTCTGCCCGAACGGCTCCATCCGGTGAGCCGGATGTTTCTTGATATTTGGTTGTCCGGGGATCTCTCGACCGCCGAGTTCCTGCGCTGGTTCCACATGCCGAACTCGGACTACCTGCCGGTGGCCCAGTGCATCCTGGCCGCGGTCGCCGGCGCCTGAACCGGCCAGCTCTCGGGCCCTCCGGAGGCGCGGCAAAGAAATTGCGGGGGCTGTGCGGGTTTGTTATAACCCCGCCCTCGTGACGACGGTACACTCAGGTGCGATCGTTTCGACACCAACCGGAACGATCCCCGATCCGCGGTAGCTCAGTTGGTAGAGCGGGTGGCTGTTAACCACCATGTCGCAGGTTCGAGTCCTGCCCGCGGAGCCAATTAGCGGTTGTAAAACCGCAAAAAGGTAGGGATTCCCGTTTGACCCGTCCCGAACAGGGTTCCATTATGATTCCAAATGGATGTCCAAATTCGGTACGTGGTCAAGCGGGGATCGAGCTACCGCTTCCGTCGCCGCCCACCGCCAGACGTAGCCGCCAAGCTGCTGAACGGTAAGGGTAGCTGGATTCATACATGGCCACATGATACTCCGCTGACCGTGGTACAGGCTGAGGCCCAGCAACTCGTGGCCCGGCAGAACCAAGCCATCATTCTCGCTCGTGGCGATGCAGAAGCCGAACTGATCGAAGAAGCGAACCGGGATTCGAGGGGGCTGATCCGAGATTACACCCCTGCCGAACTGGCGTGGTACCAGAACCAATTACACGATGGTGAAATGGACGCCAGGACGGCAGCCTTGGCTAATGCCCTGAGCCACGGCGGCGACTATCAACGCGATACGGTCTCCCTAACCGAAGCCCTCCGGCTCGACCGTGAGCGCCACAGCTCGGACAAGAACCGAAGGCCGTTCGATCTTGCCATCAAGTTGTTCGTGGCGGTGATCGGGGATCGCGACGTTACCAGGATCACCCGGATGGATGTCTCTGAGTTCATCGCTCACGAGCGCCGTCGTGGGCTCGCACCGGCATCCATCCGGCGTCACCTCGCTGCCTTGAGAGCCGTGGTCAACAGGGCACACCTCGACATGGATCACCCTGGCCGCAATCCCTTCGAGCGCCACAGCGTTCCAGGTGGAGGGGGCAGCCCGAGTGATCGCCTGCCATTCAACCGTCAACATTTGGAGCTGATCGACGGCTACATAGAGACCTCCTCGAATCTGAGCCCGGACACTCGTAACCTGATTAGGATCATGCGCGACTCAGGAATGGGGCCAGCCGAAGCCGGTGGTTTGGTCGCGGCGGATGTTTCACTCGATGGGGAGGTGCCTTTCGTCTGGGTACGCCAGAATAGCGTCAGGAGGCTCAAGAACAGCTCCAGGACCCGGCAGGTGCCGATGGTGGGCCAAGCACTGGAGGCCATCACGGACGCCGTGGAGCGCGCTGGAGACCGCAAGGAGCTGTTCACTGGCTATGGGGCCTCTGGCCGTGGTGCTGACTTCCTCTCGGCTACGCTCAACGCCGCGATTCGACGTGCTGGCGTTCCACGTTCTCCACGGCTGACGAGTTATTCGTTCCGCCACGGTATGGTCGCAGCGTTGAGTGCTGCCGGTGTGCAGGATGATCTACGGCGGCGTCTCATGGGCCATGCTGCCCCCGACGTGCATGGGAAGTACGGCGCACCGAACCCACAGCTCGTGAAGCTACAGGATGCCATGCTCGCTGCTCTGGAGCACCTGGGGGATATAGCTGATTCGAATTATACGGAAGCGGAGCGGCTAACGTAGCGCCTCGACTGAGCCAACCTTCTGCCGAGACGGATTCGTGATCGTGCCGTCGAGTTCGATGTAGCCGATGATACGCCGGGAGGTATCCCTGATCTGGACACGCTGGCCGGAGCCGGGCTTGTAGAGGTCGCCGACCTTCTGCCGGTGCTGGTTCGTGATATAGGAGCGCGTCGGCGCATCGGCCTTGCAATGGCTCAGGACGCAACGGGCGGACGCAGGGCTGGCCAGGAGCACGGCCAAGGTCGCCGTGGCTAGAAGTCGAACCATTCTCCGCACTCTATCTCTGTTTGCCTCTCTAGTTCTACGACGGCCAGTGTCTCAGCATCCCCGATAGACCTGGGGGAACGTTTCGCTATGATGTCCGATGTTGGAGGGTAAGCAGACCTCGATTTCGAGCGGCGGCATGTCCGTTCATAGCCAAAAGGAGAAGTCGGCGCTGCCCGAGGAGGTCGGGCATTGGTCGTTGACGACGCTCCGGGAGAAGCTGATCAAGATCAGGGCGAAAGTGGTCAGCCATGGTCGCTATGCCACGTTCCAAAAGGCCGAGGTGGCCGTATCGAGAGACCTATTCCGGAAAATCCTGAGCCTGATTGATGATCTACGACAAAATCTTCCCTCGGCAGTGCAAATTGGTAGCATCATCATGAATATGGAGGCTATTTGAGAAATGTCGGGTAGAGCGGGGGCAGGCTGTTCCCGTGGATTTGGCATCCTGTTAAAATCATCGCCTGAGTAGCGCGTTGGCTTGGGGAGAAAGCATTCGATGAAACTGGTCGATCTATGCCGGACTTGGTTGTTTCTGCCGGGTGCCGATAAAGATGTTTTGATGGCGGCGCCCGGGAGGGGCGCCGATGTCCTGATCCAGGATCTCGAGGACTTCACACCGCCGGAATTGCGGCCAGCCGCCCGGGCGCTGTCATCTGACATTTACCGGGCCTGGAAAGAGGCCGGTTGTGTCGCCGGCGTCCGGGTCAATCGGTTGCAGGAAGACGGCCAGAAGGACCTTGCCGCAGTAATGGGCGCGGCACCGGATATTGTGCTTTTGCCGATGGTTGACGAGCCGGCAGAGATGGTCGCTTTAGAGGACGCCGTCGCCCTGCACGAAGCCAGCCATGGCAT
>JAZGCO010000039.1:0-5634 GCA_036476995.1 Gemmatimonadota bacterium
CTGAACGTTCCGCACGGCCAGACGATCAGCTACGCCGAGCTCGCGACACGCGCCGGCCGCCCGGCGGCCGTTCGCGCTGTGGCGCGCGCCGTTGGAGACAACCGGCTGGCCATTCTCGTTCCGTGCCACCGAATCGTAGGTGCGGACGGACGGCTTCGTGGCTACGCGGGCGGCCTCTGGCGAAAGCAGTATCTGCTCGATCTGGAGACGGGCCAGCGCCGGGCCGAGATCGATACGCCGGAGTTTGCCGCTGTCGGGTAGCGGCCGTCTGAGCTAAGGCCTGGGCCTTGTCCCAGGCCCTAGCGACTGCGTACTACTCCCCTCCGCTCCGTGCCACCATCATCCGGTCGACCGAGAAGGCTCCACTACCCTTGAGCATGATGACGATCGCGAGTCCCAGCGCGAGTATGTGATACTCGACCCCTTCGCCGGCCTGCATTCCCGTCCAATTCATGAAGAAACCACTCTCGAGGTGGACCGTGAAAACTGCCCCGAGCATGACGAACGCTATTCCGGCAGCGGCTGCGCGGCTCAGCAGCCCCACAATCAAGGCCAGGCTGCCGAGCAGCTCGGCCATTATTACCAGCACGGTCAAGAACGCTGGAATGCCCAGGACTTCGCCAAAGTAGTCGATCGTGCCGCCGAACCCGGCGCCGCCGAACCAGCCCAGCGCGTGCTGAGCCCCGTGCGGGAACATCACGATGCCGAGTGAGACCCTGGCGATAGTCCCGGAAACATCGTTGGCTGCCGTCATGAGCTTGGTTCGCATCAGCTTGTCTCCTTCGCATAGGACCGTCGTATCACAGAGTCGGCCAATGTAGGCCTCGAGCCGGCAAACCGCTGCCCGCGAAAGGTTGCGCCCGTAGATTGGTCCAACTTTTTGCCACGCAGTGGCGCGAACCGACCTGCATATCAAGGAACCCGGTAATGTCGGAGTCAGAACCTTCTCTATCGGCGGCCATCGAAGGTGGCGATGGAATCCAAGTCCTGCGAGGCGGCGGAGCCGAGCGGGGGTGGAACGGAATACGCTATAAGACAGGTCTTTCCGGAAAGAACGTCGGCTCCCGGCGGCTGTCGATGAACGTGGCCACCATCCCCCCTGGAGGCGTGGCCTTCGCCCATATTCATGTCGATTTTGAAGTGATGCTGTATATCATCGCTGGTCGGGTGCGCCACGAATTTGGCGATCACTGCCGAGAGTCCATCGAGAACGAAGCGGGCGATTTCATCTTCATCGAACCCGGTGTTCCGCACGAGGTATTCAACCTGAGCGAGACGGAGCCGGTTGTCGCGGTCGTGGCCCGGTCAGACGCGAGCGAATGGGAGCACATCGTGATCTACGATAGGGAGACTGCGGCCGTTGGCGACGTCATCCGGCGCCCGTGAGACGGGATCCGGGTTCGGTGCCTCACCAAACTGCATGACGGACACCCAGGTCGCCGGTACGCTCGATATAGCCCGGTGGCGGGCGGAGATCCCGCTGCTGCAGCACGTCATTCCGATGAACCATTGTTCTCAGGCACCGCTCACGAGCCGGACGAGGGCCGCCGCGCTTCGCTACCTCGATTCATGGGACGAAGCCGGAATGGACTGGGACGCGTGGTTGAACGAGGTGGAGGAGGCCAGGCGTGCTTTTGCGGATCTCATCGGAGCCGCGCCAGAGGACGTCGCACTCACCACATCGGTTTCGGAGGCGGTCAGTAGCCTGGCCAGCGCCCTGGACTACCGCGGGGATCGGAACACGGTACTGATTTCGGGCGCGGAGTTTCCCACCGTTAGGCACGTCTGGCTGGCGCAAGAAGCCCGCGGAGCCGTGGTCAGAGAAGTCCCCGTCGTCGAGGGTGCGATCGAAACGGACGCATGGGAGGGGCGGATCGACGAGCGCGTGCTCCTCGTTTCCGCCTGCCATGCGTACTACCAGAACGGCTTCGTACAAGATGTGGCTTCCATCGCCCACCAGGCACACGCCCAAGGGGCCCTCCTGTTTGTTGATGCGTACCAGACGCTCGGGACACGCTCTATCGATGTTCGGAACCTGGGCGTGGACTTCCTCGCCTCTGGATGCCTCAAGTTCCTGCTGGGCACGGCGGGTCTGGCGTTCCTCTATGTACGGCCGGAACTTGTGGACTCGCTGCGCCCAGCGGTAACCGGTTGGTTCGGACGGGCCGAGCCCTTCTCGTTCGACGGCGGACCTCTCGACTGGGCGGCATCGGCCAGGCGGTTCGAGACGGGTACTCCGCCGCTCATGAACGCGTATGTGTGCCGGGCGGGCATGGACATCATTCGCGAAGCCGGCCCGGAGAGAGTTCAGGAAGCGCATCTTCAGCTCTCCAGCCGGCTGCTGGAAGGTGGCGCGGAGCGTGGACTGACCCTGCACGGCATCGCGGACCCACACCGAAAGACGGTGTCCACGGCGTTCACCATACCGCCTGAGTGCGGGATAGACTCTGAGGAAGTGGGCCGGCGTCTGCTCGACAAGAGAATCATCGGATCACCTCGCGGTCCCGCGATCCGCCTTGCGCCTCACTTCTACACCACGGCCGACGAGGTGGACATGGCCCTGGACTCGCTCGCCGACATCATGGCGTGACGAACCCGGAAACAAACAGCACGGGACGAGAAGGCCAGACCTTCGTTTCACGCCTGGGCATGGTCACGGTAATGATCGGTGTAGCCGTGGGGCTGGGCAACGTATGGCGATTCCCCTACATGGTAGGGAAGTTTGGCGGTCTCGCGTTTGTCTTAGCCTATCTGGCGGCCGTCCTTTTCATCGCGGTCCCGGCTCTCATGGCCGAATGGACACTCGGGCGCCATTCGCGTCGTGGCCCCGCCGGTGCGTACTTGCTCGCCGGTTTTCCGATGGGCCGCGCCGTGGGCTGGTTCCTGTTTGCTGTGACGGCTGGAGCCGCCGCCTACTACACAGCCGCGATCGGGTGGGTGCTCTACCACGCGGTCGCCGAACTTGCCCGCGGGCTCGGGCTCTCATTGCAGGGCTCCGCAATTCTTCCGCCCGGCCAAGGATTTGACGCCCGCTCCTTCCTGCTCCAACTGGGGGCTACGGGCCTCGTCCTGCTGATCGCGGCGCTGGTTCTGGTAAAGGGTGTCCGGGCCGGTACCGAGCGTATCAGCCGCATTCTGACTCCCGCTCTATTCGTATCGCTTCTGATCGTAGTCGCGCGGTCGCTCACTATGCCAGGATCGTTCGAGGGGGTCCGCTACTTTCTGCTCCGCTTCGAGCCCTCCAGCCTCACCGCCGCGGTTTTCGTCGCCGCCCTGGGACAGGCCGTGTTTTCCATGGGCCTCGGCGGCACCCTGATGGTGGCCTACGGGTCCTATCTGCGGCCAAAGGAAGACCTGCGCAGCTTGGCTCTGTGGACCGCGGGGGGAGACACGGTGGCCGGGATGCTGGCCGGACTGGCCATTTTTCCGGCAGCGTTCGCGCTGGGCGTAGAGGCGGGAAGCGGACCCGGCCTCATGTTCTCAACTCTTCCCGGCATTTTCGCTGCGATGCCAGCTGGCTGGCTGATCGGGTTCGTGTTCTTCGCCTCGCTGTTCGGAGCTGCCTACCTGTCCGACATCGCTGCGTTCGAGGTTCTTGTGTCCGGAGTTACGGACAACACGAGTCTGAGCCGCAGGCGGGCCGTATGGATCACTATCGGATTGATCTTCCTCCTCTCCATTACTCCAACCATCAACATGAAGATTTTTCTTCCGTGGGACCTGGTGTTCGGCTCTGGCATGCAGACCGTCGGAGCGCTGCTAGCCGTCCTGGCAGTCGGCTGGTTCGTGAAGCGCTCCACCGTGCTCGCGGAACTTGGAATCGGCGAAGAGGGTGGACCTCCGGCCTGGCTGTATTTGTGGATGCGCTATGTGGTTCCGCTGGCTATCGTAGCGGTTGGTGTCTGGTGGGCGCTAACGGACCTGCTGGGCATCGTCAGCGGAGTGTGAGGCGATATGACGGAAGGCTATGTTCGCAGGCCCCCCGACCTGGCGATTCGCAGCAGGCGGGTCGTCACACCACACGGTATTGAGGCCGCCTGGGTCCTGGTAACCGATGGTCTAGTTCAGGATCTGGCCAGCTGGGACGCTCCGGCTCCAGGTGCAAGCCTTGCCCTGGACGCGGGCGAGGCCGTCGTCATGCCCGGCGTCGTGGATAGCCACGTGCACTTCAACGAGCCCGGGCGGACAGACTGGGAAGGCTTCGAGGCTGGTTCCCGCGCCGCCGCCGCTGGCGGCGTAACCACCGTCGTGGACATGCCGCTCAATTGTTCGCCGGTGACCACATCTGCCGCCGCGCTGGAGAAAAAGACAGCCTCGGCGCGAGGCAAGACGTTTGTGGACTATGGCTTCTGGGGCGGCATCGTTCCCGGCAGCCACGACCAGATCCGCCCGCTTCATGAAGCGGGAGTTCTCGGCTTCAAGTGTTTCCTGGTGGATTCAGGGCTCGCGGAATTCGGGCCCTTGCGGGCCGATGAGCTGGCCGCGGCAATGCAGACGATAGCCGACCTGGGCTCTGTCCTGCTGGTCCACGCCGAGCTGCCCGGCCCGATCGAGGCGGCGGCGGGCCGATCCGCGGCAGCCGGCCGTGAGTCGAGGGTTTCCCGCTATTTGGAGTACATGGACTCTCGTCCCCCGGAGGCTGAGTCGGATGCCGTCGAACTCCTGGTCGGCCTCAGCCAAGAGACCGGCTGCCGGGTGCATGTCGTCCATGTGTCGGCGGCTCAGAGCGTTGAGCTTCTGCGGGCCGCGGCGGAGACAGGTGTAGCGATCACGGCAGAGACGTGCCCTCACTACCTGACGTTCGCGGCCGACAAGATTCCGGACGGAGCCACGCAGTTCAAGTGTGCTCCTCCCATCCGAGACCGGGCCCACCGTGAAGCTCTGTGGCAGGCTCTGCGCGAGGGTGAGCTAGATCTCATCGTCAGCGACCATTCTCCCTGTCCCCCAGAGCTGAAGCATCAGGACACGGGCGATTTCGCCGCGGCGTGGAGTGGAGTGGCGTCGCTTCAATTCTCGCTTCCTGCGGTATGGACGGAGGCCCGCCTGCGCGGACACGACCTGCTGGATGTTACGCGCTGGATGTCCGGAGGCCCCGCGCGGCTCACCGGGCTGGGAGGGCGCAAAGGGCGTATCGCGCCGGGATACGACGCAGACCTGGTGGTGTGGGATCCGGAGGCCGAATTTTCCGTTGAGGCGTCGAACATTCTGCACAAGCACACCGTCTGCCCTTACGTAGATCGTAAGCTGCGCGGCCGCGTTCGACAGACGTTCGTGCGGGGTCGTTTGGTTTTCGATGATGGGGAGTTCCCGGGCGCCCCGGGCGGACGTTACCTGCCACGAGGACTGGAATGAGCGAGCTGACAGATAGGATTGACCTGGCGGCGGTTCGCCTCGGCGGACGGGTGGTGAGGGCCAATGACGAATTCTTTGCCTCGAAAGATAATCTGATCGCGCCCCACGACCCGGTCTGGCTGGAGGGAGAGTATACAGACCGAGGGAAATGGATGGACGGCTGGCAAACCCGCAGACGCCGGGAGCCGGGCCATGACTGGTGCATCGTTCGCCTTGGCCTTTCAGGGCGGATCCGCGGCGTCGTAGTAGATACACGCCACTTCAAGGGAAACTACCCCGAGG
>JAZGCO010000004.1:0-7014 GCA_036476995.1 Gemmatimonadota bacterium
CCTCTCGACCCCGGCCATGCGGGGGACGGGCGCGGTATGCACCGTCTCCTGCCGTTGGCTCGTCTCGGGGCCGGGATCAGCCTTGACCAGGCTGACGCGGAGATGAAAGCCATCGCCGCCCGTCTGGAAGGCGAGTACCCGGAGACAAATACCGACCGGAGCGCGCGAGTAGAGCCGATCACCGAGACGGTCGTCGGCAATGCGCGCGCTCCGTTGTTGATGCTGTTCGGAGCCGCTCTGGTGGTGTTGCTGATCGCCGCGGTGAACGTGGCGAACCTGCTGCTGGCCCGCGCCGCACCGCGCTCGCGTGAGGTAGCCGTTCGGGCCGCGCTGGGCGCCGGCCGCGGTCGGCTCGCCCGCCAGTTCTTAACGGAGAGTCTGGTACTCTCTTTGCTCGGAGGGGTCCTCGGTGTGGGGCTGGCCTTCCTGGGAGTAAAGCTGTTGCTGGCCGCCGCTCCCGCGGGACTGCCCAGGCTGGACGAGGTGTCGGTGGACCCGCGGGTGCTCCTTTTCGCCCTGGGACTTTCCGTCGCCACCGGATTGGCGTGCGGACTTCTCCCCGCGCTCAGTGCATCGAAGCTGGACCTAAACTCTTCGCTCAAGGAGGGAGCGGGACACCAGAGTGCCGGCCGGCGACAAGGCCGGTGGTCTGACGTATTGGTGGTGTTCGAGGTTGCCTTCGCGGTGCTGCTCGTTGGCGCCGCGGGCCTGCTTCTCAGGAGCTTCGTCGAGTTGAGGTCGGTGGACGCAGGATTCCACGAAGACCAGGTGGTGGCCGTCCCGCTCAGCCTGAGGGGCGACACGTTCAATCCCGAGCGTGTCCTCCCCTTCTACGACGAGATACGGGCAAGAGTTGAACAATTCCCGGGAGTCGAGGCCGTCGCGTTGGGGTTCTACCCACCGCTGGCGGGTGGCTGGGAGACAAGCTTTGACATTCCCCAAGTGCACGAGCGGCCGGAAGGCCAGCGACCCGAGGCCCGGATCCGACCCGTAACGCCCGGCTACTTCCGGACGGTAGGCATTCCGCTGCTCCGGGGGCGCGAGTTCGACGAGCGGGACGTCGCAGAGGGCCCGGGTGTGGTCATCATCAACGAGTCCTTCGCGCGCACCTTCTTCGAGGGACGTGACGTGCTCGCTCATTCAGTCCGCAAGGGTAACTGGTGGGGAGAGGACAGGCCGAACGAGTACAGGATCGTGGGTGTGGTGGGCGACGTGAAGATGGACGGCATGGCCGAGGCCACTCCCTGGGCCATGTACTTCCTGCACGACCAGTGGCCTTTCAGCGACATGTACCTGTTCGTTCGCACAGCCGGCGACCCGCACCCGACTATTCCGGCGATCCGTGACGCCGTGTGGGCTTTGGAGCCCCAGATGCCGGTCGAGAACGTCCAGACCTTCGCCGAGATGCGATCCGAAGCCGTCGCCGAGGAACGCTTCCAGACGCTGCTCGTAGTTGGCTTCGCGGGACTCGCACTGGTGCTGGCATGCGTGGGCGTGTTCGGCGTCCTGTCGCACGCTGTCGCCCAGCGACGTGGCGAGATCGCAATCCGAATGGCCGTCGGTGCCCGTGCGGCGGATGTGGTTCGCTCGGTGATAGGGAAGGGTGCCCGCCTTGTGGCACTGGGGGTTGCGCTGGGATTGGCCGTGGCGTTCGGGGTTACTCGCTTCATCCGTAGCCTCCTGTTCGAGGTGAGCCCCACGGAGCCGACGACGCTGGCAGCCGCGACCCTGCTTCTGGCGGTCGTCGCGCTCTCGGCATGCGCGATTCCGGCGTTCAAGGCCAGCCGACAGGATCCACTCAGAGCGCTGCGTATGGAGTAATCGGTCCGGTCGGGGCCGACGACGGGTTGATGGCGCGGCGGCACGTCAACCCGGTAGGTGAACGCGGAGCGGGCGACCTACGCCGCGCTCGTGGGAAGGCCAGCCGCCACCCAGGCGGTCATCCCGCCGGTCGTGTTGTGAAGGTCTTCGAAGCCGTGCTGCATGAGGATGCTGCATGCGGTGCTCGAGCGCAGACCCCCGCCACACACCACTGAGATCGGGTCTTTCGGGTCAAGCTCGAGCTGGCCGATCTGCTCGGGCAAGAACTTGTAATTCAGGTAGTGCGCGCCCTCGATGTGCCCGGCGTCCCACTCGCTCGTCTCTCGCACGTCCAGCACCCGCATGCCCTCGCCGCCCCGCAGCCGCGAATCCAGTTCCTGCACGCTGATCTGAGGCAGAATCGCTAGATGGCGGTCCCGGTCGGCCCAGTCGGCGATCCCGTCCACAACGCACCCTTTCACCCGCGCATCGAGACCGAGGAAAGCCAGCGCATGCAACGCTCGCTGCGCGTCCGGCTCGCTCTCCGCAACCAGAATCACCGGCGCATCCAGGGGTGTTACCCAACCAAATCGCTGCTCGAACTCCGGGCTGGCCAGTTGAACGTTGTAAGAGCCTGGAATATGGCCGGAGCCGAACGCCACCTCGGACCGGGTATCTACGACTATGTGACCCGCACCGATCAGGTCTGACACGTCTGTCACAGGAACACATGGCGCTCGGGGCTCGTCCATCGTGAGCGGCATCCGTCCCTGATTGATTGCCATGACGTTGGGGATGTTAGCCGGCCGCACGGGCTGATCCTCATTCATGTACTCAACGAACGCGTCGCGATCTTTGAACTGCAGAGCGGGATTGTAGAGCTTCTCAAAACCCACGGTAGTGACAAACTTGCCACTCTTCACCCGGCCTCATGTGGAGCCCGCTACATGGCCAGGATAGGCCTCGACGAAGTCCGGAAGGCTATCCAACGTGGGGATGGCTTTGTCGAAAAAGGTTTCCGCCCCCTCTACACCTGGCTGAGCCAGGTCGGGACGGGCGAGATCGCCCACATGCAGGAAATCGGCCGTCAGTATGCACCACGGCTCCTCGCCGCGGCTGTGGTCGGTGATTAGCAGACACAGTTGTTCGGGTCTGTGCCCGGGGGTGTGGACCATTTCCATTTCCACTTCACCCATACGGATTCTGTCGCCGCCCTCTACTCGCGTGGCCTCGTAGGTGATTTCGGCCAGCACCGGCAAGACCAACTCAGCCCCCGTTGCCTCCGCGAGCCGGCGCGCCCCCGACACATGGTCGGCATGACTGTGTGAGTCGATGACGTAGCGGATCCTGGAGGCGCGGGCGGCGGCCGCTTCCCTGTACGGCTCGATGTCCCACAGCGGATCGTATACGGCGCACTCGCAGGAATCTGAGGATCCTATTACGTAGGTAGCACAACCAGTCTCCCGGCGCACAATCTGCTCAAACCACATAACTTTCAGCCTCGTAAGCGCGAATATTTGCACGGCACGGAACATCATTCTTCTACACGGAGACCTGTAGATTCGCAATCCCGCTACGGCGGGCCGACCGCGGCAGGGTCCGTGTGGCTGACCGTATTCCGAACCGTACACTCCTAGCCACCTGGAGCGCATGCTGTAACCGCCACCCATCTCGTTGTGCGCCTCTCTCTTGTCATTCCACCAGAGTTTTTCCACCAATTGAGCCCACGCCGAGAGATATTATGCCCATAACAGACACGCAGGCCAACACTTACGCCACTTTGTCTCCGGATGGCGCTCGACTTGCAGTATTCGCGGGCGGATAAGACGAAATTCATGAGCGGCGAGGCACGTTCCAGCGGGATATTGAGGCGGACTTACATGCGGCACACACCAAACGAACCACAGGGCGGTTTCTCCCTGCTTGCGGTTCTGATCGGGCTCGTCGGGCTGGCGGCCGTGGCCACGGTCGGAGTCATCGCGGCCGATACCGACCGCAACATGAGCCAGAACGAACACGCATATCAGTCGGCCTTCTATGCTGCCGATGCCGCCCTGACCGACTTTCTGGTCGAGAACGATACTGCCGTGGTAGCATCGAGCAGCTACAGCTACTCATATGGTTCGGCGACAGTAACGGCCTCTTCCCTCGTTGACGTCAACGACCTCGCGCGGCTCTACCGCGTGACCTCGACCGGGACCTACACGGCCCCGGACGGCTTGACTTCGACACGCACCCTGAGCCGGATAGTCATGTTTCACGCCGGCGGCAACAATCTGGTCGCCGCTCCCGGGGCGTTCTCGGCCTTGGCGGGACTTGGAGTAATTAAAGGTGGAGCGGACTCTGCGAGTATTACCGGCTTCAATAACGCCGATTCGGCGTCCTGCGGCACGTCGAACGCCGACATCGCGGGCGTCGCCGTGCCGGACAGCGGCTACTCGCAAAACACCGCTGACACGATTCCGGAAGGCGAGCCCGCTATAGACGTGACGTACTCGACGGGAGCCGAGCTGGGCGAGAGCATGAATCTGGACTGGGCGGGAATGCAGGCCGGAATGGTCACCCCGTTTGATCACACGGTCAACATCGTGAAGACCCAGTGGCCTGACTTCAGCGGGTACGGATCCAACGATTGGCCGGTCACCTTCGTGGATCTCACGAGCGACAACGCCTCCAAGCGAAAACTCACCACGGCCGAGTCGGGAAGAGGCATGCTGATCGTGACGGGTGACATCACGATCGCCGCCGGGTTCACGTGGGACGGAGTGATCATGATCGGTGGTGCGGTGAACGTATCGGGCGGGCCCATCATCACGGGAGCGCTGCTAACCGGTCTGGACATCCTCACCGGCGACACGACGGTGGTCGCCTCTAGTGTCGGAAGCGGCCAGCCGCAGATCAACTTCAACTCGTGCTACGCGCAGCAGGCGTTCGAGAATCTCGGCCAGTATCCGCCTTCGGTGGGTGACATACCCAAGACATGGCTGGAGGCAATGTAGATGGAGTCTCCTCTGGCGTGGCGGCCTGGTTTCAGTGCCGCTGGCCGGTCCCGCATGGGATCCGCAGCCGGCTTTACCATGGTCGAGTTGCTGATCGTAGTCACGATCGTCGGCATTCTCAGCATGATCACCGCGGAAGGCTTCTCCGAGTTTCGCGAGCGATCCAGCCTCGAGCAGGCGGCGCAGCTCATCGTGGCTGACGTGAACATGACCCGAAGCCACGCGATCCGGAACCGGTCCACGGTCTGGCTCGTGGCCAACGAATCGGCCCAGAGCTACGAGATTCGCGATGCGGGAGGCACAGTGCTGCAGGCACGCGCCTTCGACTCGGTGTCGGACGTGGGGCTCAGCGCCCTCAACATCATCGCGCCCGGCGACTCGCTCGGCTTCAATTCACGCGGAATCCTGACCAACGGAGTGGTCTTGATCGATGCTACGCGGCCTTCGGGAACGCGGCGCATTCAGGTCAACGCGATGGGCCGGACCCGCGTCACCGTGATGTAGGAATGGTATATGATGACAGGTAATCAGACGAACGCCAGAAGCGGCGCCAGAACGGCTCCCGGGTCCATGCGGCGAATCATCGCGAACGAGAACGGCTTCGGTCTCGTCGAAGCGATGGTGGCCGTACTCATCCTGGCCGTGGGCTTGGTGTCGATCGCCGGAATGAGCTACGGAACGATGTCGCTCATCCGGCGCTCGTCGGACATGACCGACCACACGATGGCCGGCCATCTGGCGCTCGAGAACGTGGTACGAGGCGGATACGCCTCCGCGGCGAGCGGCGTAGACACTGTTTCGATCAACTATGAGGACTACATCGTGACCCTCTCGGTGACGAACGTAACGGCGACCATGAAACAGGTCACGGCGGTGGTCCCCGGCTCGGGTTCTGCGAGCCTGCGCACCTTCATAACCCGAATCGGGGACGAGCGCCCAACCCCCGATGAACCGGCGACGTACTAATGACCAGGCTAGAACAGATCGTTCACGGCGTACCTCTGCGCACCACCAGCCGTTTGCTTCGCTTACGCAGCGAGGGTGACGAAGCCGGCTTTACCATTGTCGAGCTGTTGATCTCGATCATCATCACGTCACTGGTTACGGCCTCGGTCATGTCTCTGCTGGTCGGGCAGGGCACGCTCTACCGGAACACCAACGACGCCCTCTACACGCAGCAGACGGTGCGGGCGGTGTCGGATCTAATGACCGCCGAGCTTCGCATGGCCGCCGCGACCGACATCGTAGCGGCCGAGGCGGACTCGGTGTCGATCCGGTTCGACCTCAACCGCGGTGTTGTATGTGATGGCTCCGGGGGTGCTGATGAAGCCACCATCTTCTGGTATGACTCGGTGCCGAACGCAAGTATTACAGGTGGGACAGCGGGTCTGGCGTACTCGGATCCGTACGAGGCCGATTATCAGTATTCAGACGGGTTTGCGGGGACCGTGACCTCGACCGGTGCCGTACCGAAGGCCGTCTGCACTGCGGTCGGCGTCTCGGCAGCGGCTCCGGATGCCAATTACCTGACGATGACCGGCTGGAGCGGAAATTTTGCGGGTGATGTGCCGGACCGGGGATCCCTGATTCGCTCCTACGGCCGCCTTACGTACCATCTGGATCCGTCGGTCTTCACTACGGGGACGGCCCTGTGGCGCGGCGTGCAGGAACTGGTGGCTCCGCTCCGAACGACTTCGTTCTCCTACTTGATGAACGACGCCAGCGTTCTGACGTCGGTGCCGGCGGGAAGTCTGGCCGACATCGACGCCATTCGCATAACCGGAGTGGCCGAAGGTGATGATGTCGGTCTGACCGGCGCAAGCCGCTCGTTCAGCCTCGAGATTCCGCTTCGAAACTAGCCGCGCCGGCGGCCAGCCAGTACGCACTGGCCAGATTAGCTGGCGAGCAAGTCATTTCTACGTATCTTCCTCGACCTATCCGCTGGTCGATCGAGTCAAGGGAGGAAGAGCGTGGCCATTCACAAGAGGCAATTCGACGGGTACCGGATCTATTATTTCACCGGAGGCGGCGGAGTCCCTGCCATCGATTGTTTTGCCGGAGATGATCACATCGGCACGATTTACTTCCACGAGGCGGGGCCCGTTCCGCCCAACAATGTGAGCCCGGACGGAAAGATCTCACTTCGCTACGCTCTCAACCAGTTCCACGATGTGGCAACGACTCTCAGGTCTGAGAAGCCACTGTTCCTCCGGCT